>DBXF01000084.1:15489-16786 GCA_002309295.1 Bacteroidales bacterium UBA1219 | reverse complement strand
CAACCAGCTGCTCCGTATCGAGGAGGCTCTCGGCGACGAGGCTTTCTATCCCGGAAAAACGTTCAAATACGCCAAATAAAATTTTCATATTATTTAATGAAAGGGAGCCGGTTCGGTTCCCTTTATTTTTTTGCATGGAAAGCAATAAAATAGTGGTTATTGCGTTATTTAAAAAATATTTGTCTTTATGAAAAAACGTTTATTCTTTTCCATTTTGTTGGGTTTGCTCATCCCCATTTCCGTTTTATGCCAACCCTCGGTTGTTGAATTTTCTGGCTCTTTCGTGGGAAATGTGAAGAGTTGTAAAAATGTTATTAAGTTCCCCATTTCTGAAGGAAGACATCTCCCTTCAGGTGAAGAAAGAGTGATTTATTTTAATATAAGTCGTTCTGGAATGGAAGAAGAGACCATTTATCCCGACGGAAGCAAGACTAGCCAAACAATTGTTCAAAAGACTGGCAAAAAGCAGATAAACTCTGTACATAAAGATGCTTCGGGGAGGACTGTTAGCTATTACACAGAAACGTTTGACTCGGTTGACGGAAAGATAGTGAAAGCATCACAAACCATAACAAGTGTAAATAGTGTAGAAAACAAGGAAAAGACAGATTTTCTCACATATGAATACGACACGGTAGAGAATAAAACTTATATTACGTCCTATCAAGAAGGTATACCAATTTCACAAACTGTTGAAACGCGGGATTATTCAGGACTTCTGATAAAGGATGTTTGGTATCATTGGGGTTGGTTTTATCAAAAGTCAGAAGAAAGAGGTCTTCTAAAGGGGTCAAGAAGCAATATATCAATGAGTACTTCGTATATTTACAATGCCAAGGGTAAATTGATACAAACAATAGAATATCACTATGGTATAGAGGGAGTTACATCAAGAAGTGTAAGTTATTACGACAAAAATGGACGTGAGACAAGAAAATGTGTCTATGACCCGGATGACTATATCAGCAGTGAGATAAAGATATCGTATGACTCAAAAGGGATGGTTACACAAAAGGCTTTCAAGTACTTTAACGATGGTGAAACTACCACTCTTGTCGAAAAATATGTAATAAAATACGACAAACAGGGCAATTGGATTTTTCGCCAGGCCTTTGTAAACGGAGAATTGTATTATACCGATACCCGAGAGATTGAGTATTGGGATTAGATGTCGTTTTATTTGATCAACTGCATATCCACCAGCTTTTTGTAAAGTCCGTTCTGTGCCATCAGCTTTTTGTGGTTGTACGTCTCGACGAAATGTCCGTGGTCGAGGACACCACCATTGCCGACCTCG
>DBXF01000084.1:9416-15459 GCA_002309295.1 Bacteroidales bacterium UBA1219 | reverse complement strand
AAGTACAACCAGCTGCTCCGTATCGAAGAGGCTCTCGGCGAAGAGGCTTTCTATCCCGGAAAAACGTTCAAATACGCCAAATAAAATTTTAATATTATTTCAGGAAAGGGAGCCAGTTCGGTTCCCTTTCTTTTTTTGCAAAAATGCAATAAATCAGAACTTTTGAAGTTATTTAATAAACATCGAAAAACACGAAAAGATATTTTGTTTTACTGGTGTTTTAAATGTCAGACCGTTATGAAAATCAGGACAATAATATTTGCGTTTTTGGCTTTGCTGCCGCTGGTTGGGTTTTCGCAGAAAGATAATCCAAATTATGAATTTTATGGCGCATTGCATAAACTGCTAATCAAACAGGTATATAAAGACGGAAGTGTTTGTGTGGACAGTGTGTGTGCTGATTCGTCGGAAACGGGATTTGTTTGTTTGAAACATTTTCATTGTTGTTCGTTGCTATGGGTTGTAGATACACAGTATCAGAATATTACACGCGAAGATACTGCAAATAATAAACGATACTCCTATACATTTTTTGACGGAAAGTTTGAAAAGCTGATAGTTACCACTTTTGATAATTACAAATTGCCAATAAAGGAGGTCTGTTACATTCCTTGTGATGATGGGAAAAGTTATGATACTTTTTATACCGGGAGTTTGAATGAAATAAGTTACAGTTATTCTTTTGTTTATGGAAAAAACAATAAACGGATTCAAACAATAGAATACAATTACGATGCGGAAGGCATTTCCCAAAAGACTGTACGCTATTTAAATACCGATGGAAAACCGACGAAAGTGCAGCAATTCGACCCCGATGACGAGCTTGTGAATGAGATAGTTATGAAATACGACAAGCACGGCAACCTAACCAAGAGGGTAACAACCTTTTACAATTTCGACGAGGTGGAGAAACACACCGACGAATTTAAGTACAAGTACGACAAGCACGGCAATTGGGTGGAGAAACGGTTCTTCTCAAACGGTGAATGGTATATGACAACCTCACGCACTCTTGTGTACGACAGGGCTGTGATTTCCAAATAAAATGTTTTATTATAGTAACGTGCGTTACCGTAACGGCTGTTACGATAATGGTTTTTGTGTTCCTTTTTTTAATTTTTATCTGAACGACTGCATATCCACCAGCTTTTTATAAAGTCCGTTCTGTGCCATCAGCTGTTGGTGGTTGCCCGTTTCGACGATATGTCCATGGTCGAGGACAATTATATTGTCTGCTCCGGCTATGGTGGAGAGGCGGTGTGCTATCACAATGGCGGTGCGGTTTGTTAGCACGCGGTTGAGGGCGTCCTGCACAAGACGTTCCGACTCGGTGTCGAGGGCGGAGGTGGCCTCGTCGAGAATAAGTATGTCGGGGTTGGAAAGTATGGCGCGTGCTATGCAGATGCGTTGTTTCTGTCCGCCCGAGAGACGGTCGCCGCAGTCGCCGATGTTGGTCTGGTAGTCGTTGTCGAGCTGCATTATAAAGTCGTGGGCGTTGGCAATTTTGGCAGCCTCCTCCACCTGTTGTTGAGTGGCGTTTTGGCAGCCGAATGCTATGTTGCCGAAAACGGTGTCGTTGAACAGTATTGTGTCCTGCGACACTATGCCGATATGGCTCCGCAGCTGCGGGATGGAATACTGCCGTATGTCGGTGCCGTCGATAAGCAGCTGTCCGGCGGTGCAGTCGTGGAAACGCGGCACAAGGTCGGCAAGGGTTGACTTGCCCGAGCCCGAAGGTCCTACTATGGCCACCGTCTCGCCACGGTTGATGGTTAGGTTGATGTTAGACAGGACTTCTGTCCCGGCGTTGTATTCAAACGACAAGTTGTTGAAAACGATGCTGTTGTGCAGTTGGTCGAAAGGCTTGGGATTTTCCTGTTCTACGATTGTGTCGGGGATTTCCATAAAATCGGACAGACGTTGTGTGCAGGCTGTCCCTTTTTTCATCTGCGAAATGGCTGTGGCAAAGTCCTTGGCGGGATTTATCATCAGCACAAAGAGCATTATGTAGGTGATGAAAAGTTCGGGAGTTAGTCCCGCGTCGTGGTTGAACACCAGGTAGGCACCGAAAACGAGAATAACTATCACCATGCTGTTGCCGAGGAAGTCGCTCACGGGCGAGGCCAGGTCGATGCGGCGATAGACTTTGTTGCGCAGGCGGGTATAAGATTTGTTGAAACGCTGGAAACGCTCGTTGGAGAAGTCGATGGCGGTGAAGGATTTGATGATACGCACGCCAGAAATCGTCTCCTCGGTGAGGGATGTAAGGTAGGATGTCTTTTCCTGAAGGGTTTGCGAGTTGCGGCGCAGATGACGCGTTATCCTCGAAATCACGAAACCGATAATTGGCAGCAGAAGCAGGGCAAAAACGGTTAGTTTTATATTAATGTAGAATAGAAGTATGAGGTATAACAATATGGTAATCACTGCAATAACGAGCTGCTGGATGGAAAGAAGCACGTTTTGGTCGAACTCGGTGATGTCGTTGCTGAAACGCGATATTACATCGCCTTTGCGCGAGCTGGAGAAATAGGAGAGGGGCAGGTTGGTAATTTTGGAGTAGAGACGGTTGCGGATGTCGCGTATGGCATAGTTGCGTATGTTGCAGATGCGTACTATGGCGAAATAGGTGAATATGTTTTTCAGCAGGTATTGCGAGCAGAGTATCAGAGCGAAAAGCAGCACGGCCTTGTGTTGGCCGAAACCTATCATCCAGCCGTAGAGCTGGTTCAGCAACTGGTTGAGCTGGTTGGGGTCGTTGTCGGGCTGGGCGCCGCTGTCGGGCGGGAAGAGGATTTTCAGGAAGTCGGTGATGGAGAGTATGGTGGTGAGGGTGAATACTACGGAGAAAATGACGAGAATGGTGTACACCACCAGCTGTCCGCGGTAGGGCCGCAGAGTTTTCAGCAGGAAGCTATTGGTGGCATTTTTCCGCATATATGCCGTCGATGGTTATTTAATTTTCAGTCCCACGTAGTTGTGCGGGGTTATGTTGCGAATACGCTGTTTTACGTCGTCGGCCACGTCGAGGGTCTCCACAAAGTCGGCGATGGTTTGTGCGTTCACCTTGCTGTTGGTGCGGGTGAGCTGTTTCAGTGTCTCGTAGGGGTTGGGGTAGCCCACGCTGCGCAATATGGTCTGGATGGCTTCGGCCACCACGGCCCAGTTGTTCTCGAGGTCGTTGTACAGCTGCTGTTCGTTGAGAATCAGCTTGCCGAGACCTTTTTCGAGCGAGTTGAGGGCTATCAGTGTGTGTGCTATCGGCACCCCTATGTTGCGGCTCACGGTGGAGTCGGTGAGGTCGCGTTGCAGGCGCGAGATGGGCAGTTTGTGCGACAGGTGTTCGAAAATGGCGTTGGCTAGTCCGAGGTTGCCTTCGGCGTTCTCGAAATCGATTGGGTTTACCTTGTGCGGCATTGCCGACGAGCCGACTTCGCCCTCTTTAATCTTCTGTTTGAAGTACTCCATCGAGATGTAGGTCCAGATGTCGCGACACAAGTCGATGATTATCACGTTGATACGTTTACAGGCGTCGAAGTAGGCGGCCATGTTGTCGTAGTTCTCTATCTGTGTGGTGTATTGCAGACGTTGCAGGTGCAGGTGGTTGGCAACGAAATTGTTGGCAAACGACTCCCAGTCGATGTCGGGATAAGCCACATAGTGTGCGTTGAGGTTGCCGGTGGCACCGCCGAACTTGGCGTTGAAGGGTATGTTGGCGAAATGTGCCATCTGTTGCCGCAGGCGGTAGGCGAACACTTTGAACTCCTTGCCGAGAGTGGTGGGCGAGGCGGGCTGTCCGTGGGTGTGTGCCAGCATCGGGATGTCTTTCCATTCGTCGGCTCTTGCGTCGAGCAGGTCGGCGATGTGGGCTATGGCGGGCATCAGCACCTCGTCGTGGCAGTTTTTCAGCATCATCGGCATGGAGGTGTTGTTGATGTCCTGCGAGGTGAGTCCGAAGTGTATAAACTCCTTGTATTCAGCGAGATTGAGTTCGTCGAAACGGCGTTTGATGAAATATTCCACGGCTTTCACGTCGTGGTTGGTGGTTTTTTCTATTTCCTTCACTTCGAGGGCGTTTTCCTCGTTAAAGTTCTGGTATATGGCCCTGAGTTTGGGGCAGTTGGCTTTGTCGAAGGATTTGAGCTGCGGCAGCGGTATGTCGCACAGGGCGATGAAATATTCTATCTCCACTGCCACGCGGTAGCGTATCAGGGCTTGTTCGGAGAAATATCCGGCAAGGGTTTCTACTTTGTTGCGGTAGCGTCCGTCGATGGGGCTGATGGCTTGTAGTGTGTTCATAGTTTATATTGTGTTGTTTAAAAATTGGTATGTGTCGAGAATTTTACGGAATTTCCTGTCCTGACAGGCTTTTACCAGGGCTTCGAGATATATGCTGTTGTGCATGTCGGTTCCAAGGAAGTCGGTCCAGCCGTTGGCTATGTATTTGTTGCACTCAACAATAGTCCGTTTGCTGTAAAAGCCTGTGAAGGAGGTTATGTTGGACTGGAAATACACTCCTTGGTCCTTGAGTCGTTTGGGTATTTCGGGATGTTCGTAAAAGTATATGTAACGTTCGGGATGGGCAAGGATCACTTCATGTCCCATTTTCTGCAATTCGAAAACAAGTTCGTTAATGCCGAGGATGGCTTGGTTGAACGAGAATTCGATAAGCAGGTACTGGTTGTTCATTTTCAGGAACCGATTTGTTTCCAGCCTTTTGCGGAAGCCGCTGTCCACGAGGTATTCGCCACCCACTATCAGTTCCATCTTTATGTTTTGCTCGGCGATGGCTTGGCGTAGCTTTTCGGCCCGTTCCAAAATGTCGTCTTCGTCGTTTTTGAATTTATATGACTGAAAATGAGGTGTTAGACAGATTTTTGAGTATCCTAGTTCAGCCATTCGTTGAATACACTGTATAGAAAAATCGTAACTGTGTGAACCGTCATCGACATTGGGAATGAGATGCGAGTGGATGTCGGTTTTCAGTACTTCGAGAGTGCCGTCGGGGTCGATTTTTTTGCGAAAAATATCGAAAATCACTGGTGTATGTATTTTGTTATTCAATTCGTGTTATCTCGGCGCCTATGTCGCGCAGACGCTGGTCGATGTTTTGGTAGCCTCGGTCTATCTGTTCGATGTTGTCGATACGGCTTCTGCCTGTTGCCGACAGTGCGGCGATGAGCAGTGCCACGCCGGCGCGTATGTCGGGCGAGCTCATGCGTATGCCGCGCAGGTTGTGTTCGCGGTTGAGGCCTATCACCGTGGCGCGGTGCGGGTCGCAGAGTATTATCTGAGCACCCATGTCTATCAGTTTATCAACGAAGAACAGGCGGCTTTCGAACATTTTCTGGTGTATCAGCACGCTGCCATTGGCTTGAATGGCCACCACCAGGGCTATGCTTATGAGGTCGGGGGTGAAGCCGGGCCACGGGGCGTCGGATATGTGCATGATGGAGCCGTCCATGAAACGTTCCACGGTGTAGTGTTCCTGTGCCGGTATCAGCAGGTCGTCGCCCATTTGGAATATCTCCACTCCCAGACGGCGGAACACCTGGGGTATCATTCCAAGATGCTCCATGCCGACGTTGCGGAGCTTTATCTCTGATTGCGTCATGGCGGCGAGGCCTATAAAACTGCCCACTTCAATCATATCGGGCAGCAGACGGTGGGTGCATCCTTTAAGCGATGTTACTCCGTTGATGGTAAGCAGGTTGGAACCGACGCCCGAGATGTCGGCACCCATACGGTTGAGCATTTTGCAAAGCTGATAGACGTAAGGCTCGCAGGCGGCGTTCATTATGGTGGTGGTGCCTTTGGCCAGCACGGATGCCATAATGATGTTGGCGGTTCCTGTTACCGAAGCCTCGTCCAAGAGCATGTAGCAGCCTTGCAGGTTGTCGGCTTGTATGGTGTAGTATTGGTAGTTGTAGTTGATTTTGGCTCCGAGTTTTTCGAAACCGATGAAGTGTGTGTCGAGGCGGCGTCGGCCTATCTTGTCGCCGCCGGGCTGTGGGAAGATGGCTTTGCCGAAGCGCGACAGCAG
>DBXF01000084.1:8404-9376 GCA_002309295.1 Bacteroidales bacterium UBA1219 | reverse complement strand
TCGTCGCCTTCGAGTTTGGAGAGGTCTATGTTGTCGGCCTGGAAAGAGTAGGTGTCGGTGCTCAGCCGCTCCACTTTTACGTTGATAAGCCGCAGTATGTCGATGAGTTTGTTTACGTCGCGTATGTCGGGGATGTTTTCGATAACCACCTTGTCGGAAGTGAGTACGGTGGCGCATATCACCTGCAGGGCCTCGTTTTTGGCGCCTTGGGGGATTATCTCGCCCGACAACTGTTTACCGCCTATTATCTCGAAAGAACTCATATTGCTGTTGTGTTATTTGCCGTTAGCTTGTTTGTTGTTCTGGAAATTTTTGTTTTTCTTGTTGGCTTTCACTTTTACCGAGTTGGCCTGATGTTTCTGACCCTGTTTTTTCTTGATGCGGTTGGGGTTCTGGTTTTTGTTGCTATGGGTGTTGCCGTCTTCGTATTCTTTGTTGGCAAGGAGTTGGAAGTCATCGCGGAGTTTCAGTTTCCCGGTGCTTAGTTGGTCGAACTGTTCGAAAATGATGTCGTCGCTTACGGTGTTGCGGTTCCATACGAGGTATGAGCGTTTCATCTGGTGGGCGATGAGCTCGATAAGCACCTCTTTTTCTTCGCCTTCGGGGTAGTCCGACACTTTTTCTATCAGGTCCTCGAGGACTTTGCCGTAGTGGCGGTAGTTGATGTGGTTTGTCTTGTATTTCAGAGGTCTGGGCTCAAAAGTGATGTTGTTTTCGTGCGAAACGGGGTAGGGGCTGTCCACATCAAGCTCGAAATTCGACATCAGCAGCAGGTGGTCCCAGAGTTTGTGTTTGTAGTCGGTTTCCTCCTTCACTTTGGGGTTCACCTGTGCCATAACGTTTACTATGCAGGCTGCCACGGCGTTGCGCTTGTCGCGGTCTTCGATAGTTTTGGCGTAGTCTATCAGTTTGTAGATGTTGCGTCCGTAGTCGGTTATCTGCAGTTTCGGTCTTTTGGTGTTGTATTCCATG
>DBXF01000084.1:6392-8348 GCA_002309295.1 Bacteroidales bacterium UBA1219 | reverse complement strand
TTTTCGGTATTTTTTTGCTGTTGTATATTATTCTTCGCTGTCGCCCGGGTCCTCTTCTTCCTCGTAGAGGTCGTCGTCGCCGGCATCCTCGAATGTCTCCATTTTCTTGGTGAATTTGGACACTTCGGAGGCGTTTGTTACGAGGCGGTAGCGGTATGTGCCGTCGGAGGTCTTAACCTCGCGAGTTTTGGCGCCGCGTATCAGGTCGTCGAATTCCACGAAGCTCGATTTCACAAGCATTATGTGCTTGGTCATATCGTAGTTGAAGTAATACCAATGGTCTTTGGCAATTTGCAGATAAACGATGAGTCGTGTGCCTGTCTTGCGTTTCACGTACTGCATTTTGGTGCGTACTTGTTTGTGAATCTGTATTTTGCCAACGCTGGTGAGGGTGGCTATGCCGTTTGTGTAGTAGCCGAAGCCCTGCAGGTATTTCCATTTGATATTGCCGAAGAAGAGGGTGTACTTGAACGGGTCGGGGATTTTGCCGAAATCGCCGCTACCCACGTAGTCGCTGTACACTTCTTCGCCCTTTTCGCCCATCGAGGCGAGGAGAGCCTTGTGCATCATCGGGTTTTCGAGGTCGGCAGGTGCAAGGCCGAGGTCGTCGGCGATGTACTGTCCCATCATATTGAGGGCTTCTTCGGCCAACGGGAATTCGAATCCGAACAGCATGCTGATGTCGCATTCATTTTTCTGGTCGTCCACTTTTATGCTGCCGTAGGAATAGGTCTTAACGGCGTCGCTCTGTTTTATGCCGAAATTAAGCGTGCCTTCGCCTTCCACCTCGCAGGTCTGTGTCTTGAGGGCCAGGTAGTTGCCAGCCACTTCGGCGATGTTTTCAAGTTTTTCGTGGGTTGCTATGCGGTATTCCTTGCGAATCTTGTCGTAGGTGAGGAATCCGGCGGCACCGAGTATCTCGTTGTCGGCGGCTTTGTCTTTGGTAAGGAATGCGCTGTACGGCTTGATATCTTCGGGGTTGAAGAGAATCGAAGCCGTCATGCGGTTGTTCTTGCTGTCGGTGGGTATCTCATCCACAGGTATTTCGATGTGCTGCGGGTCGATATTGCCTTTGAAACGCAGGAATCCGAGTTCTTCGCCGTCTTTCACGCAGTTGTGTACCAGCTGCACTCCGCCTTCGAAGAGATAGTCTTTTTCCTGGGCGTTGACGGTTATGTTGCCCATGTAGCGGAAAGCGGGACTTAGTTTGAAGTCGGCGCTGTCGCTCACGAAGCCCTTACCCCACGAAACGCCTTGTGCATTGGGCATCACGGTGCTCAGCAGTATTTTCTGCACTTTCTTGTTTTCGTCGATGTAGTCGATGGTGGCAGAGCCTGAGTACATGGTGCGCGACGAAATGTCAACCGAGGCATCGTACATCAGGTGGTATTTCTCTTCGGTGTCGGCAAGAATGCGTGCTTTTTCGAGTTTTGCCATCTTGCCTTTGGCTTGGATTTCCAGACTGTCGCCGGCCGGTGCTATGGCGGCGTCGGCAACATACACAAGGAACACGTTTTTGGCCGTCATGCGTGCCTGGTTGTAGCGGAACACGCCTTCGGTGGAGTAGAAGTTGAGGCTGTCGAGTTTTGGCGAGGTGCCTACGAACAGGGCTCCGGGCATGCCTTTGTGCACGCGCTGGCGTATGTCGAGTTTTTCCATGCTGCCGGTGTTTTCCGACTTGCTGTTCTTGAGCGAGAGCTCTTGTTTGTCCATAGCCCATGAGGCCTTGTCGATATAGGCGGCGTAGTTCATCATGGGCAGGGTTACGCGGTTTATCTCCTCGTTGCTAACAATGTCGCCCTTGCGGTTCTTGTAGTCGATGTTGGTGCGCACGTTGTTGGCCCAGAAAGCCCAGTCGTCGAAGAGGGTGGACTTGACTCTGAACATGGAGCGGTCCGATTTCATTTCGGTGCGACGCATGTTGAAAGTGTCGGCAGTTATCTCGGCGTCGAGCAA
>DBXF01000084.1:5709-6245 GCA_002309295.1 Bacteroidales bacterium UBA1219 | reverse complement strand
TCGGTGATGTAGAAGGTGTCGGTAACGGCGTACATCGAGTCGGGAAGGAACACTATGTCTTTGCTCTTGGTAACGGAGCTTAGATATGCCACCTCGCCTTGTCCGAGGAATCCTTTGTAGCTGAGGTCGATGGTCTTGTTGTAGTGGCCCTTGCCGCCGTACATGGGCAGACCGTTTTTCGGGGTGTTCATCACAAAACCGAGCGAGTAGTCGGGCTGCACGCGCAGGGGTTCTTTAATTTCGGGGAAGATGCCTGCCGAATTGAGGCTTCCGGCAAACACAAGGCTGTCGGTCTCGAATTTCAGCATCTTTTTGATGGTGAAGGGCTCGAGGGTGTAGAAAAAGCGTTTGCGGTCGTAGCCGGGGATGCGAGCGGCTTTGTTGTCGTAGTACACATAGCTTTTCTCCTTGCTGTTGAAAATGGGGTAGTCCTTGGTGCGTTTCAGGCTGGAATGGTTGTCGGGGGCGTCGATAAGTATCTCGCCGACGAGCTGGTTGATAGGCGATTTCACGCGTTCCCACTTGGGCGGGTTGGT
>DBXF01000084.1:4506-5621 GCA_002309295.1 Bacteroidales bacterium UBA1219 | reverse complement strand
ATGTCGCGGTTTTTCTTCACCACAATTTTCTGGTCTTTAGGATAGATGGCCACTTTCTGCGAGTCGCTCACCACGAATTTCTCCACACCTTCCATCTTCAGGTCGTAGCTCTTGAGGTCGAGCACGGCGTTGGAGGTGTTTTTGGTGGCCGACACAAGGTTGATGGCGTCGTAGTCGATGTCCTTGGCTTTGGCGTAGGCCTTCACGTAGTCGAAGAGTTTGTCCTTTGCGGTAACGCGTCCGCTGCCTTCTTCAAAGGTCACCAGACCTGCCTTGGCAAGGTTGTGAATCATCTGCTTGGCCTGTATCAGGTCCATTTTTATGAAGATGGAGAATTCGTCGATGAAAAATTCGTGCTGACCTTCTTTCTTGCAGTAGAGATACACCCTTTGCAGCGGGCTTATCTGGTCGATGCCCTGAATTTTCATGTATTTGTCGAGGGTGTAGTAGTCGCTCGACTCGAAGGAGGAGAACGACTGGGCTCCCTGCTGGCGCAGCATCGATATGTCGAGGATGTCGTCGTCGAGTTTCCAGATTATCGACTCGCAGTACATGTCCAGAGCGTGGTAGGTGTTGTTGTAGGGACTGTAGTAGTTGCGTTTGCTGTCGTTGATAATCATCACCTGCTTGTTGGCGGGTATGTAGCGCACCGACACGCCGGAGTTGGTTATGGAGTCTTGGTCGATGTAGATGGTTATGCTGGCCTTGTCGGAATATATCTGCTCGGGGGCGATGGTGAATTTGAAGGAGTTAACGATGAGGAAACGTTTGCCGTTGCGGTAGAAGATGAGGTTTGCCGACGATGTGGCGTCGGAGGTGAGGAACTTGTTGCCGTTCATCATAAAGCTGCCGCTGTAGTCCACGTTTTTCACAATGTCCTTGAGCACGAAGTTCTTGGTGTACGACTTGAATTTCGGGAAAGTGTATTTGTCCTTGTCCATGGGCATGGTAACATGTTCGTCGAGATGTCCGAGGATAGGTTCTTTGAAATATTTGTGGTTGACAAATTCCACGGAGTCGGCGCTGAATTTTGGGAATTTGGTGTTGGCCTCGTATCTTTTCAGCTTGGCGTAGCATTCGTTCACCGAAAGTCCTGTGCGGCTCCAGTCCACGCG
>DBXF01000084.1:0-4372 GCA_002309295.1 Bacteroidales bacterium UBA1219 | reverse complement strand
TCCCATTTCGAGCTTTTGGAGGCGAAGATGGTGTTTTTCTCGATAAGGTTGGTGGTGTATTCGAACCAGTCGCCCAAATCCCTGAGTTTCTTCATCTTTTCGGTGCATTGCAGCCATCCGTCGAAGTTGCCGCCTTTGTTGACGACTTTCTGAACAGCGATGAAATCGGACATGTCGGAGGGTTTGCATTTGAGTTTCACCATCTGGTTGGATATGCCCACCACTTTGGTTCTCATGTCGGGTGTGAGCTCGCTCCAAACGCCGAGGTATTCCGATATAAGTTTGGCGTAGGCCTGCTGTTGAGCCTTGTCGGCGCCTTTGTCCTGGTCGAAGAAAGCCCTCAGTTCGTCGGTGTATTTGCCTGTGGTAAAGGTGAAGGTGTTTTTGCCTTTTTGTTGCGCACTGGCAAAAGTTGCTATGCACAATGCAAATAAGATAATTGCTATTTTTTTCATTATCAATAAGTTGTTTGATATTGTATAGTTTCTTGTTTTGTCAATCGAATTGCAAAGATAGCAAAAGGTTGGCAACGTTTTTCGTCTGCCGCGGATAAGTTATTAAAACTGCGTTGGTGATAAGTCCGGACAAGCGTTGGAACCACTTTTTCAGAAATTGCGGTTGGCAATGTCCTTGTGGATTTTCGCCCATTGTTTTTCCGGCAGTTTCACTCCCACCACGGAGACGATGTTGCCCGAGAGCAGTTTGCCGATGTTGGCGGCCGTTTCAATGTCGTATCCGGCGGCGAAGCCGTACAGGAACCCTGCTGCGTAGAAATCGCCGGCGCCGGTGGAGTCCACCGTTTTGTGCTCCGAAATGCCTATTTCCCATATCTGGTCGCCGCTTTTCACAAACGAACCCTGCTTGCCCACTTTCACAATGGCTATCTGGCATAATCTGGCTATTTCGTCGAGAGCCTCGCGCGGCGACTTTCCGGTGAACGCCTTGGCCTCTTCTTCGTTGGCAAACAGTATGTCGACATTTTCTTTCACTATGTGTTTGAGGAAATCGAGGTTTTCTTCGACAATGTTGTACGAAGCGAGGTCCATGGACACCGACATGGAGTTGGCGGCGGCGATGGCAAGGGCTTTCGATACAAGGTCGTGGTTTTGAAGCATATAGCCTTCGATGTGAAGAATGTCGTAGCCTTCGAAAAGCTCTTCGGTGAGGTGTTGTGCCGACAATTCGAGTGCGGCGCCGAGGAAAGTGGCAAAGGTGCGTTCGCTGTCGGGCGATATTAGTGTGAGAGCGGTGCCGCTTGGAGTGTCGCTGTGGAGTAGGAGAGGGGTGGCGCCGCTGGCACGGATTTCGCTCTCGAACAGCTCGCCGATGTCGTCGTTGCCTACCATGCCGACAAAAGAGGCGTCGCCGCCGGCGCACGCTATCCCTCGGCAGGTGTTGCTCGCCGAGCCGCCCGGGACTAGTTTCTTGCGACATTTGCCGATAAACTTCTTCGCAGTAAGATATTGCCCGGAGTCAATTATTTGCATGCCGCCTTTTGGCAGACCGAGCAAATTCAGTAGCTGGTCCGATTCCAATAGTATCAGTTCGTCGGTAAGTGCGTTGCCCAAGCAAATTATTTTTTTCATCGGTGTGTTCTTGTTGGTTTACAATATGTTGCCGAGTTGTTCCTTGATTTTTTCCAGTTCGTCTTTCATTATCACCACAAGTTTCTGAATTTCAGTGTGGTTGGCTTTGGAACCTGTGGTGTTTATCTCGCGTCCCATCTCCTGTGCTATGAATCCCAGTTTTTTTCCGGTGCTTTCCGACAGTTCCATGGTTTCGCGGAAATAGTCGAGGTGTTTTTGCAGACGCACTTTTTCCTCAGTGATGTCGAGTTTTTCGAGGTAGTATATCAGCTCCTGCTCGAAACGGTTTTCGTCGACGGTGGTGCCAAGTTCTGCAAGGCTTTTGCGCAGACGTTCTTTCTGTTGCTCGATGCGTTCCGTCTCGTATTGCGGTATGAGGTTCAGTTTCTGTTGTATCAGGTCGATGTGCTTGTAGAAATCGGCTTTCAGTATCTCGCCTTCGTGCAGACGGGTCTCGTCCACAGTGTCGATAGCTTTCTGTATCTGCTGTGCTATGCCCTGCCACACTTCGTCGGTGATTTCGGTGTTTTGCGAGTTGTCCCATACCTCGGGACGACGCAGAACGTTGTCCATCAGGCTTTTGGTGTCTTGCCCTAGACTGTCGTAAAGGGGTTTCAGTTCGTCGAAATAGGCTTTGGCAATTTTCTTGTTGATGTTGGTGGCGGCATTTTCGCCGTTTTCCTTGGTAAGGATGAAATCAATTTTTCCGCGCTCCAAGCGGTTGAGCATCGCTCTGATTTCCAGTTCTCTGTCGCGAAAATCGGTCGGTATCTTCACCGAAACGTCCAACTGCTTGCTGTTCAGCGTTTTGATTTCTACGGTATATACAGCCGAACCTGTTTCCTGCTGTATTTTGGCGAAGCCTGTCATTGATTTCATAAGTATATGTGTTTTATTGTGTTACGATGTTTTTCTTGAATTCTTCGGTGGCGAAGGTCTTGTATTCGCCGTTTTCGTTATAGATAAAGTACGCCGATTTTATCTCGTCGTTGTTTTCGATATATTGTAGGGCTTTTTCCATGCCCATTGCCATAAAGGCTGTGGCGAAGGCGTCGGCTTTCCATGCGCTGTCGGCGATGACGGAAACGCTTAAAAGCGAGTGGTTTACGGGGTAGCCCGTGTGCGGGTCGATGGTGTGGGAGTATTTCACGCCGTCTTTCTCGTAGAACTTGCGGTAGTTGCCTGATGTAACTATCGATTGGTTGGCAAGCGTTACTTTGATATCCA
Source organism: Bacteroidales bacterium UBA1219 (assembly GCA_002309295.1). Classification (GTDB taxonomy): domain Bacteria; phylum Bacteroidota; class Bacteroidia; order Bacteroidales; family P3; genus UBA1219. The sequence continues at coordinate 1,559 of DBXF01000084.1, read as the reverse complement.
ACTGCCTTTCGGCGAACTGGCTCTCGGCCGGACGCTCCACCCCTACGGTCCATTGGCTGCCATCGGGTTTGCCGCCTTTGGCAATCACTTCGCCCCCGATGTCGATGATGTAGTTTGTTATCCCTTTGGATTCGAGGTAGTTGGCCACGATGTCCACCGAATAGCCCTGCGCTATGGCGTTGAAGTCAAGCTCCGTTTCGGGACGCGCCTTGCGGAGAATCTTGCTGCCGTCGTTGGTGATTATTTCTAACGGCAGGCCGGTGTATTGCCGCAGGCTGTCCACGGTGGCGCTGTCCAAGTCCTGTCCCTGTTTGAAACCGAAGCCCCACGCATTCACCAGCTTGCCCACGGTGCAGTCGAAATATCCGTCAGTCAGACGGTTTATCCGCAGCGATTTGTCGAGCATGTCGCAGAAAAGCTCGTTGAGCACCGAGTCGGCGTTACCGTTTATCCTGCGTATCAGCGAGTTGCCCACCCACAGCGAGGCCGTTTGGTCGAAATCGGAGAGTATGGAGTCGATGGCGGCGCTGAGGTCGCGGTTCTGAGTGTCGAAGTAGGTTATGGAATAGTAGGTGCCCTGCGCCTCGCCCGTGACGGAGTGCTTTTGCAAAGGTTTGTCGCAACAGGCGAAAAACAGCAGCGCGATGCCCGAAATTATTGTAATACAGTGTTTTTTTATCAAAACCATGTCGCCGATTTTTTTGCAAAAATACGTTTTTTTTGCCGATTTTCGGGAAGTTTTTTCACCAATCAGTATTTTCACGCACAAAATCATCGTCTATTCCGAACGCATACCATGCGTCCCTTTTTGCGGCACGTGCGTTTTGTGCCAGTCCTACGGACTTCTGTATTGTTGTTGGGGCTATTATATGCAGGGTTTTACAACCCTGCTTGTATTATTTCACCCCCTACGGGGTTTTCATGGCAGGGCTCAGCCCCGTAGGGGTGAAGAAACATCCGGTGGATGTTTCGATAGCGAAGCGGAGAATTTGTGAACCCCTGCAAAAACGCGACACAATACAATATGAACCCCGTAGGGGTGGCATAATTTATGTTTAAGAGATGTCGTTTTTTTTGTCGGGGTTAATATATTGCATACAAAAATTTATGTCCAAATAATTCCATACATAAATCATCGTCTATTCCGGACGCATACCATGCGTCCCTTTTTGCGGCACGTGCGTTTTGTGCCAGTCCTACGGACTTTGTGCTACGCCATGCCCAGCCCCGTAGGGGAGGTATACCACAGGCAGTCGGGGTGTTCTCCGCCTTCGGCTATCGAAAGGTTCACTGAACCTTTCTTCACCCCTGCAAATGAAAACGCCAAATGCAATATGAACCCCCAACGGGGGTGATATAATTAACGGGTAATTTATGGCAATTATTCACAAATTTATTTTAGCGGTGTTCATCAACACTTTGTGTGTTATGTTAAAAATGTTGCGGTGGTTTTATTTTGACGCACGCAGTGCGTCCTTACATCCGAATTCCGAACTAATTTCCGAATTCCGATTTTTTTTCGTAATTTTGTGGTTTCAAAACGCACCCTTACTATGGTA
>DBXF01000027.1 GCA_002309295.1 Bacteroidales bacterium UBA1219 | reverse complement strand
GTTTCAAGACAAAAGAAACAGAAGAAGAAGGAATGAAAAAGCGAAGCAATTTCTGTTTTTGATTTTTAATATATTGATTTGCTGTAATTTGCTGATTGTAAAGATCAATATTACCACAATAACTATTTCTCATGCGGTGAAAAAGTTGTCTAATCGCCGCAAAATATGCGGTGAATAATTGGTGTTGGAAATTCTACAACAGTTTCGAAGGCAAACTGACCACTTCAAAATGGGCAAAAATCAATAAATGCTCCACCGATACGGCTTTGCGTGATATTCAGGACCTTGTAGGGAAAGGAATTCTTGAGCGTACCGATGCCGGTGGCCGTAGCACAGGGTATGAGTTGGTGAAATAGCAATACTCTTATTTACCAATCAACAGCAACTCCGACACGCAGAGGTCGTTGTATTTCAGGCCTTTGGTGGTGGCGGTGATGTGGATGCGGATTTCGGTGTAATAGGTGTCCCCCCAAGGGTCTCTGCTTAGAGGTAGTATAAGAGCATTGTCGGCAAGGGTCTGCCAGTCAAACGATTGGGGTGTTTCCTGAAACAATTTCGATGCGGCAGGAACATAATCCGTATATTTGATTATCCAACGGCCGACTTCGCCAAGCAACATTTTGTTTTTTTCGTCTTGTATGACAGTATCGGTATCACCATCAGAGTGCTTGTATTTAGTAGAACGGTCTCCATAAACGAAAAGGCTGTCAATCCGTGAGTTGTTGCTATAAGTCTCCGCATTTTTGGTGTAGCCGTTCAATAAAAGCAAACCTTCCAAAACAGTGGGCTTTTTGAAACGGATAGTGATGAATATGGAGTCGTTTTTGTCGGGACGCAACACGCAGGCCGTAGCTGGGTCAAGGTCGCTGAGGTTTTCGGTGGGATATTTCTTGTCTGCACCGCTTACTGTTATGGTATATTCCGATGGGTCGATGCGGTGGTTAAAGATACGGTCGAGGGGCTGTCTCAACGGTTTTGTGTAATAATAGGATATTGCGAAAGGTTTGGCGGTAGACAAATCAAAATTGCTGGCTTCGTATTGCCACACTTTCCTCTTCTGTTTTATCGGATAATCGCAGATTGGATCATCATTTTGTAGTAAATCTCTTAAAAATTTGAGATTTGAGGCATCGAGTGTTGCCACAAAATGTTCTGCATGTCCGTCACCCCAATAGGCAGCAGGTGTGAAATCGTACTGAAAATCCATATGCCAAAGATAGCGTGTCTTATGTTCGTTATATGAATGATTTGCATTATGATTATCATTATAAAAATAATTATTGTGTTGGCTATATAAACTTTCGTAAAAGGTGCATTCCACCATATATCGCACTTCAAGCACCACAAAGCTTTTAGCCGGAATGTTCAAGTATGTGTAATACCAGCGACGTGAGATGGGGTCGGTATAGGAGTATAACGAATCTCCATAAATTGCAAACAGACTGTCGAATTCTCGTCTGCCTTTAACGCTGATGGTATCGAAAAAAAACTCGGAGATGTAGGGCGTTGCAGGAACTATAATGCTGTCATGGGAACACTGCCAGGGCAATTGAACTTCATTCAACAAGAAAGAGACGTTGCGGATGTAGCTGTCGCGCCAACCCTTTTCCTGTTGGGATTCGGAAATTTCATCCCTGAAATCCCAACGTGCTTTTCCTGTGCCTATATAGTCGATGGGGAAGCCGTAAGGCAATTTGTCGAAGTTGCGGTTGGAGCGGTTGTGCAGCAGGTAGCGCACCGTAACCTCCATATAGCGGTCGCGGGGGACAAAAGACACAGCCTCGTCCACCAGCTGTACCTCCGGCACGTGAACGGCCACAGGTGTGGGTGAGAGGGTTAGTGCGGAATGAACCGCAACGGGGTCGCCGTTGGCCTTGGCGGTGATAACCGCTGTCAACAGTAGGCAGAGGGGGAGTAGGTGTTTCATAAAAGCTACTTCTATTTAAAATACTCCACTCCGCTTTCGAAGATCAGCTGGTCTTGGTCGCCGAAGATATTGAGTGCGGTGTCGGCGCAGCGGCGTTCGGAGTGCGCCATCTTGCCAAGCACACGTCCATCGGGACTGGTGATGCCTTCGATAGCCAGGTACGATCCGTTCATATTGTAGTCCTCGTTCATGGTGGGGTTGCCGTTCAAATCGACGTACTGCGTGGCCACCTGTCCGTTGGCGAACAGCTTGTCGAGCCACTGCTGCGGAGCCACGAAACGTCCTTCGCCGTGCGAGATGGGCACCACGTAAGTCCCGCCAAGGTTGGCTTTGCGCAGCCACGGCGAGAGGTTGGACACTACCTTGGTGTAGGCCATCTTCGACTGGTGTCGGCCGATGGTGTTCATGGTCAGGGTGGGGGCGTCGGTGGTCTGCGGACGTATGTCGCCGTAAGGCACAAGTCCCAGTTTTACAAGGGCTTGGAAACCGTTGCAGATGCCCAGCATAAGTCCGTCGCGCTGGTTGAGGAGCGCCATCACCTCGTCGGAGATGCGCGGGTTGCGGAACACCGAAGTGATGAACTTGCCGGAGCCGTCGGGCTCGTCGCCGGCCGAGAAACCGCCGGGGATCATTATCATCTGCGAGCTGCGTATGGCAGTGGCAAATTTCTCCACCGACTGACGTATGTTACTGGCGTTCATGTTGTTGAAAACGATAACCTCGGCATCGGCGCCGGCTCTCTGGAAAGCCTTGGCGGAGTCGTACTCGCAGTTGGTGCCGGGGAACACGGGGATAAACACTTTCGGACGGGCGGTCTTGTGTTTGCAGATATAGACGCTGTCGGCGTTGAAGACGGGAGTGTTTACGGGAGTCTCGGCTTTCTTGGTGGAGGTGGGGAACACGCCCTCCAAAGTACCGGTCCATGCGGCAAGTGCCTCGTCCATAGCAATTTGTGTGCCGTTGTATTCGAAACACTCTTTGTCGGTGGTGTGTCCTATCACGGTGTGGCGGAAAGGCAGACGTTCGGGGTGTTCGGTCTCTACCACGATATAGCCGTAGTCCTTGGCGGTGAGCTGTTTAGGAGTGAGAGTCTCTTCCAATCGAACGCCAATTCTGTTGCCGAAAGCCATTTTGCTCACAGCCTCCACGATACCGCCGTAGCCTATGGTGTAGGCCGAAAGCACCTGCTTGTCGCTGATGGCTTGGTACAGCAGCGAGTATTGCTCCAAAACATCCTTGTAGTCGGGGATGTCGTAGGCGTCTTTCTTTATGTAGAGCAGCACGAGGGTGCTGTTGTTCTTCTTCAGTTCGGGGGTTACGATATGGTTGATGTTGCCCACGCTTACCGCGAAGGAGACGAGTGTCGGCGGCACGTCGATGTCGTTGAAAGTGCCCGACATGCTGTCTTTTCCTCCTATAGCCGGGAGCGAGAGTCCCATCTGAGCGTCGTAGGCGCCGAGCAGTGCTGCGAAGGGCTGTCCCCAGCGGTAGGGGTCGTTGCCCAATTTCTTGAAATATTCCTGGAAAGTGAGACGTATTCCCGATGCGTCGCCACCGGCCGCTGCAATCTTGGCTGCCGAGCTAACCACGGCATACACGGCTCCATGGTAGGGGCTCCATGTGGAGAGGTAGGGGTCGAAACCGTAGCTCATTATCGACACAGCTGGGGTGTTGCCGTTGAGCACGGGGATTTTCGCCACCATGCTCTGGGTGGGCGTCATCTGTGTCTTTCCGCCGAAAGGCATCACCACGGTGCCGGCGCCTATGGAGCTGTCGAACATCTCGATAAGACCTTTCTGCGAGCATACGTTGAGGTCGGCGAGGGTGTCGAGCCATGTCTTGCGGATGTCGCCGCTGTCGGCCTTGCCGTCGAAATAGCGTTGTTTCTCGTCGGGCATGGGCACGCTGATGTCGGTTTCCTGATGTGCACCGTTGGTGTTGATGAAAGCGCGCGACAGGTTGACAATCTCTTTGCCGCGCCAGGTCAGTATCATGCGCGGGTTTTCGGTGACGGTGGCCACGATGGTAGCTTCGAGGTTCTCCTCTTCGGCGTAGGCCAGCATTTTGTCCACGTCTTTGGGGTCCACCACTATTGCCATACGCTCCTGCGATTCGGAGATGGCCAGCTCGGTGCCGTCGAGGCCGGCGTATTTCTTGGGCACTTTGTCGAGGTTGATAAGCAGTCCGTCGGCCAGCTCGCCGATAGCCACTGACACGCCGCCGGCACCGAAGTCGTTACATTTCTTGATGAGCGACGCCACCTCTTCGCGGCGGAACATGCGCTGAATCTTACGTTCCGTGGGCGGGTTGCCTTTCTGCACCTCGGCACCGCAGGTGGTAAGCGATTTGGTGGTGTGCGACTTGGAAGCGCCTGTGGCACCGCCGATGCCGTCGCGGCCTGTACGTCCGCCGAGCAGTATGATGATGTCGCCAGGGTCGGAGGTGAGGCGTTTCACGCAACGGCGCGGAGCCGCGGCAATCACGGCACCTATCTCCATACGTTTGGCCACGTAGTTGGGGTGGTATATCTCGTTCACCAGACCGGTGGCAAGGCCAATCTGGTTGCCGTACGAGCTGTAGCCCTGTGCGGCGGTGGTGACTATCTTACGCTGAGGCAGTTTTCCTGCCAAAGTCTCGTTGAGGGGCTTGGTGGGGTCGGCGGCGCCGGTAACGCGCATGGCCTGATACACGTAGGTGCGTCCCGAAAGGGGGTCGCGGATACATCCGCCCAGACAGGTGGCGGCTCCGCCGAACGGCTCTATCTCGGTGGGGTGGTTGTGTGTCTCGTTCTTGAAATTCACAAGCCATTCCTCTATCTTGCCGTCGACTTCGATGGGCACTACGATGCTGCAGGCGTTGATCTCGTCGGACACCTCTTGGTCCTCCAGCTTGCCAGCTTTGCGCAGACGTTTCCCGGCAAGGGTGCCGATGTCCATCAGCGACACGTATTTGTCGGTGCGGCCGGCGTATTGCTCGCGGTGGTCGGAGAGATAACGCTCGAAGGCGCTTTCGATAAGCGGACGGTAGTAGCCTTTGTCGAAGGTGATGTTTTTCAGCTCGGTGGCGAAGGTGGTGTGGCGGCAGTGGTCGCTCCAGTAGGTGTCGAGCACGCGGATTTCCGTCATGGTGGGGTTGCGGTGCTCCTCGCCGCGGAAATAGTTCTGTATGTGTTTGAAATCGTTGAAAGTCATTGCCAGTCCGAGACTGTCGTACAGTGAGCGGAGTGCTGTCTCGTCCATGTCCTTGAAACCGTCGAGGACGGCCACGTCGGCGGGCTCGTCGAAGATGGTTACAAGGGTGTCGGGTTTCTGCTCGTCGGTAAGGCGGCTGTCGACGGGGTTCACGCAGTGTTTCACCACGGCGTCGCGCTGCTGCTGGGTGAGGTGGCCGGAGATGACGTAGGTGGTGGCCGATTTTATCAGCGGTTCCTCGTTCTCGTTGAGCAGCTTGACGCATTGCTCGGCGGAGTCGGCGCGCTGGTCGAACTGTCCGGGCAGGTATTCCACCGAAAAGACGAAGTCGTCGGCCTCTTTCGGGAACGACTCCTCGTACACCATGTCCACGGGAGGCTCCGAAAAAACGGTGATTTTGGCGTTCTGATAGGTGGCGTCGGACACGTTTTCGATGTCGTAGCGTATCAGCACACGCACTTTGTCGGCCTCGATGCCGAGGTAGTTTTTCATCTCGTCGTGGAGTTCGGCCGCTTTCACGGCGTAATCCTCTTTCTTTTCTACATAAATGCGCCTTACGTTCATTGCAGTATTGTTTTTATATTGGTGATTTTGTGTTACTTGTGATTAAAATGTCGTTGTTTTGAATTTTCAAATATACGCAAAAAAAATGATTTGTTCCGATGCGGAAATATAATGTTATTAACATGATATGCACGGCAGCCGCAAATGCTTATTTTTTACATGTAATTGCCGCAAATTTTCCATTAATTTTTGATAGGTAATAATTTATGGATAATTATATGGTAATTCGTGTTTGCAATTAATTATATGGTAATTCGTGTTTGCAATTCAGCACGAAAAAAGTTAAAAAAAAGACTTTTTTTTGAAATTTTCTAAAATAATACATATATTTGCAAAATCAAACCAATATGAATGGAATATATTGTAAAGTGTTGATAGTTAGTGAAATAGTATAAAATAGCGTAACTGTATATGCATAATTTGCTAATTGTTAATATTTTACCTTAGTTTGAAATAATTAAACCGATAACAAATAAAAAACGCCCGATATGAAAAAAATTATTACAATTTTGGCTATGATGACCTTGGCTTTGGCACAGACTGCCATTTCGCAGGACATCAATTTGAAATTCACTGGTGCCACTACCGGTGGCGCTTATGTGCGTCTCGACTCGGTGTTGGTGCAGAGCATCAGCAGTTCGTGGAGCGAAATGCTCGTCTATCCTGACACCGTTCTTACCTTCACGCAGACCGGCATTGCCGAAACGCAAGGCCTTGCCGCCGAACTCTCTGCCTATCCCAACCCGTTCAACGGCGCTACCAATGTGTCCGTAACTATGCCTCGGAGCAGCAAAGCGGTGCTGCAGGTGTTCAACCTAGCGGGACAGGAGGTGGCAGAACGTAGTTTGGACCTTCAGGCGGGAAACAATATTTTCAAGGTGCGTCTGCAACATGCGCAGGTGTATCTGCTGGCGGTGACCACGCCGCAGGGACGCAGCACCATAAAACTGCTCAACCGCAGGGGCAGCTCCGGAAACGGGATTTCCCTACGTGGCAACGTTGTTGAAAAACGCCAGTCCTCGCAGCAGTTCCAGAGCGGCGACGAGTTGGTTATGGTGGGCTATGCTTCCCGCAATGGAAATGTCTATCTCAGCAACATTGTGCAACAAACGCAGACAGCAAGCGAGAATTTCACTTTGTTTTTCAACTTCTCATCGCCGAATGTGTTGTCAGGCATTTTCTCCATAGGTGCCCACAAGCACGTGCTTATCTCTGGCGGCAACCTACAGTACACCAATGTCGGTACCCATGCCACTGCCGACAGCATCACCCCTGGAACTTGGCGTTTCGCACCCAACCAGTGGGACACCATTGGCGCGGCAAACAGCAACATCTCCGATTCATACACCGGCTGGATAGACCTCTTTGGTTGGGGAACAAGCGGCTACGATAGCAAATTTCCGTATCTGACAATTGCTGGTAATGGTGCATATAGCGATGGAAACAATGATTTAACAAACACAAACTACGATTGGGGTGTATATAACGCCATCGTCAACGGAGGCAACCAGCCCGGGTTGTGGCGCACCCTTTCAAGAGTGGAGTGGGATACCCTTGTGCTCCAGCGTAGCACTGTTTCCGGGGTGCGTTTCGCCAGAGCTGTTGTAAACGGGATAAATGGTTTGGTACTTGTCCCTGATAACTGGGATACATTGATTTACGCCATCGATAGCGCCAACATACTCGATGCTCCTTTCAATTCCAATATTATATCTTCTACCCAGTGGTCAACTTTGGAAATGGCCGGATGTGCCTTCCTCCCAGCCGCTGGAAGTCGAAACGGGATATCTGTCACCAGGGTAGGCGCCAGCAGTTACTACCATTCGGCTACACACAATAATAACAGGTATGTTTATGGCATTGCGATTAGTGATGTTCTTACGGGTCCGTCAATGTATGAATACCATTTTGGAAACTTAGTGCGTCTTGTGAGGGATACTGTTGTTCCAATGCTTCCAACAGTAAATACATCAACTATAAGCACTGTTACCGATACAACAGCCATGTGTCTTAGCACTGCTACAGCCGGCAGCACTACTCCTATAACTGCACGCGGCGTGTGCTGGGACACCTCGCACAATCCCACAATTGCCAATGCACACACCACCAGCGGTGCGGGTTCGGGCAGTTTTACATGTAGCCTTACAGGTCTCACACCAGGCACCACCTATTACGTGCGGGCATACGCCACCAACGTTGTAGGCACCGCCTACGGCAATGAGTTGTCCTTTACCACAAATGCTTATCTGCCCTCGGTGACTACAACTGCTGCAAGCAGTATAACAAGTTCTTCTGCCACCAGCGGCGGAATTGTTGTCACCGGTGGCAGTTTTGCAGTTACAGCCCGCGGCGTTTGCTGGAGCACCTCGCAAAACCCCACCATAAGTGGCAATCACACCACCGACGGCTCAGGCACGGGCAGTTTTACAAGCAGCATAACTGGACTTACTGCAGGAACGACCTATTACGTGCGGGCATACGCCACCAACGCTGTCGGCACCGCCTACGGTAGCCAGATTACATTTACCACAACCGCCCTTCCGCCCACGGTAACTACTACTGCAGCAAGCAATATAACAAGTACTACCGCTACCAGTGGCGGCAATGTCACCAGTGCGGGAAGTTCTGCCGTTACCGCCCGTGGCGTATGCTGGAGTACCTCACAAAATCCCACAGTAAGGGGCAACCACACCACCGACGGCTCAGGCACGGGCAGCTTTACAAGCAATATAACTGGACTTGCCGCCGGCACCACCTATTATGTTCGGGCATACGCTATCAGTGCAGTGGATACCGCCTACGGTAGCCAGATTACTTTTACCACAAGTGCCGTTGCGCCCACAGTAACTACTACTGCCGCAAGTAATATAACAAGTACTACTGCTACCAGCGGAGGCAATGTGATCAGCACCGGAGGCGCTGCCGTTACCGCCCGCGGCGTGTGCTGGAGTACCTCGCAAAACCCCACTATAAGTGGCAACCACACCGCCGACGGCTCAGGTACGGGCAGCTTTACAAGCAGCATAACTGGACTTACCCCCGGAACCACCTATTATGTGCGGGCATACGCAACCAATACTGCAGGTACTGCCTACGGCAGCCAGATTACTTTTACCACAGCTTTACCAAATAATGTGTTTTCTACAGCAGCCGGCACATACGTGTACTTCTCACCCGGCAACCTGCAGTGGAGCGCCAAAAATGGAGGCACAACAGCTGTGACTCACGCCGTTGCCGGTGGTGGCTCTGCCGCAGGCGCTTGGCGTTTCGCAGCCCACCAGTGGGATACCATAGGACGCGCAAATAGCAACGTCTCATCATCCTATTCCGGTTGGATAGACATGTTTGGCTGGGGTACAAGCGGATACAACAACAAATATCCGTATATGACAAGCACCACAACCACCGATTATGGCAACGGTGCAGCAAATATCTCCGGTACCAACTACGACTGGGGTGTTTACAACGCCATCTATAACCCCAAGACTTCCACCACCGACGCCCCTGGCACATGGCGTGCCCTTACTGATGCTGAATGGAGGTATCTTATAAGAACACGTAGTACCACATCGGGCATACGCTATGCCAAGGCACAGGTCAATGGTATCAACGGTCTTATCCTTGTTCCCGACAACTGGAGTACCTCGACTTATGCTTTTACTAGCACCAATACCTCAAGCGCGGCATTCACGACAAACGTTATAAATGCTGCCACTTGGACTACCTTGGAGAATGCGGGTTGCGTATTCCTGCCAGCCGCAGGTTATCGCAGCGGAACCACTGTTTATAGCGTGGGAACTAACGATGGTTACTGGTCATCAACGTACTACGACAACGCACAAGCATATTATATGTACTTTTACAGCTCTGTGTTGTCACAAGACTATGTTGGACGTAATTACGGTTATTCTGTACGTTTGGTAAAAGATTACAATAATGGCCAGGTAGCACAATTCCCCACCGTTACCACAACTGCCGCAAGCAATATCACAAGTTCTACCGCTACCGGCGGCGGCAATGTTACCAGCGCCGGAAGTTCTTCAGTTACAGCCCGCGGTGTGTGTTGGAGTACTTCGCAAAACCCCACCATCAGCGACAATCATACTACCAATAGCTCAGGCACAGGCAGTTTTACAAGTAGCATTACAGGACTTGCGTCAGGGACAACCTATTATGTACGTGCCTACGCTACCAATGCCGCAGGCACGGCATACGGCAACCAAATCACGTTTACCACAACAGCTCACACCTTTTCTGTTAGTGCCAACACTAGTGTGCTTTTCTCGCCAGGCAACCTGCAGTGGAGTGCCAAAAATGGAGGCAGCACAGCCACAACCCACGCCGTGGCTGGTGGAGGCACAGCGGCAGGCACTTGGCGTTTCGCACCTCATCAATGGGATACCATTGGAGCTAATAACAGAAATATATCATCTTCTTATTCCGGTTGGATAGATTTGTTTGGCTGGGGAACAAGCGGATACCATGATCCCGGTGACCAGTATAATACTAATTATCAGCCATACTCTATAAGTACTTCAACTGTAGACCCCAACAATAATTATTATGGCTATGGCCCTTCCGCATATATGACAAATATAGACCTCTCAGGATCCAACTACGACTGGGGTGTTTACAACGCCATCTATAATCCCAAGACTACCACCACCGATGCTCCCGGCACATGGCGTACCCTTACTGATGCTGAATGGAGGTATCTTATAAGAACACGTAGCACCACATCGGGCATACGCTATGCCAAGGCACAGGTCAATGGTATTAACGGTCTTATCCTTGTTCCCGACAACTGGAGCACTTCCACCTACGTACTTAACAGCACCAACACAACAGGATCGGCATATACCTCCAATGTTATCTCTGCCGCTCAGTGGACCATATTGGAGAATGCAGGTTGCGTTTTCTTGCCTGCAGCTGGCAGCCGCGCTAATGTTTCAGTCGGCAATGTCGGTTCAGAAGGCTACTACTGGTCAGCTTCGAACTGCGGTTTTGCTGCTGCCTGGCTAATTCAATTCTACAGTGGAAATGTGCTTTCATCTGGCCTCTTCCGCTACTACGGGTATACTGTCCGCCTTGTAAAGAATGCGAACTAGTTAGTCATTGGTCTTTGGTCAAAGGTCAAAGGTCGAAGGTCAAAGGAAAATAATTGGTAACGGCTGATAATCTATTGATTATCAGCCTTCACTTTAAACTATAAATTGTAAACTATAAACTATAAATTATTAATTGTAAACTGTAAACTATAAACTAACTGCAAACTGCAAACTGACAAAAAATCATCCCCCAAAAAGTGCAAATCCTTGATTTTTGAAACAACTTTGTAAAATATTTTCAATCAATCTGTTGCAGGGTTTTTAAAGGTCAAAAACGAACAAAAGTATGCAAATCCTTTAGTGCTTGCAAAGAAGTTGCCAATTTTTTCCAAGATTTTGCACATTTTAAACAATTTTTATTTCGTATCTTTGCGCCGTAAAAACGACAAGAACTTGCACCGTAAAAATCATAAAATCAATTACAAAACAAAATAAACAACGAAAAAATGCTGTTATAACATATTGATATATAGTCAATTACCCCCCCCTGAAAATTTGCTAAAAAAAACTTGTCAGATAAAAAATAAAAATGTAACTTTGCAAAGTCGAATTCTATGAACGGAATATCTACAAAACAACAAACACAAACATTTTAAAAACAGGATGTTATGAAACAGATTTATTTCCTTTTGGCAATATTGGCGGTGTCGCTTTCCATGTCCGCCCAAGTGCAGAATGCGGTTCTGTCAGCACAGATACCTGATAATCAGGCGACAGCACTTTCGCCACGTCCCTTCGCAGCCATGGAGCAGCAGAGGCAAAACGCCTACAAAGGCTCCATTTTTACGAAAGCCCCGTTCTTCACTGTCGATTTCTCCGACACCAACGAGTTTTCCGTGGGCTGGACATCAGGTGTAGGCTATCATACGGCGGCATACTCCCACTGGAACAGGTTGCCCGACAACACTGCAGCTACACAAAATGCGTACAACAGCGTTTTTCCAAGCCTCTTCCATATTTCGGTCGGCAATGTCTCTCTGCCCGACTTCAATTCGCCTACCAGTAACGACGGAATAATGGTGATGTCCATGATTGATGCGGATAATTACGGATCATCTCATTTTACAAATGGGAAATTCGACTCTTGGTTAGCTATAAAAGGTGTTTCTGTGCCATCTTCGTCGAGCATTTACGATGTTTCTTTCTATCAGTGGTACAGATGTTCTTATTGGGATTCGTGCTTTTTGGAATATTCACACGACAGCATAAATTGGAACAGGATTTACATCAACCGCAAGGGTATAGACATTGCTAATAATAGTGCCACGCTTGGCTATAAAACTGTTTCCCTGCCGCAGACTGTTTCCGGTTATCAAAATTTGTATGTCCGTCTGCGTTGGCGAAACGACAGTGCTACGGGTTATCAACCTGGTTGGTATTGGTTGGTCGATGATATTGGTATCGAACAAGCTGCAAATAACCGTATGGAGGTTGTTACCAACGCTTTCTACGACGGCGGCTACCACCTTGTACCGCAAGGCATGGGTTGCAACGACCTTTTTTGGCAGGCGCGTTTTCGCAACAACGGTCGCATAACCCAGACCAATGTCAAAGGTGTAATAAAAGCCAGCGACGGCACTACACTTGCACAAAGCCAGAACATGGCATCCATACTCCCCGATGCCGTCAACGACACTTTCGCTAAAATCGACCCCGAAGGACGTTTTGCCGATATATGGGGCGGCTCTGCATACCAATACGGCACATCCTCGCCTCTGCCTTCCACAAACTTGGGCGTGGACTCGATTTTTGTTTCGCTTATAAGCGACTCGCTCGCCATCCCCGTGGACACGTTTTTGTACAACGTCAATTGCGACTCTAACGGCAACCGCGTATGGGGCCGCGACAACGGAGTGCTTACTAGTTCGGATTATTTTGTGCCCAATATTCTTAGTTTGCAGAATTGGTGTTTTCCTCAAACTGGATTTACAGTGAAGTATAGGACTCCGAGCACCGTGCCGAGCAACTGGGTGATAAGAGGTGTGGAAATTGTAGCTTCGCCCAATCGCAACATGCCATCGGGTGCTATATTGGAACCATATCTTGCTGTGGATTCTACATACCTTCATGTTTATACCACGCAAAATTCGCAGACGGGTACCATCGACACACATTATAACACTGGTGCCTGTTTTATTAATCAGCACACAGGTGCAGGAGATTATACAGTACAAGCATCGGATATAACACAGATTGACACTGGCTACCGGGCTTTTGGAACTTACAATACAATTAGGATATCTTTCCCGCTTCAGCCGGCTCTTATCCCCGACACCTCTTATTGGATAGGATATACCGTTGCATTTGGCACGGGAACGTTTTACCCGGCATTATCCACTAACTGGTATTACGACATGGATTCCGCAACTATGGATACTGTGAGAAGACGACTGCCAGGATTGTTGGGAAATGAATTCGGGGGTGGGGATGAGTATAATGTTTTTAATTTAGATTTTTGGGATTCACATGCATTTTATTCCATGGGTCACATGTGTGTCCCGATGATACGTATGATTGTTGGTCCTCGCCAGCAGATTCCGAATTACAATATTACTTGGAATGTGGTTCCTTCCTATGGCGGATTTGTTTTTGATATGACAGATAATTCAAATGTTACCGGACGCACAATATCAAAACCGCAGGGCTCTACCACTATGTTCGGCATCGAAGAAAACTATGATGAATACGATATCTTTTTTGACTCTATTGTTGTAAACGGAGTGCCTGTCGATTATAATAATGATCCTAACTTTGGTTTGGGTGAAGGATGCTATACTTATAAAGTAACCAATCTTCAGCAAAATACAGATTGTGTGGTGTATTTCGTAAGATGTGGAGTCAACAGCCATTCCAACGCCGTTGTCAAGCTCCAGCCCAACCCCGCCACCACGTCGGCCACACTCACCGTCGAAGGTGCCAATGGTAACGTGGAGTATTCCCTTATCGACATCAATGGCCGCACCGTCCAGTCCGAGACCATCGACGCCAACGCCACCCACCGGCTTAACCTCGAAGGCCTCGCCCGCGGAACCTATTTCGTAAGGATAACCAACGACCGTTTTGCTAAGGTGGAAAAACTGATTGTCAAGTAATTAGTCTTTGGTCAAAGGTCATTGGTCAAAGGAAAATAATTGGTGGCGGCTGATAATCTATTGATTATCAGCCGCCACCATTAACGGCAAACTCAAAACTCCAAACTGCAAACTAGTTCCGAAATCTCCTTCTCCAGCTCTTTCAGCTTTTCGGTGAAGGCCTTGTATTCCGCACTCTCGGGGAACAGAGGACGGTGCTGCGACATCTTGCGCCACTGTGCCACTTTCTGGCATATGGCTTTGGTCGCTTCGTCGAAATAGGCGTCGGAGAACTTCTCCCAGATGTATTCCACGGCGGTGGGGGAGGGGTGTAGCAGGTCGGCGTCGTAGAAACGGTAGTCGCGTAGCTCGTCCATAACTATCTCGTAGGCTGGAAAATAGAAAACGTTGTCGGTGGAGCGTTGCAACTCCTCCACAAGCAGGTGCAGTGTGGCCTTGCTCAGCGTGTTCTGCCGGTAGCCGTCTTTCCAATGCCGTATCGGACTGACGGTGAAGATGATACGTATGTCGTTGCGGAGCGACTTCAACGTGCCGATATCTTTCCGGTAGTATTCCGAAAGTTCTTCCACTGTGGTGAGGCGTTTGCGGAAGGTGTTGCCGGGCATTTTGTGGCAGTTGGCGGCCACGGTGCCGTCGGGCAACTCGTACACAAAGGCGGTGCCGAGGGTGAGGATTACGGTGTCGGCGCTCAGCAGGAAGTCGTGGGCCTCGCGTATGGCGTCGTTGCAGTTTTGCAGACAGGTGGCCTTGTCGGGATGCGAGAAACGTCCGTGGTGGAGCCACGAGTGCCACAGTCCGTTGCCCTGCACAAGGCTCTCCTCGCTCACGGGCGTGTTGGCGGCCACCATCTCGAGGCATTGTCCTATGGAGATTGGGTTGTAGAGAATGCCGCAGGGGTTGGCCAGAGTCTTGAATCCGTGGTACGCCAAGCGGTTGCCGATGTTTTCGGTGAAACAGGAGCCAACAAGCAATATCCGGCTGTTGTGGCTTATGCTAACAGGCTGTTTTTCAATAGGTATTGGCGTAGTGAACTGCATGCTAATGTGAATTTGTGGCTACATTTACGTCGAACGACGCTATCTGTGGCATTTTTTCGATGGCTTTGACGAATTTCGAAGGTTTCACAAGCAATGTGGTCGAGCGCATTCTCAGGTCCACATCCAATGTGGGAGAGTAAACCGATGCATACAGCTGTGCTTTTCCTTTGCATTTCTTTGCCGCATTATGCAGTTCCTCGCAGAAGGTCTCGCTTATGTTATGGACATCGATGTTCAGTCGTATGCTTTTTGTGCGGTTGTCGAAAATGTCCTCAAGCAGTGCCATTTCGGTTATTTTCAGCTCCAGTTCGGGATTGTCGCCCCACGGCCGAGGCTTGATTATGGCGCGGCAGTAGATGAACAGTCCTTTTTGGAAGAAATTGCGAATGCCCATGTAGTCGTTGCCGAAAGCCCTTATTTCGAAGCTGCCCTCGTAGTCGTCGAGGGTGAGAGCCCCCCACGGATTGCCTTTCTTGTCGAGGCGTTCCACGACGTTGGAGACGTATCCGGCGAAACGCAGTTCGCGGTCGCGGATTTTTTCGTAATTCTCTTTCTGCGAGAGTATTCGTGTGTTGATGTTGGTATAGAATTTCATCGTCCACTTGTACTCGTCGAGCGGGTGGCCGGTGAGGAAAATGCCGATGGTCTCTTTTTCGAAGTTGGCTTTGGTGATGGAACTCCATTCTTCAACCTTTGGTATCTCCAGCTGCAGGCTCTCGGCCATTTCGGGAGAACCGCCGAACAGGGATATCTGCGACGAGGCGGCGTTCTCCTGCTCTTTTCCGCCCCAGCGTATCAGCTTGTCGAGGAACGATGGCGTGGTGTCGTTGTCGTTCTCCTTAAAGAAATAGGTGGCGCGGTGCAGGTCGGTGAATTCGTCCAAAGCCCCCGATTTTACAAGCGATTCGAGGCAACGTTTGTTCACTGAGCGTAGGTTGATGCGTCTCAGAAAATCGAAAATATCTTTGTACGGACCGTTTTTCTCGCGTTCTTCGATGATAGCTAGTGTGGCGGCTTCGCCAACGCCTTTCAGTCCGCCGATGCCGTAGCGTATCTCGCCTTTCTTGTTTACGGTGAAGTCGTTCCACGATTCGTTGACGCTCGGAGGCAATATTTTGATTTTCATCTTGGTACATTCGTCCATCAGCTCTCCCAAGCGACTCACGTCGGCACTCTCGGCGGTGAGGTTGGCCGCCATAAACTCTGNNGTCATCACCGCTGCCATATACTCTGCCGGGTAGTGGGCTTTGAGGTAGGCCGTCTGGTAGGCCACCCACGAGTAGCATGTGGCATGCGATTTGTTGAAGGCGTATTCTGCAAATTTCTCCCATTCCGCCCAAATCTTTTCCAGAACCACGGGGTCGTGGCCGTTGGCGACACCGCCGTCGATGAATTTGGGTTTCATGGCATCGACGATTTCCTTCTTTTTCTTACCCATGGCCTTACGCAGTGCGTCGCTCTCGCCGCGGGTGAAATTGGCGAGTTGTCGGCTCAGAAGCATCACCTGCTCCTGATACACGGTGATACCGTAGGTGTCCTTGAGGTATTGCTCCATGCAAGGGATATCGTAGGTGATGGGGGCTTTACCGTTTTTGCGTGCGATAAAGTCGGGGATTTTGTCCATGGGACCCGGGCGGTAGAGGGCGTTCATGGCTATAAGGTCCTCGAACTGAGAAGGTTTTAGCTCGCGCAGGTTGCTTTGCATGCCTGTCGATTCGAATTGGAACACCGCCACAGTGTTGCCGTTGCTGAAAAGCTTGTAAGTGTCTGCGTCGTCGATAGGTATATGGTCGATGTCTATGTCCAAACCTTTTGAGAGCTTTATGTTTTTCAACGCCTCCTTGATAATGGAGAGGGTGGCCAAGCCGAGGAAGTCCATTTTGATAAGTCCCACGTTTTCAACAACATGGCCGTCGTATTGTGTGACAACGACTTTCTTCCCTGTTTTTTTGTCGTCCACGGTGCAGACAGGGGCGAAGTTGGTCAGGTCGTCGGCGCCGATGATAACACCGCAGGCGTGTATGCCTATCTGTCGGTTGGTGCCCTCCAGCTGGCTGGCGTAGGTGAGCATCTCCGAGTAATTCTTCCTGGCCTCTTCGGTCGTCGTGAAATTCATGTTAGTGCCTTCGAGCAGACTTTTCATTTCGGGGACGTGCTGGAGGCAGTTTTTAAGGTTTATTTTGAGGGGTTTGCCCTTGGCGTCCTTCAGGTTTTCGGGGAATTTGTCGGGTACAAGGGCTTTGATGGCGTTTGTTTCGGCAACGGAAATGTCCTGCGCACGGCAAACGTCGGCAATGGCGTTTTTGGTGGCCATGGTGCCGTAGGTGATGATATGTGCCACTTTCTCGGCACCGTATTTTTCTGTAACCCAGTCGAGTACGCGCTCACGTCCGGCATCATCGAAATCCACGTCGATATCGGGCAGCGAGATNNTCGGGGTTGAGGAAACGCTCGAACAGAAGGTCGTATTTCAGTGGGTCGATGTCGGTGATTTTCAGACAGTAGGCCACCACGGAGCCTGCTGCCGAGCCACGTCCCGGCCCTACCATCACGCCAAGTTCCTCGCGCGCGGCGCGTATGTAGTCCGACACAATGAGGAAGTATCCGGGGAATCCCATGGTTTTCATCACATGCAGTTCGAAGATGATACGTTCGCGCTGCTCGTCGGTGAGGTTGTCGCCGTAGCGCATCTTGGCACCTTCCCAGGTGAGTTTGGCAAGGTAGTCGGCTTCCAGCTTGATACGGTACAGACGGTTGTAGCCGCCCAGTTTCTTGATTTTTTTCTTGGCGTCTTTTTCCGAAAGTACCACGTTGCCGTGTTCGTCGCGGGTGAACTCGTTGAAAAGGTCCTCTTCGGTGTATTTTTGGTGGTATTCCTCTTCGGTGCCGAATTCCTCGGGTATTGGGAAAACGGGCATTATGGGGTCTGAGTCGATGCTGTAGAATTCCACCTTATCTGCGATTTCCATGGTGTTGGCAAGGGCTTCGGGCAGGTCGCTGAAAATGGCCTCCATCTCTTCGGGACTTTTCAGCCATTCCTGTTTTGTGTAGTGCATGCGGTTGGGGTCGTTCACCTTGACCTGCGAGCTGATGCAGATAAGGCGGTCGTGAGCCTCGCCGTGCTCCTCCTCCACGAAATGTACGTCGTTGGTGGCTATGATTTTGGTGTTGGTCTTTGCGGCAAGGTCGAGCAGCACTTTGTTTACCTCCTGCTGACGTTCGTAGGTGGAGGTGTCGCCGCCGGGTTTGTCGGTCTTGTGGCGTTGCAGTTCGAGATAGAAATCGTCGCCGAAAATGCTTTTGAACCACAGCACGCTTTCTTCGGCACCCGCTATGTCGCCGGCCATTATCTTGCGTGGTATTTCGCCGCCCAGACAGGCTGAGCTGCAGATGATGCCCTCGTGGTATTTCTCCAGCAGTTCGTGGTCCACACGTGCGTTGTAATAGAAGCCTTCGGTGAAGGCAAGGGAGCTGAGTTTGCACAGGTTTTTGTAGCCCTGCTTGTTCTTGGCCAAGAGAATGAGGTGCCATCCGCGGGTGTCCTTCTCGAAACGCGACTTGTGGGCGCAGTAGGCCTCTATTCCGAGTATCGGCTTGAAAAGCTGCGATTCCAGCTCGGCAATTTTTGCTTTAGTTTCGGCAATCTCATCGGGCGAAAGGGGCGTGGCTTCCTCGCCCTCTTTATTCTTGTCCTTGGGGTCGATTTTCTCCGTCAGTTTTTCGATTTCCTTGTTAAGTTCCTCGTTGGTCTTGTTGCTTGCGTCAACAAACTCCTTAATGCCGTACATGTTGCCGTGGTCGGTGAGGGCCATCGAAAGCATGCCGCATTTTTTTGCTTTGGCAATGAGGTCGGGAATCTTCGACATGCCGTCGAGGAATGAGAAGTGCGAGTGTACGTGCAAGTGCGTGAATTTTACCATAATAGCTGTTGTGTTGAATAATACAAATCCTACTGCAAAAATACTAATTAAGAGCCCCTTTTTTCTCTTTTTTCACCCTTTTTTTTCAACAGAACGACTAATTTTTTGACTATCAGAAACCAAAAATTATTAACAGCAAAGTGTATAAAATTATTTGTAATTTTTAATATTTATATGTAAATTTGCAACTTAATCAAAATCAATATATATAATAGTAATAATTTAATAATCAATTCATTATGGGAGGTTTTTTTGGAGTGGTGTCTAAACAGTCGTGTGCCAACGACCTTTTCTACGGCATTGACTATCACTCACATCTCGGAACAAAACGTGGAGGCATGGTTACCATCGAAAATGGTAATTTCAACCGTTCCATCCACAATATCGAAAATTCTTATTTCCGCACCAAGTTCGGCGACGACTTGGGCAAATTCAAGGGCAATTTCGGCATAGGCGTCATCAGCGACACCGACGCGCAGCCTATCGTGGTGAACTCGCACCTCGGCCGTTTTGCCATCGTCACAGTGGCCAAAATCAACAACATTGCCGAGCTCGAGGCCGAATGTCTTGCCAAAGGGCAGCAGTTCACCGAACTGAGCATGGGCCAGACCAACCCCACCGAGCTGGTGGCGCTGCTCATCACTCAGGGCAAGGACTTCACCGACGGCATACAAAACGTATTCCACAAGGTGAAAGGCTCCTGCTCGATGCTCATCCTCACCGACGACGGAGTTATCGCCGCCCGCGACTACTACGGACGCACGCCCATCGTCATCGGCAAGAAAGAGGACAGCTACGCCCTCGCTTCGGAAAACCACAGTTTCCTTAACCTAGGCTACGAAACACTGCAGTTCGTAGGTCCCGGCGAAGTGCTGAAAATCACCAACTTCGGCATCAGCCAGATGCTCGCACCCAACGACAAGATGCAGATTTGCTCGTTCCTGTGGATCTACTACGGTTTCCCCTGCGTGGATTACGAAGGATTCAACTCCGAGGAGTTTCGCTACAAAATCGGTTACGAAATGGGCAAGAACGACGACGTGGATGTGGATTTCGTCTCCGCCATCCCCGACTCGGGCATAGGCATGGCACTTGGCTACTCCATGGGTAGCGGCGTTCCCTACAAACGTGGTGTGGCAAAATATACCCCGACTTGGTCGCGCAGCTTTATGCCTGTGTCGCAAGAGACTCGCGAGCATGTGGCCAAGATGAAACTTCTGCCCAACCGCGAACTTCTGCGCGGCAAACGCGCCGTTTTCTGCGACGACTCCATTGTGCGCGGCACACAGCTCCGCGACAACGTGAAAAAACTTTACGAGTCGGGCGTCAAGGAGGTGCATATCCGCATCAGCTGTCCGCCGCTGGTTTACGGATGCAATTTCCTCAATTTCTCGGCATCGAAAACCGAGCTTGAGCTGATAACACGCCGTGTGATAAAGGAACTCGAGGGCGACAGCACCAAAAATCTGGAACTCTACTGCGACACCACCACCAAACAGTATGCCAACATGGTTGAGGTGATACGCAAACACTTGGGCGTGGATACACTGAAATTCAACTCGTTGCAGACTATCTGCGATGCCGTTGGACTGCCCAAGGAAAGAGTGTGCACCCACTGTTTCGACGGTTCGAGCTACGGTTATTAATATAGTATAAATAAAACAGATTCATAATGATAGCAGTTCTTGGTAGTGGAAGCTGGGCTTCGGCCATAGCAAGCATTATTTTGGAACATCCCGACCAGAAGATAAACTGGTGGATACGTGAGCCGGAGATTATCGAAGGCATGAAAGAGACGGGACGCAACCCGCTGTACCTCAGTTCGGTGGAATACGACGTTAGCCGTATCAATTTCTATTCGGAAGTGAAATCGGTTATCCGCGACTCTTCCGACCTGCTTTTCGTGCTCCCTTCGGCTTTTGTGAGCAAGACTTTGGAAGGCCTCAAGCCCGACGACTTTGTGGGTAAGAAAATCCACTCCGCCATCAAAGGTCTTGTCCCCTCCACGGCACAGATTATCACCGACTACCTGCACGACAATTTCGCCGTCAGCTACGACGATATGACTGTCATCAGCGGTCCGTCGCACGCCGAAGAGGTGGCTCAGGAGAAACTCACCTACCTCACTGTGGCGTCGAAAAATCCAGAGTTGGCGCAACGTGCCTCTCAGTTTATGAAATGCCGTTTCGTGCATACCGAGCTTTCCGACGACGTGGAGGGCATCGAGTACGCCGCCGTGCTTAAGAACGTCTATGCCATCGCCGCTGGCATCTGCCGCGGTCTCGGCTACGGCGACAACCTGCTGGCGGTGCTCGTCTCCAACGCCATGCAGGAGATGGACACCTTCATCAACTGCCTGCACCCGATGGACAGCCGTCAGCTGGAGCGTTTCAGCTACCTCGGCGACCTTCTGGTTACCTCTTACTCGCAGCACAGCCGCAACCGCACTTTCGGCAATATGATAGGCTACGGATATTCCGTGCGCGGCGCACAGCTGGAGATGAAAATGATTGCCGAAGGCTACTATTCGGTTAAATCCATCGAAAAAATCCGCAAGAAAAACAATATCGAACTGCCTATCGTGGAAGCTATCTACAAAATCCTCTACGAAGACGCCACACCGCGACGTGTGATGAAAAAAATCGTCGAGAATTTCCATTAAAAACGGCTTTCCGAACTAATCAAAAAGGGCTTCCGGACTTCCGCGAAGCCCTTTTTTTGACGCTTTGCCTGTAAAATTATTACCAAATAATAAGCTGAATTACAATAAATTAACGCGAAGAAATATCTTTTTTTTGCAATAATGTTTTGTAATACAGAGAAAAATCGTAATTTTGCACCAACATTTAATAACATTAAAAGAGAATAATTATGGCTTACAAAATTTCTGACGACTGTGTAGCATGTGGAACATGCGCAGGCGAATGCCCCTCCGGAGCTATCTCTGAAGGCGACATCTACAAAATTGATCCTGACAAATGCGTGGACTGCGGTACTTGCGCCGACGCTTGCCCCATGGGAGCAATCAACCCCGCATAAGTTTTAATCACAGATCGATAAAAAAAGACACCCGAAAGGATGTCTTTTTTTTTGTTTGCAGTTTGCAGTTTTGAGTTTGCAGTTAAACGATGCGGGGGTTCGACAAGCTCACCCGCCGCTCGGTGACTTGGTATGTAGAATACACACATCTTAACGCCTTCACATCTTCACTAATCAATTTATTCTCCGCACTTCGTGCTATCGAAAGGTTCACTGAACCTTTCTTCATCACTGATTCTCATACTGTTCTATCTCGTTGCAGAAGAATTCCAGCTGTATTCCCGCTTGCCGGAACATCTCCTCGCTCTCCTGTCCCGAGTGGTATTTGCGTTCGCACACCACACGTTTTATGCCGCAGTTGATGATAAGCATGGCGCAGGTGCGGCAAGGGGTCATACGGCAGTAGAGGGTGGCGCCGTCGAGGGCTATGCCGCGTTTGGCGGCCTGGCAGATGGCGTTCTGCTCGGCGTGGACGGTGCGCACGCAGTGGGTGGTTATCTCTCCGTTTTCGTGTATCATTTTGTGGAAAAGGTGTCCCACCTCGTCGCAGTGGGGCAGTCCCGAAGGCGAGCCCACGTAGCCGGTAACCAGCAGCTGACGTTCTTTAACTATCACACAGCCGCTACGTCCGCGGTCGCATGTGGCGCGCTTGGAGGCGGCGTTGGCAAGCTCCATGAAATACTCGTCCCATGAGGGACGCACGTGTTTGCAGCCCTCCTTGGCGGAAATCTTCTCCAGCACCTTCTCCACTTCGGCGTTCAGTTCGGCGATGGTGCCGTTGTTCATAAACGTATAGTCGGCCTGGTCGATACAGGCTTTGATGTTCTGTTTGTTGGGGTCGGTCGACGACATCTCGCGCTGCTCGTTGGCGATGAAAGTGTCGAAATCGATATGGTCCGTCTCGGAGCCTCGCAGGGTTATGCGTTGGTAGCGGGTGTTGGCGTCGGCGTCGATGGCGAAGAGGTAAAAATGGGCTTTGCCGCGAAGTGCTGCCACCTCGCCGGGGGTGCGCACGCTCTCTATTATGCAGTTCTTGCCGGAGGCCTGTGCCTGCTGGTAGAGCTGCTCCACGATGTACGAGGGTGAGTGGGTGGCCCGCAGGTCGTTGCCCACTATTGTCATGCTGTCGCGGTTCACCTCCATGCCGCGACGTTTTATCTCCTCGGTGATAAACGCCCTTACAGAGTAGTGGGCGAAGTTCTTCTCTTTCACAAGATAATCCACTATGGTGCCCTTGCCAGCTCCTATAGTGCCTGTAATTCCGATAGTTATCATCAGTTTCGATTTTTGATTTACAATTGCAAATTTACACTTTTTCTGCGAGTTGTGAAAAATAAATTTTGCAGAACGGAAAAATAATCGTAATTTTGCAGTTGGATTTCGAAGTGAAATCACGAAGCGTTATGCCTCGTTCTTGTTGATAGAAATGTCGGAACCTTCTATTCAGAAAGGCAAGAGTGGTATTGCGGTTCGCGTGTATTGCGTGGACTGTCTCCTTATTCTTCTTTTCTGAGTTTCCGACAACTTCTATCAGATGAATTGGCGTACAGTGCCACGCTTCTGTTTGGAATAAGTTGCTCGTCTTGGCACTGATGAGTACAAACAAATAAATAGGGAACTTCTAATTAAAATTACTTGAATAGCAATGTGTTACAAGTGAAAAGAGCTTAAAAAACACTCTCGAAATCACCGATTTGCACAAAGTGCTGATGTTGATAACTTTGTGTATAACTAACCACTTTA
Source organism: Bacteroidales bacterium UBA1219 (assembly GCA_002309295.1). GTDB lineage: Bacteria > Bacteroidota > Bacteroidia > Bacteroidales > P3 > UBA1219. Next base: position 1,145 of record DBXF01000027.1, on the reverse strand, counting down.
AATTATTATCAATCAAGGAATTATTTGTATTTTTGCATTGTAAAAAATTATTGATATGGAACCGAAAAAGCAAGAATACAAAACACAAGGCAATATGGGGCTGTTTGATGACGAACAGACCCTTGAGAAACTCAACGACATGGGCAATCCTCTCGATCGGTTGTCGGGAGTGATTGATTTTGAGATGTTTCGCGATATTTTGGAGAAGGCACTGCATAAAGACAAGATGACCAAGGCCGGAGCCAAGCCATACGACCCTGTGCTCATGTTCAAAATATTGGTGCTTCAGCGCATGTATCACCTTAGCGATGCCCAGACGGAATACCAGATTCGCGACAGGCTCTCGTTCCGCAACTTTCTCGACCTCGCCAGCGGCGACAGAATTCCCGACCAGAACACAGTGTGGCTTTTCCGAGAGGAGCTTGTGAGAAAGAATGTTTTCGAGCAGCTGTTCCAGAAATTCTACGCTTTTCTCGAAGCCAACAATCTGATAATGAAAGAGGGCGTGATAGTCGACGGCAGCTTCGTGGAGGTGCCACGCCAGCGGAACAGTCGCGAAGAGAACAAGAAAATAAAGGAGGACAAGGGCGGCGAGTTGTGGAATGCCGAGGAGGGCGACACCGAAAACGAGAAAAAACGCAAAGCCAACAAAAAGCGGCACAAGGACATAGACGCCCGTTGGACAAAGAAGGGCGGCGAGAAACATTACGGCTACAAGAACCACACGAAGGCCGACGCCAAGAGCAAGCTCATAAAGAAATGCGTGACGACTGCCGCCAAAGAGCACGACTCCAAGCCCGTCAGGGAACTTGTGGACGAAAGCGACACTGGTCAGGATTTTCTTGGCGACAGCGCATATATAGGGAAAGGAGTGAAACGGGTGATGCGCAAGTTCAAACTCAAGGACCGTGTCATCAAACGTAATGTGAAGGGCAAGAAAATCAGCAAGTGGCAGGATACGATAAACAGGAAGAACTCCAAAACTCGCGTCAGAGTGGAACATATCTTCGGTTTTTGCGAGCAGAGTCTTTCAGGAATGTTCAGCCGTGCGGTCGGTTTTGCACGCAATGCAGCCTTCAACACGCATACATGCATGGTGTACAACATGTGCCGCTACGAGCAGATACTGCGTCTCGGGATGAATT
>DBXF01000080.1 GCA_002309295.1 Bacteroidales bacterium UBA1219 | reverse complement strand
AAAAAGTTCACCCCCGAAGACATGCTACAATATGAAGCTTCGCTGAAAGCCTATAGGGATAACACCAACACTATTCAGACTGCCGAGGACAAAGGCGTGAAAAAAGGTATGGAGCTCGGACTGAAAAAAGGTATTGAGAAAGGCTTGAAGAAAGGCCGCAAAGAAGGTTTGGAAAAAGGCAAGGCCGAAGGGCAAAAAGCCAAAGCTGTTGAAATTGCCCGAAATATGAAACAGAAGGGGATGGACACCAAAACCATTGCCGATATTACCGGCCTCACCGCCAAAGAGATTAAAAATCTGTAAACTCGTACATTGTAATGAATGTTGTTTTTAACACATTGACACACAGTTATTTAGGGGGGGTATGGCGTAATTCCGACCTCGCACAATTTTTTATTTACCAAAACCATACAGCGGACAAACCGTAACAGCAACGGCTTGTCCGTTTTGTTTTTTATTGAATTATAAACAACAAAAATAAAAATAATGAAAAAGGTTCTATTTTTTAGTATTTTATTGGTTTTCGCATTCCATATGAATGCCACAGTGCTGTTTGTATCTCACACAGGAAACGACGCCAACGATGGATTTACTTGGGCAACTGCAAAACGGTCAATACAATCGGCTATAGACTCTTTACAGGCTGGGGATTCTGTGTTTGTTTCTACTGGTAATTTCGTTGGGTTTACAGCAAAAAGCGGAGTACATATATATGGTGGCTTTATAGGGTTTGAATCACATCTTTATCAGAGACAATCTTTAAGTTTTGGTTATTTGTCTAATAACCAATTCACTAAAATAACTAGTACTATATATGCTTCTTCTACGGGAAATCGCGTAAGAACTAATATTGATGGATTGGTAATAGATGTAAATAACGCTCAGGAATATGCCATAAACACCGAAGGTATGCCCGTTTTTTATATAAACAATTGCTATGTTTCAAAGAATGGTACAACAACAATAAACGGTGCTAGACAATTCGGAATATATATAACATATAGATGTTATATTAGCAATACAAAATTAAACAATTGCTGTAGTTATTGCTGGGTTATTAGACTTGCCGCAAATGGTAATGCCTATCTTGAGATGGTAGATTGTCAGATAACGAATAATTATTATGCTCTTTATGCCACAAACAATGCTTCTTCATCTTTGGGTGACAATTATAGATATCGTGTTGTTTTGAAAAGATGTTTATTCGCCCGTAACCGTTGCTATTATCATGATAATAGCTCGGGAGATTTATTTGTCAATGCACCAATTACTACAAAAGGTCATGGAACTGTAGACATTATCAATTGTAAAATAGTTAATAATGCTTATGGTATGTTGGGTACTAATTCTTCTGTTATTTCGGGTGGAATTTACAGTACAGCTAATACAAGGATTGTCAATAGTTTAATTGCCAATAATACAGCCGAAGCGACCAATACTAACAACGGAATGGCAACTAGTGGGGTTTATATATACAATGGTGCTTCACTAATACAAAATTGCACTTTTGCGAACAATTATGCTTATCATCCAAATAACAACAATAGATTTCTCCTCTACCAAAACGTAAATGTACCGATATACAATACCATCGTGTATGACACAGGAACTTTCAAACATAATAGTAATTTAACTTTTTATAACGCAAGAGAAATAAAAAGTTTTTCGGGTTCAGGCAACATTATTTTAGATACCCTCAACTCCGGCTCCGATAGCACCAAGAACTATGTGCGTTTTGTACGTCCTACAACTTTTGCGGGTGCGACTACAAACAGTGCAGACTCCCTTGCTATTATGCAGGCGGACTGGCATTTGGATTCCGGCTCGGCTTGCATAGATGCAGGTTACCCATATTATAACACACTTACATATCAAGATTCCACAGATTTGGACGGCAACCACCGTGTTTCGGGCGGGCGTGTGGATATTGGTGCCTACGAGTACCCGCAGGCGGATGCCCCGCAGCAGATAGTGTGGAGCCAAAACCTGCAAGGCAAACGCTTGAGCGAGGGCTTTGTGGTGGCCACTGCCACAGCCACCAGCGGACTGCCTGTAACCTACACCAGCGGCAACCCACGGGTGGCCACTGTGTCGCACGATACTATATTTTTCCAGTCGCGTGGCAACGCCACCATCACCGCCACACAGTGGGGCGACAGCGTGTATATGCCCGCCACTCCGCTGGGCAAAATGCTTACCGTGCTCGATACAATAGGCGTTTATGATACCACTCACATTCAAGTGTACGACACTGTACGTTCATACGATACAATACCCGTTTACGATACTTTGTGGCATAACGACACCATCTGGCACAACGACACACTGTGGACAAACGACACAATATGGTACAACGACACCACCCACACGCAGGTGTTCGACACCACTTGGACACACCTTTTCGACACTATTCCAGTGCTCGACACAACCACAATCTACATCTACGACACCATCCATATCTACGATACCATACACATCTACGACACCACGCATGTGTGCATACAAGGTGCGGAGGCGGTGCCGTGGAAGATAGGCCAAAGCGGGCTGAATATTATTGTTAGCGGTGCGGAGGGCGAAACGGTCAAAGTGTACGATGTTTCGGGGCGTTGCCTGCACGTACAGCCGCGGGCTGTGGGGGTATTGCGTTTCCGAATGCCCACTGCAGGGGTGTACCTCGTGCAAGTGGGCGGCAGCCCGGCACAGAGGGTGGTGATAACGGACGTGGGGAGTTGAGAATTGAAAGTTGAAATTGTTGAGACGCACTGCAGTGCGTCTCTTTTTTTGTTTCTGAAAATCGGAATATCCGAAAATCCGATTATATTTTATGCCAGTGCTGCGGAATTTTTAGGAGACGCGCCACGGCACGTCTATGCGGGTTGGTTGTGTGTGTTTGACGTTTCGGGAAACGTCTCAACGGGATGGTCGTGTGTTTTTGAGACGCGCCATGGCACGTCTCTACGGGATGGTCGTGTGTTTTTGAGACGCGCTACAGCACGTCTCTACGGGCCGACACGCATACCATTGAGACGATGTACACATCGTCTCTACTAGAATTCGTCGGGGACGGTGATGATTTTATACACTTTGTCGCCGCGGTGGATGGGTTCGGTGGTGGCGATGGAACAGGCGTCGCCTTTCACGGTCTTGGGCACGGGTTTCAGGTCCACACGAATCTCGTCGGCGGTGGCTTCGTAAACGCCGGTTGTGGCTCCGGTTATCATAAACTTGTCGCCAACGGCCAGCTCGCCGCTTTCCATCTTTATTTCCGCCACACCCAGTTTGGTGTAGTAGTTGGTGATTTTGCCTATATATTCCTTGGTCTGTGTGGCCTGCGAGCCGTAACGCTCCGTCCATTCGCCCGTGGTGCGGCCGAGATAGTATCCGTCCCAGAAACCGCGGTTATATACGGTTTTCAGCTGTTCCATCCATTGCGCGATGCGCTCCTGTGTGTAAGTGCCTTCGGCGATGGCGTCCACGGCCTCGCGGTAGCAGCGGGTGACGGTCTTCACGTAGTCGGCGGAACGTCCGCGACCTTCGATTTTCAGCACCCGCACGCCGGCTTTCACAATCTTGTCCAAAAAGGTGATGGTGCAAAGGTCCTTGGGTGACATGATATATTTGTTGTCGATGGCCAGTTCGAGTCCCGTCTCGATGTCCTGCACGCGGTACTGTCGTCGGCATAGCTGCAGGCACTGTCCGCGGTTGGCGGAGTGGTTGTAGTTGTCGAGGCTGAGGTAGCATTTGCCGGAGACGGCCATGCAGAGGGCGCCATGGGCAAAGACTTCTATCTCCACGAGTTCGCCCTTTGGGCCGCGGATGTCGTTGTTTTTTATAAATTCGGTGATTTCCGCCACCTGTTTCAGCGGCAGCTCGCGGGCTGTTACCATCACGTCGGCGAACTGCGAGAAGTAGCGCACCGCCTCGGTGTTGGAGATGTTGCACTGTGTGGAGATATGCACCTCCAGCCCGATGCTGTTGGCGTATTGTATCACCGCCATGTCGGAGGCGATGACTGCACTCACGCCGCACTGCTTGGCGAGGTTGAGGAGCTGGCGCATCTCGTCGATTTCGTGGTTGTAGATGATGGTGTTCACCGTGAGGTAGGTGCGTATGCCGTGCTGGCGGCAGATGTCGGTAATCTGGCGGAGGTCGTCGTGGGTGAAGTTGTTGGCCGAGCGCGAGCGCATGTTAAGGTTGCCCACACCGAAATAAACGGCATCGGCACCGCCCTGTATGGCGGCCATCAGCGACTCGTACGAGCCCACGGGCGACATTATCTCTATTTTTTTCATCGTGGTTGGAATGAAGTTGTGCGATAATAACGGAGGAGGAGGCTTTTTATTTTGTGATTAGTGAATAGTGATTGGTGATTAGTTTGTGATCTGTGAACAGTGAACAGTGATGGGAGGGGAGGTGGTGGCTTCGACAGTCTCAGCCACCGATTCTACTATTTTTCAATGAATGTGGTGAAAAATCGAAAGAAATGTTGTAACTTTGCAGGCTGAAACGCAAGATTTTGATTTGGTTTAAGTTTTTGATGGCTAGTGTTTTATGGTGATTTAGGTTGGGCTATGTTGTTTGCGGTTTTGTCGCGTCTCTCCGAGACGCATTTTTCTCGCGTTTTCGCACCCCCACACTGCACTTCGTTTGTGCGGGGTTATTGAGATTCAGCCTCTCCGAGGCAGTTAATGTAAAAAGATATGAACGAACGGCTGAAGGGATATCTCGCAGGGATAACGGCGGCGGTGGCGTACGGCACCAACCCGCTGGGGGCGCTGTTTCTCTACGACGAGGGACTGAATGCGGCGAGTGTCATTTTCTACCGTTTTACGTTGGCGGTGCTGATTCTGTTTGTGATACTGAAAATACAGCGGGTGTCGCTGCGGCTGACGGCACGGGAGTTCAAAATTCTGGCGTCGCTGGGGGTGATTTTCGCGGCTTCGGCGCTGACGCTCTATTCCTCATTCCGACATATCGACTCGGGCATCGCCTCCACGATACTCTTTGCCTATCCGGTGATGGTGGCGGTGATAATGGCGGTGTTTTTCAAGGAACGCACCACTCTGACCACGGTGTTTTCGATACTTCTGAGCATGGCGGGCATAGCCCTGCTGTACCAAGGCGACGGCAACGGGCATATCTCGCTGCTGGGAGTGGCGTTGGTGCTGGTGTCGGCACTCACGTACGCCGTGTACATCGTTATCGTTAATCAAACGGGGATAAAGATGCCGCCGTTTAAAATGACGTACTACATAATGCTTTTCGCCACCGTCACCACGGCGTTGTTCTCTCTGGTGTCGCCCGAAAACCATCTGATGGCCGTCCCCACGTGGAGCGCCGCCGGATGGGTGCTGATGCTTGCCTTGGTGCCTACGATAGTGGCCATGACGTTCCTGAACATCGGCATTGCCAAGGCCGGTTCCACGCCCACGGCGATTATGGGAGCCCTCGAACCCGCCACTGCCGTGCTGATAAGCATCGCGGTGTTCGGCAGCGTGTTCACCCTGCGGCTGGGGGTGGGTATTGCGCTGATCCTCGGCTCGGTGCTGATTCTGGTGCTGAGCAAAGCGGGGAAAAGCAATTAGTAATTAATAGTTAGTAATTAGTAATTAGTAATCAGTGGTTAATTAGATGGCAATTAGTGTTAGTTTTAAAATAAAAAACATTTTTTTTCGTTTTTTCCGTGTCTTTTAGATGTGTATTTAACCGATGAAACGCGAAGAAGAGATTTACAAGGTTACTTTGGTGGGCAGTGCGGGGAATCTGGCGCTGCTGGTTTTCAAGTTCGTGGCGGCCGTTGTGGGACACAGCGCCGCAATGATGGCCGACGCGGTGCATTCGTTGTCGGATTTCGTCACGGACATCATCGTCATTGCCTTTGTGCGTGTCAGCGCCAAGCCGCAGGACGACTCGCACGACTACGGTCACGGCAAGTACGAGACACTGGCCTCGCTGTTTGTGGGTATGGCGTTGGTGGCGGCCGCCCTCGGCATTATTGTGACGGGCGCGGTGAAATTCGCCTCGTGGCTCGGCGGCGAGCAGCTGCCTGCCCCGGGTAAGCTGGCACTGTGGGCGGCACTCATTTCCATAGTGGTGAAAGAAATCCTGTACCAATACACGGCACGCGCGGGCAAACGTCTTGACTCGCAGGCTGTTGTGGCCAACGCATGGCATCATCGCAGCGACGCGCTTTCCTCCATCGCTGCATTCGTCGGCATCGGCGGTGCCATACTCCTCGGCGACCGCTGGACGGTGCTCGACCCGCTGGCTTCCATAGTGGTGGGGGCGATGCTGGTGAAAGTGGCCGTAGGCATACTGCACGGCAGTATGAACGAACTGACGGAGTGCTCGTTGCCACCCGAGACGGAGAAAGAGATTGAAGACATTATCCACACCTGTCCCGACGTGTGCGAGCCCCACAACCTGCGCACCCGCCGTATCGGCAACCGCATCGCCATTGAGGCGCACATACGTATGGACGGCAACGTGTCGCTGCACGAAGCCCACGAATGTGCCTCGCTCATCGAAAGACGGCTGAAAGAGCGTTTCGGACCGCAGACACACGTGACACTGCATATGGAACCGAAGAAAAGTTGAAAGTTGAAAATTGAAAGTTGAAATTATTGGATTATGTTATTAATTTGAAAGTTGAGAGTTGAAAGTTGGCGGGGCTTCGACAAGCTTAGCCACCGCAGGATTACTTGGAGGTTAGTTGAAAGTTGTAAAAATGAAATGTTATGGCGGAGAAAGGAATTAAAAAGACCAATGCGGCGCGGCTGCTGGACCAGCTGAAGATTGAGTACCAGCTGATTCCCTACGAGGTTGACGAGAACGACCTCGGTGCCGCTCACATAGCCCGGCAGCTTGGACAGCCCATAGAGAGGCTTTTCAAGACTCTGGTGCTGCGCGGCGATAAGACGGGACTGTTCGTGTGCGTGATACCCGGTGCCGAGGAGGTGGACCTGAAGAAAGCCGCCAAAGTTACGGGCAACAAAAAAGCTGAGATGATTCACGTGAAAGAGCTGCTCCCACTTACGGGATACATTCGTGGCGGCTGCTCGCCCATAGGCATGAAAAAGCCATTGCCCACCTATTTCCACCAGAGTGTGACGGACTACGACAAAGTTTATTGCAGCGCCGGACAGCGAGGACTGCAGTTCTGCATAGCACCTGCCGACCTTGTGAAAGCGGCTCGTGGTACAATTTGCGATTTGATTGTATGACGACGAAAGTACATAAATACAAATAGAAGTAATGATAAAAAATAATGATGTTATGAAACGTCTTTTCTTTGTTTTGATATTCGTTTTTGCCGGATTGTCTGTTAAAGCAACTGGACAAATGGCGGATTATGTGTTTGTTGACGGTGAGGAGTGGTATCTTCTTGGCAGACCAATTCGGGCGGACACGATGCTGTACTTTGGTGTGTGGGCAAGTTTTCAAGGGGCATATTGTGAGTCCACTGGTAACTGGGATGGTTTTGTCGCTTATTGGAGCATTATGGATGGGTTGATTATTTTGGATAGCATTAAGTTTTTAAACGCAAACAAAAACTGTGAATTTGACAAACTGCCCGATTCTGTTTTGCAAAAGGTGTTTAAGAAGTATTATGTGAAAGGGCGTATTGTGGCTGGTTGGGTTAATGGCACTTTGCGTTTGGCAAAAGGAAATATGATATATTATTTTCATGGTGGATTTTTACGGAATTATGAGACTGAAATGCATATAACTGTTGAAAGAGGACGTGTGGTGGAGACTAAACTGTTTAACAATCGTGTGGCGGAGGATGGATTTGCTTTTGAGGACTTGCAACAAGATTATTGGGATAGTCTTTCATTCTCATTTAGGCATTTTGCAAACAGTTACAGAGAACTGGATAGCGTGAATAGATTTTATGTCGAAATTGATGATATTGATATAGACAGTACTGGGCATTTGAATGATGTACCCAAAGTAAAAGTCCATTTGGTACAAGGCAATCGCGAACGTGTTCCAGAGACGGTGATTGAACAGTTGGAGCAGGAGTTCAAGAAGATGTTGATGGCAATTCCCAAGTGGAAGGTGTATTGTATAAACGGGAAGTATGGAACGCCTTATCATGGATGGACTATGCCGATACGGTTGAAAATAAATAATGAATGATGTGAATGCTGGCGTTTTTTTTATTTTATTATCTTGTTGCGGTTAATGTCGTGACGTTCGTAGTTTACGGTCTCGACAAATGGAAAGCGCGTCGTGGGCGGTGGCGCATACCGGAGGCGGCACTGCTGTGGCTTGCCGTGCTCGGGGGCAGTCCGGCGGCTTTGTTGGCGATGTGGCTGTTCCGGCATAAGACGAAGCATAACAAGTTCCGCTATGGAGTGCCTATGATTTTGGCCGTGCAGGTGGCTGTGGCGATATTGCTGATGGGGAAAGGTTGTATTTAGTGCGAGGTCCCTTGTTGGAAGATTTTTTTACTTGAATTTGAGATGTCCGTTTTGATGTTGCAAAAAAAATAAAAAACTGTGGCAAAAATTTGGATATTTGAAAATATTTGTTTATTTTTGCCACACTAAGCAATTGATAAAATAAACACATAAGTATCCTATATATTAGGTAGATATGCATAATAATGAAAATGTGACGGTAGGTAAAAATCTCAAATATTTGAGAGATTTGAACCAATTCACGCAAGAAATGACTGCGGATGCACTCGGAATTGCTCGTACTACTTACGAAAATTACGAGAGCGGTCGTAGAGAGGCTCCGATTTCTGTTCTGGAAAGGGTGTCGGATTTGTTTGGGTGTGAATTGGAGCAGCTTTTCTCGCAGGAGATTCAGCAACAAGGAGTGTTGGTTTGCACTTTCCGACAGGACGGATTGACGGCAAGCGATTTAAATGCCATTGCAGACTTCAAGGCTCTTGCTAAACAGTATATGAAACTAAAACGACTCTCTTTGGTATGAGTAGATTGAGTATTGCCACCGTTGAAAGGTATGCAAAGGATTTCCGGGTCAATTATCTTGACACCGATCTTGACAGTCCCATAAATGTGAAGACGGTTTTGACCAGATTGGGAATCTTGGCTTTGTTCCGGCCATTGTCGGAGGGTTTCTGCGGTCTTTCTATAAAATCGACGGACAACGACAGATTCATCCTTGTCAACAGCAACAACAATGTGGGACGTCAGCATTTCACAGTGGCGCACGAACTATATCACCTTTACTATGGAATGAAAACGGTTCCCCATATTTGCAGAATGGGGGGCAAAGAGCCGGAGGAGGTGAATGCCGATGCTTTCGCTTCCGCTCTGTTGATGCCCGAGACTGGACTTATACAGCAAATTCCCAGCGAAGAATACAAAAGCGGTAAAATCAGCATGGCTACAATGCTTAAGACTGAAAGGGTGTTCGGGGTGTCCCACGATGCGATGTTGATTCGGCTGTCAAAGCTGCGAATTATCGACAAAGCCACGTTCCAGCAACTGAAGTCCGTTACAATCACCACCGAAGCATTGCTTTACGGCTACGACACCTCTTTGTACCGTCCGGGTAACGAGGGACTGTATATCGGTACACTTGGCGAAATGGCTAAGAAAGAGTTTGACAGGGGACGGATTTCGGAAGGACACTATCTTGAGATTTTGAATATGTTGCAAAAAGATGGGCAAGAAGGTTAAGATAGTGCTTGATACGGATGTGGTTCTGCATTTTATGAAAGGCGACCGTCTTTCGTTGCTGCTTGATATATTCGCCTCGGAGTGTGAATATGTGATGTTGAGCACAACATACGATGAGATAAGGAACAAAGACCAGCGCAACCAAATTGACAACCACATTTGTCTGATGAAAAATCTTACCAAGATTGAGTTCAACCCAACTGGAGAAATGAGGCGGACATACGCAATGCTTACCAGCATGTTCGGAAGAGGCGAGAGTGCTTGTATGGCCTATTGTCAGTTTGAACATCACGTAATTGGCAGCAACAACACCCGCGACATTCGGGAGTATTGCAGCGATAACGGCATTTCGTACCTTACCACCGCGGACTTTCTTTACTACGCTATAATGCGAGGAAAGATGACGGAGTCCGATGCCGCCCAGATGATAGCCGACGCTAGGGCTAAGGGCAGCAATGTGCCGGATTTTAACTATAAAACACATATTCCCACCACACAGATGTGACGGTGAGAGTGCTTGAAGAGGTGAAGAATATTTTTTAAAATCAGTAAACAAAATTATAATTATACATGTCAATTGTCATGAGTAATTCATTAACAAATATATAATACAAAGAAATATGAAAAAATACTTTATTCTTCTAGTTGTTTTTTGCGGAATAATCTGTTTTTCTGCATGTGGTGGAAACGATAAAGACCTGAGAAATTATATAAACAAATTGAATAGGGAGTGTCCATTTACGCTGGGCGAATGGGCCACAATGGAAAAGATTGAATATTCAAACGCTACAGTATCAATGCCGTTTGAAGTGTCAAAAGGATTGTTGAATTGGGAAACGATCCATGACAACGATGCAATATTTAGAGATAACGCACTAATAGGATTGTCATCATCAAAAGAGTTACAGACACTACTAAAACTAATAGTTGATGCACAAGCAAAACTCCGGATATTGTTCTTCGATGAAGAAGGTAGTTATTCAATGATTCTTGATTCCAAAGAAATAAAAGAAAACTTACAGAATGGAATTGACCATGAAAAGTATTTAAAAAAAAGCATTGAAAACGTAAAACTACAAACTCCTTATAAGGTGGCAGAAGGAATGATGTGCGTTGACGTCCAGCTAAATGATAAATATGAAACCGTTGTGATTGAAGTTGATGAGTCTGTTTATGATATGGGATTCCTTGAGCTACACGCGCAAAATAACCTAAAATACACCATGCTCAATACTGAAGACATTTTCACTTTGCAACGGTTAAATCTGTTAGTACTAGTCAATCGGGGAATAGAGTATAAGTACATTGGGACATCTTCAAGAAAAATGGTTAGAGTAATTATAGAAAGGGAATTTCTTGAAAAAGTAACAAATGGGAATATTGGTCCTTTAGAACAATTGAATCTTATAGCGGCAGAAGAGAGGCAACAATTACCCCAACTTATAGAAAATGGATTAAAATTAGTAGATGTAATTATTGATGTTAAATCATACACTTATGTTTATAAAGTTGATGAATCTATATACAGCATAGCACTACTCCGTAACAATATTTCGAAATCAGATATTAAGCAATCTGTTGATGAAGAAATAAATAGAGGAAATACGGAGTTGCGACACTTAATAGAATTACTAAAATCTGCGAATATTGGACTAGCGTATAAATATAAGGTATAAAAGTTCACAAGGTTGTTGTT
>DBXF01000068.1:16036-16173 GCA_002309295.1 Bacteroidales bacterium UBA1219 | reverse complement strand
ATGGAGATTGCCAAGATGCGCGCCGCACGTATGCTTTGGGCCAAGATTGTGAAACAGTTCAACCCCAAGAACCCCAAATCGTTGGCACTGCGTACCCACTGCCAGACTTCGGGCTGGAGCCTCACCGAGCAGGACCC
>DBXF01000068.1:489-15961 GCA_002309295.1 Bacteroidales bacterium UBA1219 | reverse complement strand
GCCCTCGACGAGGCCATAGCACTGCCTACCGACTTTTCGGCACGTATTGCACGTAACACACAGATTTACATACAGGAAGAGACCAATATCTGCCGCGTAGTGGACCCGTGGGCAGGTTCCTATTACGTTGAGACTCTTACCAACGAGATAGCCCACCGCGCTTGGGCTCACATCCAAGAAATCGAGAAACTGGGCGGTATGGCAAAGGCCATCGAGAGCGGCATCCCCAAGATGCGTATCGAAGAGGCTTCGGCACGCAAGCAGAGCCGTATCGACAGCAATGTGGACACCATCGTTGGTATCAACAAATACCGTCTGGAACACGAAGACCCCATCGAGACCCTCGAGGTGGACAACACCGCAGTGCGCGAGGCACAGATCAAACGTCTGGCCAAGCTGCGCGCCGAACGCGACAACGACGCCGTGCAGAAATGCCTCGACGCCCTCACACGCTGTGCCGAGACTGGCGAAGGCAACCTGCTTGCCCTCTCCATCGACGCCGCACGCAAACGCGCCTCGCTGGGCGAAATCTCCTACGCATTGGAGAAAGTTTTCGGAAGATACAAAGCTAACATAAATCTTATTTCGGGAGTGTACAGTACAGCAACCAAAGACAACGAGAATTTCAAGAAAGCACAGGCATTGTGCGAAGAGTTCGCCAAGATGGAAGGCCGCCGTCCGCGTATTATGGTGGCCAAGATGGGACAGGACGGTCACGACCGTGGCGCCAAAGTGGTGGCCACCGGCTACGCCGACATCGGATTCGACGTGGATATGGGCCCATTGTTCCAGACTCCCGCCGAAGCTGCCAAACAAGCCGTGGAGAACGACGTACACATCCTCGGCGCCAGCTCCCTCGCAGCAGGACACAAGACCCTTCTGCCGCAGGTTATCGAAGAGCTGCATAAACTCGGCCGCGACGATATAATGGTGGTTGCCGGCGGTGTGATACCTCCGCAGGACTACCAGTTCCTCTTCGACGCTGGCGTGGCAGCCGTGTTCGGTCCTGGAACGGTGATCAGCGACAGCGCCATCAAGATGCTGGAACTGCTTATCGAAGCAAGAAAATAGCCCAAGCCGCATAGAACCGAAAAAGGGCTTCACTCGAAGCCCTTTTTTTGAATTTCGCAGCGTTGTAGCAAGCCGAAACCAATGTGTGAAACCATAAAACAAAACAAGAATATGGAAGAAAACAAGGACATTGAGGGAAACAAAACCACGGAAGAAAATAAAGAAGTGAAAAAAGGCATTTGGGGCAGAATCAAACAATCGGGGTTCTACCGCTCGTTGAACACCTTTGCCAGCTCGGCCATCATAGGCTTGGGCATAACACTTATAATCTTTGTTTACAAAGTTTACTCTGGCAAAAAGCAGTTCGAGGAAACCGCCGACCGATTGGACAATATAAGCCGTTCGCTCTCCACACGCTGCTTGGGCAAATTCCCGGCCTACATTTCCGAAATTAACGAGATTTTCGCCACTCTGGAGACAGGCGACACCGTGGTGGTTTTCGAAGATGTGCTTTACTACGGCATCAAGAGCGACCCTCTTGGTTTCTGCCGTCTGCAGCAGCTGTTGCTCAACCATGCACGCCAGGGCGGAGTGGTAACGGTGGCCTATTACGACAACCACAGCAAAGCAAGTGCGGTGCCGTGGGCTTCGGTGTTCCACCGCATGGTGCTCGAAAGCCGCATAGCACAGCGTTATCTCTCCGAAATAAACGTCGAACGGCAGAAAAGAATCGACCAGATGGTTGAAAAAGCCCCTCAGGGCACTTTCGACAAAGAAGGAAGACAAAAGATGTTCGCCTATATCGACAGCTGTGTTACCGAGGAGTTTTTTGCCAAAACCCGCGACAACGACCTCGAGGCCGCGCAGAAACTGGTGAAAGGCTATCTGTCGTTTAAGGACGCTTTGGTTGATGAGTCGGCGACCTCTCTGCTCTCCGACCTGCTTGTAAGCCGCCTGTGCAACAACATCGACTCCATCATGCACCATTATCTCGAATATGGCCCCAATTCGGCCAAAAAGTCGGTAAAGGACATACATTTTTCCGACTACGAGAATATGTATATCGACATAACCGACTGTATTGTAGAGATTTACCGCTATCACGGCATTGAGCTGATTCCCCTGAACGAGTATCTTACCATGAGTTGCTGGCTGATAAAGCCTGTGAACAACAAACATTCGGTGAAATCCATTCTGGCCTTCCCCTCGAAATACTCGAGCGACGAGATAGGCTTCTACTCGCAGGACGAGCTGTTCTCGGAGTACATAACCACCATACTGCAGGGCGTACGCGGCGAGCTGAACGAAGAGAAAGAGCGTCCGTCGAATTTCTAGTTTCCGACTACCGGTTGTTTAAGCTTTCGACCATCATCTTCCAACTAAAAAAAAGGTGGTTGGAAATGAAATTTATTGTGTTTCAGCAGCTTTTTCCGATGTTGAAAACTTTAACGTTTTTTACAGAATAGCGACGGAAAAAATTTGTAATTTTGTAGTGAAACCTAAAGAGAGATGTTCTGGCGCAGTACTCTCAAAAACAACGCTGTGCCACGAGTCCTTTGAAGCGTTTGTCGCCCAAAAACTGAATTAGAGCATCTCTCCGCGAAAGCGGCGAGACTTGTCTGCTGAAATCGGCAGGCTCCGGGCAGTTCCTTCGGGAGCTTGGCCCGCTTAGCAATGTTGCACTCCCGGGAGACGGTTATATTGTCATTTGGAGTGTAATATTACTATTCACGCTCTTTCGGAGACTCCTCATGCTTCGATCATCTCCGAAAGAGCTACACATTTCGAAAGAAATCTGAAGTAAGGCAGGTCGGGCGACAAACGCAAAGAAGGTCTTCAAACAAAACGAACAATAAGATGAAACTTGACGAACACATAAAAAGACAGGAACTGCTGGTGCAACCCGACGCCAAGGGAGCGGACAATGGCCAACTCCCCGATGCTCAGGCTGCGGAGAGAGGCAATGTGTTCGAGCGGTTACCCTACTATGGAAAGAGCACTCCCGAAGCCCGACAGAAAGCCGCCGAGAGGATGCAGGATTTGTGGCGTTGCCTGAACACCAAAGGCGACCTTCTGCATCTGCTGAATGTGGCCTTGGGCGGACTGTACGGCGAGTGGCCGCAGAAAATCACCATGCAGCATCTCAACAAATTCGCCTACACCTCGTTGGGAGCGAGACGCTACACCTCGTTCAAAATCCCCAAGAAACGGCAAGGCGAATTCCGCACCATCGACGCACCGGTGCCCATGCTTAAATACATACAGCGAGGGCTGAATTTCGCACTGCAGTGCCACTACACTCCGCACATGTCGGCGATGGGATTTGTGCAACACCGCTCGGTGGTGGACAACGCCAAAGTACATGTCGGACAGCGTCTGGTTTACAACATCGACCTCAAGGATTTCTTCCCTTCGATAACCGCTGGACGGCTTCACAAACGGCTTATGGCCAAGCCTTTCTCGCTTAGCAAGGAGATGGCGAGCATCATAACCGACCTTTGCTGCTACACCAACGCCGAGGGGAAACACGTGCTGCCGCAAGGCGCCCCCACCTCCCCCACCCTTACCAACATCATCTGCGAACGCATGGACCGCAAGCTGTCGCGTCTGGCAAAAGCCTACGGACTGAAATACACTCGCTACGCCGACGACATCACTTTCAGCGGGATGGCCAACGTGTTCCACGAAAACAGCCGTTTCCTGAAATCGATGCGCAACATCATCGAAAACGAGGAACATTTCACCATCAACGCCGACAAGACTAGGCTCTGCCACCAGGGCATGCGTCAGGAGGTTACGGGACTTTCGGTGAACCGGCAGGAGAACGTGTCGCGCAAATACGTAAAACAGCTGCGCACCATGCTCCACAACTGGGAGATGAACGGTTACGAAAAAGCCCAGAAGGTGTTTGCCAAACATTATTCCGAAACGAAAAAGAGCAATCTGTTGATGAAAGGCACACACCATATAGAAAACATCATCGACGGAAAACTGATGTACCTGAAGATGGTGAAGGGTGGCAACGACTGCACCTACAAAAGCCTCGACGCACGTTTCAGGGCGCTTATGGACCATCTGCCCGCCACCAGAATCGACGGCAACAATTCGCCAAAGGTGACTGTGGAGATACCCATGGTCCCGAAAGAGGACGATGAGTGTTGGGAAACTATTTACAATCTTGAAAAAATACTGAACAACGAAAACAACAATAACGATGGAAGACAAGGATAGAAAAGACCTCCTCAAGCACATAGACAGGTTGGAGAAATTTGCGCGCAAGCCGGAGAACTTATGGCTACTCGTAAATCTGCAACAAAGGTTCAGCGCTTGCGGCAAAAAGGAAGAACTCAGCGAGATATACGAATTATGCTTGGATAAAAATCTGCGGCAGCAAGCCAACGATTTCTATAAAGTGTTTCCGACAAAAGACATTGTGCAGCGACTTGTCGACAACTTTGTAAAAATGGGACAATACGACTCGGAGGGCAATATGCTGTGGAGCACCCAGCAACGACTTGTCGACAACTTTGTGAAGATGGAACATTACCGCCGCAAGGACTACTTCGACGAATTTGTGTTGGCCGTTTACCAACAGATAGAGATAATTACCGACGTATTCTGTTTCAACAGGCAGTTCGACCAAGTGGCCACACGGCTGATGGGACATCCGGCATACGTGAGCAGCGCCAAGGATTCGAAAGGGAACTGGGAATTGCCCACCTTGCGGAGCCGCGTGGGCTCGTATCCGATAGCGCAACTGCTGTTTGGCAAAGACAACGCTTACGAAAAAGCGCAAGTGCCCCTGCACTCGTTGTCGCCTCTCGACAGGATTTACGTGGTGCTTTACTTTATTTGCTACGGCGCCAAATTGCAACCCTCGCAGTACTATACGTTCATGGAGCATAAAAGCCTCATCGGCGACATATTCTATTTCCGTTGCAGGTTTTATGGCGGCTCTTTTTCCGCCTCGCAATGGCAAGAGGACATTTACAACAGAGTAACCGCTCAAAAAGGCTTTTACTACATGAAATTCCTGCAATTACTGTGTTTCTTCGTGGAGAACGCCGCAGACGGAGCCCTCTCATTCGACAGTCTATGCACATACGCCATGCAACAGAAACCTATCAGCCTTACAACGTCCGACAAAGACGCCAACCGAAATTTATTTTGAACAATTAAAAGCATAACGATATGAAACTCAGCAAACTTTTATCCCAGCCAAAAGGCAAAGTCTCCAAGGCAATACCGACCGGCCTCGACAGTCTCGACCAAATTATTGGCGGTCTGCATCCCGGCCATATCTACACCATAGCCGGCCGTCCCGCTATGGGGTGCTCGACTTTCGCTATCACAATAGCCCGTAACATCAGCATTTTCAACAAAGTGCCTACCGTCTTTTTCTCCTTCGACCTTCCCGAGGACAACATAGTGGAACGTCTTTTCGCTGCAGAGTATGGATGGCATTTCCCTTTCGAACAGTTTTCCATGATAAATGATACTACAAAAGCCTCTGATGGCCTTAACAACTTTGACGAGGAGATGAGAACGGCCACAGCACTGATGGAAAAAAACGGATGGCATACGGAGGTGGAACAACAGAAAATGCTTAACTCACCGGAAAATTATATCCAGCTGATGAAAGAAGCGCCCCTTTGGATAGAACACAATCTGGATTTCACTGGGGATGAGATAATTTGCCGCATAGAGCGCATGAAAAAGAACGACAACATCCAAGTTGTGATTATCGACGGACTGTGGTGGTTAATCACCTCCCAGACATTTACAGAAAGAGAATTGTTGATGCAGAAAATTGCTCAGGCCGCCAAAAAATTGAACATAGCCATACTGCTTACCACTGTCTTAAACAGAGACGTGGAATTACGCGGTGGTGATAAAAAGCCGATGCTTCACGACATTCGCGGCGGATTGTGCTCCGAAATGTATTCGTCGGCAATAATGCTTCTTTATCGTGCTGAGTATTATGGTATTACGGAAGACTGGGAGGGAAATTCAACTAGCGAAACAGCCGAAATCGACGTGGTAAAGAACGTCTTTGGAGAGATAGGGAAAAAACGTTTGCGTTTTTACGACCATTGCCGTTTCGAAGATATTGGAGACTCTTCAATAGCGAAAGATTTGCAACTCCTTTCCGACGAACTGGAGAACCTCGACAACTCTATTTTGCCTTTCTGAACATCAAGATAATGTGATGCTATAAAAAAGTTGCGGCTCGGTTTCACCGAGCCGCATATTAATATATTATCCCGCAAAGGGTTAGAATCCGAAGATGTCTTCCACTTTCAGTTTCTTCACTTTGCCGAACTTGCCGAGGGCGTTGAAATCCATCTCGCTCTCCTTGCCGAGGATGAGGTAGGTCTTTTTCTGTCCTTTGATGTATTTCTGCTGGAAGTTCACAAGGTCTTTCATGGTGAGGTTGGGATAGACTTGGTATAGGATTTTGCCGAGAGGCTCTTTCCATCCCATACGCTCGCAGTTGAGGTAGCTGCCTATGATGCCCATCTTGGTGGTGCGGCTTGTGCGTATGTTGGAGATAAGGGCGTCCTTGGCAAGCTGGAAATTGGCTTCGGACTGCGGCATGTCGCGGAAAAGCTCCTCGTAGGCGTTAAGGGCGTCGATGAGCTTGTCGTTCTGGGTAATGACGTTGGCACTGTTGTAGAACCAGCCGTCCTTGCGACCGGTGTTGGCGTAGTGGCTGCTGGCGCTGTAGGCGAGACTGCGTTTCTCGCGCATCTCCTGGAANNACGATGGCGTTCATCGAGCCGCCGAAATATTCGTTGAAGAGCTGTACCTGCGGCACGAGTTTGGCACCGAATTTCTCGCCACGGAAATATTCAGTCACGTAAGTGTTCTTGGCGTCGTAATCCACAAACAGAACTTGGTTTTGTGTGGTGGCGAGCGGGTGGTGTATCTTGTTGGCGGGCACGTTTTTGGTGGGTTTGACGTTGTGCACGCGGTCGAGGACGCTCTTTAGGTCGTTCATCGACAGAGGTCCGTAGTACAGCACGCGGTGTTTGTAGCCGAACAGGGCTTTGATTTCGTTGACAAGCTGTTGCGAGTTATAGGCGCGCAATTGGGCGTCGGTTTCGGTGATGTCCTTTATATACTGTTCGCCGTAGATGCCGTAGCGGTTGAGGGCGCTGAAGCAGGCACGCTGGTTCGACTTGCTGTCGGTGCGGCTCTTGATGATACGTTCCACAAGGGCTTTGAGAGCGGCATCGTCGGGCTGCACGCTGCTCATTATTTCCTCAACCAGACGCATGGCGGGTTCCATATTTTCGGCCAAGCCGCTGAGGTTCACAGTGATGGATTCGCTGCCGACGCTGAGGTTGTAGTTGCATGCCAATTTAAAGAACTCCTCGCGCAGCTGTTCGGCGGTGTGTTTGCTTGTGCCGAGGTAGCTGAGAAGGTCGCCGGCAAAGTCGATGGTTTTGTTCACCGAGCTGCCGAACTCGAAACGGTAAACTAGGTTAAAAGTGGCGTTCTCCTCGTTCTTCACGTAAAGAATCTCGCTGCCGTTAGAGGTCTTGCCTTTCTGCATATCTTTCTTAAAATCGACAAACACAGGTTCGATAGGCTGCACTTTGGCTGCACTTTCCTTGATGCTGGTGAGGAACGGGCTTTCGTCGTCGCGGTTCACCTCGATGGGAGTGATGGCGGGTTTCACCACCTTGGTAACGGGGTCGGGAGTGCCCTGACGTTTGTAGATAACCACATAGTTGTTGTCTTTGAAAATACGGTTGGCGAAGTCCACAATGTCCTGTTTGGTGATTTTTGAGAGCTCGTCGATTTCGTTGCACACATCACCCCAAGTGCGGTGTTCGACAAAGGCGTAGGCCATCTGGCTGGCGCGGCTGTCGTTGCTTTCGGCACGTTTCATGATGGAGAGTTTCTGGTTGTTGATGGCAGCTTGGAGCAACCATTCGTCGAACTGGCCTTTCTTTACTAGCTCTATCTGTTCCAGCAGGAGGTCTTTGAGCTGGTCGAGGGTCTGTCCTTTCACAGGGCGACCGCCGAGCATAAAGGCGGCGTAGTCGTTGAGGGTGTAGGTGCCGGCGTAGGCTCCCAGGCATTTCTGTTTCTGGTTGAGGTTAAAGTCGATAAGACCGCACTTGCCGTTGTTAAGGATGTTCTCGGTGGCTTCGGCAAGCAGTGCGTCGCGGCTGCCGTTGCCCTCGTTGATGCGGAAGGCGATGGTGAGGTTTTCTGGGTCGAGACCGGTGATGGTACGTGTGATGGGGCTGGTGATGGGCTTTTCCTCCACTTTGGTGAACGTGGGTACGGGACCGGGTTTCCAGCATCCGAAATATTTGTCGATTATTTTGATGACTTCGTCGGGGTCGAAATCGCCGGCCATCGAAACACACATATTGTTAGGCACATAGTAGGCAGCGTGGTACTGGCGTATGTTGCGCATCGAGGGGTTTTTGAGGTGCTCGATGGTGCCGATGGTGGTCTGTGTGCCGTAGGGGTGGTTGGGGAAAAGGGCTGCCATCATCGTCTCGTTGGTGCGACGGTTGTCCTGTGCCATGCCGATGTTTTTCTCCTCGTAAACGGCTTCCAGCTCGGTGTGGAAAAGACGCAGCACGAGGTTCTGGAAACGGTCGCCCTGCACTTTGGCCCAGTTTTCGACTTGGTTGGAGGGGATATTCTCCACATACATGGTGTAGTCGTTGGAAGTGAAGGCGTTGGTGCCGGTGGAACCGATGGCGGTCATCGATTTGTCGTACTCGTTGGCGATGGCTATCTGCGAGGCGATGTACGACAGACTGTCGATCTTATGGTAGATAGTGGCACGTGTGGTGGGGTCGTCGAACATGCGGTAAGCCTCGTAGAGATCCTCGATTTTTTGGATGTAGAACGACTCTTTCTCCCAGTTCTTGGTGCCGAGTTTCTGGCTGCCCTTGAAAAGCATGTGCTCCAGATAGTGAGCAAGGCCGGTGGTCTCCTTGGGGTCGTTCTTGCTGCCGGCGCGTACTGCGATGTAAGTCTGGATACGCGGGGCATTCTTATATACGCTCAAAAACACTTTCAAGCCGTTGTCCAAGGTGTATTCGCGCACCTGCAACGGGTCGTTGGGGTAGGTCTTGTACTGGTACTTCTGTGCTATGGCCGAAGTGGAAAACAACGTCACGGCAACGAGAAGTCCGAAAAAGAATTTTACTTTTCTCATTGTTTTACAGATGTTTATTTTATTACTTATTGATTTCAATTATATGCAAAGATACGATTTTTTTTAATTCGGAATTCGGAACTCGGAGTTCGGAGGTTGAGTTTTGTCTGGATTTTTCAATTCAATTCCGCATTCCGAACTCCGCATTCCGAGTTACAAGGTCGCATATTTCTCGCCGTAGAGCAGGTGCTGTTGCAGGAAATCGGTGGGGTATTCCACGCGGTAGTCCACCACTTTGCCGTTCTGTTCCACGGGTATTATCTCGGGATTGAGGAATCCGCCGTAAGGCTTGAGGTTCAGGGCTTTGTAGCGTTCAAGCACCTCTTTGTGAAGGTCGAGGTCTATCTTTACTCCGTAGGTCTCCACCATAGCCTTGCCGGCGGCGTAGTCGCCTTCCGACTTGATGCGCTGTATTTCGGCCAGCAGCCGTCCGAACAGGGTGCGCAGTTTCTGGTAGTCGTTGATGACGAAATAGGTCTTTCCATCGCGGTTTTTGCGTTCTATCACATTGTCTTCCAGTCCTTTCTCGTAGCACCATTCGGCAATGAGTTTGCGGTCCTGCATGTGCGATTCGGTAACGTTGTCGCCGAGTTCGATGCGGGTGAGCTGTGTCATCAGGCCGTTGCGGATAAAGCCGCTGTATTCGGCCTTGAAAGCTTGGTCGTCGGGCAGTATGCCGAGGTCGATAAGTTTCTGGTCGGCAAGGTAATAGAGTCCGAAGAGGTCGGCGCGGGCCTCCTCCAGCGTGGAGGCGTACTCCTTGAGGGCGTTGGGGTTGGTGGTGGGCAGCAGCTGTCCCGAGCCGTGGCCGAGACATTCGTGGAGGTCGGTGTGGAGCACGTCGGTGAGGTCGCCGTAGGTCTTGCAGAGGTCCACCTCGTCCTGAGTGTAGGCGAACTCCTTGAGCACGCTCTTGGGCGACTCCTTGGCGGCTTTGTTGTAGGCGTCGATAAGGTTGGTGATGGTTACCGACTTGGAGCCGTGTTCCTTGCGTATCCAGTCGGCGTTGGGCAGGTTGATACCGATAGGTGGAGTGGGGAAACAGTCGCCCGCAAGGGTGGTGACGATGATAGCCTTGGCGGAGACGCCCTTGCACTCCTTTTTCTTGAAACGCGGGTTCACGGGCGAATGGTCCTCGAACCACTGTGCGTTGGAGCTGATGAGGTTGGTGCGACGTGTGGCCTCGCGGTCTTTGAAATCCACCACAGCCTCCCACGTGGCCTTGATGCCGAGCGGGTCGGTGTAAGTCTCTATAAATCCGTTCACAAAGTCGATAAACGAAGTGTTGTCCTCCACCCAAGCGATGTTATACTCGTCCCACACGTGCAAATCGCCTGTGCTGTAGTATTTTATGAGCAGGTCGGTATAATGGCGCTGGGTGCTGTTCTCTGCTGCGGCGTTGGCTTTGCGCAGCCAGAAGATGATGTTTTTCAGCGCTTTGTCGTACATCCCGCCGATGCGGTAGATGTTCTCGTGTATGCCGTCGTCGGACTTCACCAGCTTGGAGTTGAGGCCGTGAGAGACGGGACGCTCGTCGGTGGCGTCGTAGCATTTGGCGTAATAGGACTCCGCTTCGACTTGGGTGAGGCCTTCGTAGAAATTCACCGACGAGGCGGTAACGTTGTCGCCGTCGGGCACGGAGCTGCGACGGGTTTTGTAAAGCTCGGGGTCGAAGACGATAGGTCTGAGGAAATCGAAGAACTTCGCAACACTCTTATTTCCCGCCACTTGCGAGATGTCGCTGCCTTGGAGCAGCTGCAGGAAATAGTCGGGACTGCAGGCGGGCAGGAATTTCACCTCGCCGTAGTGGTGATGGATGCCGTTGCTGAAAAACACACGTTTGGCATAGACCACAAAGTCCTGAAAATCGGCACACTGCCTGTCGCCGGAGTAGGTCTTGAGAATTGCCTCCAACGTTTTGCGTACCAGTAGGTTGTATTTGAAATTCTGGTCGAAGATAATGTCGCGGCCGTACTTGGCGGCTTCGCCGAGACAGTAGAGGTATTCCTTCTGCCGAAGCGTGAGGGTGTCCCATCCGGGAATGCGGTAACGCATCACCTTGAGGTCGGCAAATTCATCTACAAGATATTTAAAATCAGGTTCCTGTGCAGGATTGGGGTTGGTGGTTTGTTCGGGTGTCATACTATTATTATATTGTAAAAATATAATAACGCAGAAAACGGCGCGGATATTACAATCTGCCCGACAAAAATATTATTTTGCCCCACATTTGTTTTTATGCAAGAAAAAGCGTAATTTTGCAGTCGCAAAACGCAATTGTTTAATACATTATAAAACACCGAAAAACTATGACACCAAAGAAATTATTTCTGCCGTTGGCGGCTGCCCTTGCACTTCTCATCACGTCGTGCAACAAGGAGTTCCACCAGTATATCGTGATAGAGAACGGCACTTCGGACACACTGAGGATTGCTGTGGCGGAACACGGACAGGTGAACATCGGCGATGTGTTGCGGATGCCCTGCAAGACGACCAAAACCATAGCCCCCGACGAAACCTTTCTTATCTACGACCATTTGGACGAAGGACACCTCCAAAGCGAGACCATCGACGATATAGAGCCGAACCTTGAAATTTTGCTGATGAATGACAGTAAAATAAACAATGTGCGTGCCTACCGCCACGACACCTGCATAGCCATTTGGGAGAATCCCGGTTTTTGGCCGTATGGCGACAGCCACCCCTACGGAACGGAATTCAACAGTTTCTACAACCTATCGTCTTGGAAAACCGAGAAATCCCCTGCGGCATACACATTCACTTTCACCGTGAAAGAGGAAAATTATGGTCACAAGATTGATTATCTAAAATAATATAAAGCTATGAAACACAATATTTTGAAAACTATTATCGGAGCAATGATGCTCTCACTGATGTTCATGTCGTTCCAATGCGGCGAGGAAGAAGACTATTGGGAGACTGCCGAGCCATCATCCTATTTCGCTCTCGACAACCACACCTACGACACCCTCGACATTGTGATGATTTCCAACAGCGGCAAGTTCGCCAGCCGAACGGTGAGCATACGACCTTTCTCGTGGAGCATTTTGTTGCAAGACGTCAAGGACAGCGCCTACGCAAGCACCGACGATATACTGCCCGACTTCCTCAACAACTGGGACACCGTGCGCATGTGCAGCAACGGACGTGTGAAAAAGACATACGTGGGACCCGCCAACGACCTCCCCGCCGAGGAAAACGATTTCTTCAACATCAACGCATGGCAGAATAACAGATCGGACTCCTACAGACAGACAAAATACACCTTCAGTGTGCGGTTGGCGGATTTTGAGTAAAAGTTATTTCGTTTTTTGGGAAAACCTAATGTAAAGCAACAAAAAAGGAGTGCAATTTGTTTTGCACTCCTTTTTGGTTAGTATTCCGCGGTTTTCGAATCCGCGGAGCGGTCGTTCCGACCGCGGCTCACGCAAGGTGTTTTTGTTCTCCGCCTTCGGCTATCGAAACAGCCACTGGCTGTTTCTTCATCTCCGCCTTCGGCTATCGTAAATGTCCACTGGACATTTACTTCACCTCTTCAAAATCGGCGTCGGTAACGGTTTCATCGTTGCCGTTCTGCTGGCCGGCGTTGGGGTTGCCTTGTTGTCCGCCCATGTTGTTGGGGTCGAAGCCGGCACCTGCTCCGGGGTTAGGACCGGCCTGCTGCTGGGCCTTGTACATATCCTCGCTGGCGGCCTGCCATGCGGCGTTTATCTTCTCCATGGCGGAATCTATAGCCGGTATGTTCTTCGAGGCATGAGCCGATTTCAGGTCGGCGAGGGCGCTCTCTATGGCCGATTTCTTGTCGGCGGGCAGTTTGTCGCCGTAGTCCTTCAGGTTTTTCTCGCTTTGGAAAATCATGCTGTCGGCGGCGTTTACCTTCTCAATCTCGTCCTTTGCCTTTTTGTCGGCTTCGGCGTTGGCCTCGGCTTCGGCTTTCATACGCTTTATCTCGTCTTCCGAAAGTCCGGATGAGGCTTCGATACGTATGTTCTGTGTCTTGCCGGTGGCTTTGTCTATGGCCGAAACGTTGAGTATGCCGTTGGCGTCGATGTCGAAAGTAACTTCGATTTGAGGTACTCCTCTGGGAGCTGGCGGAATGCCGTCGAGGTTGAAACGGCCGATGGTCTTGTTCTGGTTTGCCATAGGACGCTCGCCCTGCAGCACGTGGATTTCCACGCCGGGTTGGTTGTCGGCAGCCGTGCTGAAGATCTGGCTTTTCTTGGTGGGGATGGTGGTGTTGGCTTCGATAAGTTTTGTCATCACGCCGCCGAGGGTTTCGATACCCAGCGACAGAGGCGTTACGTCGAGCAACAGCACGTCTTTCACTTCGCCGGTGAGCACGCCGCCCTGTATCGAGGCGCCTATTGCCACCACTTCGTCGGGGTTGACGCCCTTCGAAGGTGTCTTGCCGAAGAAATCTTCAACAATTTTCTGTATTGCGGGGATACGTGTGGAGCCGCCCACGAGTATCACCTCGTCGATCTGCGATTTGTCGAGACCTGCGTCGCGCATGGCGTTGCGGCAGGGCTCCAAAGTAGCTTGGATAAGGTCGTCGCAGAGCTGTTCGAATTTGGCACGGGTGAGGGTTTTCACCAAGTGCTGCGGTATGCCGTCGATAGGCATGATGTACGGCAGGTTGATTTCGGTCTGCTGACTGCTGGAGAGTTCTATCTTGGCTTTTTCGGCAGCCTCTTTCAGACGTTGCAGAGCCATGGGGTCCTTGCGCAGGTCCACATGTTTGTCGGCCATGAATTCGTCGGCCAGCCAGTTGATTATTTTCTGGTCGAAGTCGTCGCCGCCGAGGTGTGTGTTACCGTTGGTGGATTTCACTTCGAACACACCGTCGCCCAGTTCAAGGATGGAGATATCGAAAGTGCCGCCGCCGAGGTCGAACACTGCCACGTGCATGTCTTTGTTCTTTTTGTCAAGTCCGTAGGCCAGAGCTGCGGCTGTGGGTTCGTTGATGATACGACGCACTTTCAGACCTGCAATCTCGCCGGCCTCCTTGGTGGCCTGACGCTGACTGTCGTTGAAGTAAGCTGGCACGGTTATAACGGCTTCGCTAACTTCCTGACCAAGAAAGTCTTCGGCGGTCTTTTTCATTTTCTGCAAAACGATGGCCGAGATTTCCTGCGGTGTGTACAGGCGGCCTTGGATGTCGACACGCGGGGTGTTGTTGTCGCCTTTCACCACTTTGTAAGGCATGGCCTCTATCTCTTTGGTGACACGGTCGTAAGTCTCACCCATAAAACGTTTTATGGAGTATACCGTGTTGTGGGGGTTGGTGATGGCCTGACGTTTGGCGGGGTCGCCAACCTTACGTTCGCCGTTTTCCAAAAATCCAACTATCGAAGGGGTTGTGCGGTGTCCTTCGCTGTTGGCTATAACCACAGGTTCGTTGCCTTCCATAACGGCCACGCACGAGTTGGTTGTTCCTAAGTCTATTCCTATTATTTTTCCCATATTGTTTATTTTTTTATTCGTTGGTTGTTGATTTTTTTTGAATTTTACACTTCCTTTTCGGCAAGATGTGTGCCTGCGGCTGTTTTTTCGGATTTTCTGCTACTTTGTCATAATTGCGACTGCGTTTTCTTTCGTCAATCTGCCACCGCTGACAAAATGTCATACAAAAAAATTTTGTCTCATACCCAAACAATAAAAATGACG
Organism: Bacteroidales bacterium UBA1219; assembly: GCA_002309295.1. Classification (GTDB taxonomy): domain Bacteria; phylum Bacteroidota; class Bacteroidia; order Bacteroidales; family P3; genus UBA1219. Next base: position 1,071 of record DBXF01000068.1, on the reverse strand, counting down.
GCTTTACGTTAATCGAAAATCATAAACAAACACCTTATTATTATGAAACTTACAGGACGCAGACAAAGCACAAACGTTGAAGACCGCCGCGGAAAAGGCGGAAAAATATTAGGATTGGGCATCGGAGGAGCCCTTATTATAGGTATACTTACTTTTGCGTTGAACAAATTTGGTATCAACGTAGATGAAAGCCAACTGCAGCAAGTTGGACAAAATTTCGGCATTAACACCGAACAGACCTCTGAATACACTCCCACCGCAAAGGAGAAAGAGTTCGAAGTCTTTGCCAAACAGATTCTGGCCAGCACCGAGGACGTGTGGAAAGCCCAGTTCAAGAAAATGGGCAAGACCTACAAAAATCCCACCATGGTGCTTTTCAAAGGCAGCGTGCAGAGCGGTTGCGGCAGCGCTACCTCGGCAGTGGGACCCTTCTACTGCTCCGCCGACGAGAAACTCTATCTCGACCTCGACTTTTTCGATGAACTTTCCACCAAATTCGGCGCCAGTGGCGATTTCGCCTGTGCCTACGTCATAGCCCACGAAGTGGGACACCACGTGCAGCACCTGCTCGGCACCCTCGAC
>DBXF01000068.1:325-447 GCA_002309295.1 Bacteroidales bacterium UBA1219 | reverse complement strand
ACCAGCGTGCGTATCGAACTGCAGGCAGACTACTATTCGGGAATTTGGGGCTATTACGAAAAAGAGATGTTCGGCTCGATAGAGGCCGGCGACTTCGAGGAAGCCATCAATGCCGCTCAGAA
>DBXF01000068.1:0-312 GCA_002309295.1 Bacteroidales bacterium UBA1219 | reverse complement strand
ATCGGCGACGACTACCTGCAAAAACGCTCGCGCGGCGATGTAACTCCCGAAAACTTCACCCACGGCACCTCGGCACAACGTATGAAATGGCTCAAGAAAGGCCTCTCCACTGGCGACATGAGCGGTGGCGACACATGGAGCTGCAACTACAATGCACTCTAAAATTGAAAGTTGAAAGTTGAAAATGTTTTTTGGATGTTCAGATGTTCAGACATTCAGATTTTCGGAAAATCTGTTAATCTGTCAATCTGAAAATCTTTAAAGTTTATAGTTAATAATTAAAGAATTGGGGTTGGCAATCTTCGATTGCCA
>DBXF01000054.1 GCA_002309295.1 Bacteroidales bacterium UBA1219 | reverse complement strand
TGCAATTTGACCTATACGCCGAAAATCACGAAAAATGGTGCTATAGAGTGAACTGAAAGAATTGTCACGGAATATAATTCCTTTTGCTTCTGATAATAACCACCATCTTCAGCATCTATGCTTTTGTAAACGTTATAAAGCTAAAGAAAAAGGTAAAAAAGCTCGAAAAACAGCAAAAGGACGGGAAATAGCTCTATTGGTGAGTTAGTACCTTTCACCAAAAGAAGTCTCTTCAATACTCTATTCCAAAATGTTGCAGCAGAACTTTGTATCTGTCCTGGGCAGTTAGGCAGGTGTCGGTAAGGTAGCCGGGGATTGCCGGCCACTCGCGCAGACCGCGGTAATAGAAGAACTTAAGGTCGTCGCTTATAATAAAAGGCACAATGTTGTGTGCCAGACATTCCTTGAACATTATCAGTCGTCCCACACGGCCGTTGCCGTCCTGAAACGGGTGTATTGCCTCGAAACGTTGATGAAAATCAAGTATGTCGTGAAACGTCGGTTGTTCGGGATATTCGGCAATCAGTTTTGCCACAGCCTGTTGCACCTCCTGCGGTGGCACGGTCTCCATCCCGCCGACCTCATTGGGCAGTTTCTTGTATTCTCCCACACAGAACCAATCCTTGCGACTGTCGGAAGTGCCGCTTTTCAACATCCGGTGCAGCTCTTTGACAAACGCCTCGTCCAAAGGGTCGGTGGCACGGTCGATAATCATATCTATACAACGGAAATGGTTTACTGTCTCAACAATGTCGTCCACATTAACGCCCTCGCCGTCGGCAATGCCAATCGTATTGGTCTCGTATATATAACGCGTTTGTTCATGCGTAAGGCGACTCCCCTCGATATGATTCGAGTTGTAGGTCATATCTATCTGAGTGCGATGATAGATACTGCCTTTCAGCTGCATGCGTTTCTGTTCGCGAAGAATATCCAACAACATTTTTGTCTTTTTCTTTATAACGTCGTGTAACTCTTTTTATTGTGATGTTTTAAAGGTTTTTCTTCTTCAGTACAAAAAATTGTTGTACGGGTAGCGGATGGCGTGTATCCGTTTGATATTGTTATACATAAGCTCGCGCAGCTTGTCGATGTTCTGCTTGTCCTTGGCGGAGATGAAAATGGTGTTCTCGCTGTCCTTGGCAAGCCAGATGTTCTGTAGCATTTCGAGGGTGTTGTTGGCTTTGGTCCACGGCGTAAGGTCGTCGGGGTCCTTCTCCTCAAAGGTGTAGGCGTCGGTTTTGTTGAACACCATCAGCGTGGGCTTGTCGTTGGCTCCTATCTCGGCAAGGGTTTTGTTCACCTCGTTTATCTGTTCCTCGTAGTCGCGGTGCGATATGTCCACCACATGTATAAGCAGGTCGGCCTCGCGCACCTCGTCCAAGGTGGATTTAAACGACTCCACCAGGCTGTGCGGCAGTTTGCGGATGAAACCCACAGTGTCGGTCAATAGGAACGGCAGATTGTCTATCACCACCTTGCGAACCGTGGTGTCGAGTGTGGCGAAGAGTTTGTTCTCGGCAAACACGTCGGACTTGCTCAGCAGGTTCATAAGCGTGGACTTTCCTACGTTAGTGTAGCCCACAAGTGCCACACGCACAAGACTTTCGCGGTTTTTCCGTTGCAGCACTTTCTGTTTGTCGATGGATTTGAGTTTCTCTTTGAGCAACGTTATCTTTTCGGTGATGATACGGCGGTCGGTCTCTATCTGCGTCTCGCCGGGACCGCGCATTCCAATGCCGCCCCGCTGACGTTCGAGGTGCGTCCACATACGGGTGAGTCGCGGCAACATATACTGATACTGAGCCAGTTCCACCTGTGTGCGGGCTATTGAGGTGCGGGCGCGTTTGGCAAAGATGTCGAGGATAAGCGTGGTGCGGTCGAGGATTCGCACCCTCAGCTCGCGTTCGAGGTTACGCAACTGCGAGGGCGTGAGTTCGTCGTCGAAAATGACGAAATCCACCTCAAGGGCGTCAACTGCCTCCTTCACTTCCTCCAATTTGCCTTTGCCCACGTAGGTACGCACGTCGGGACGCTCCAGTTTCTGCACAAAAGTCTTCACACTCTCGCCGCCTGCCGTCTCCAGCAGAAAGGCCAGCTCCGAGAGGTACTCGTTGGTGCGTTCCATGGCCATATTGGCCGAGCATACGCTCACCAAAATGGCTCTCTGGGGTTTCTGCGCTGTCTCTATCATAAAACAATCATATTACGTAACAATCTTTGACACACATCTTTAACATAAATTTCCATGTAATTATTCATCAATCATCGCATTACAATAATTTATGGTAAATTTCTGGCAATTATTATGTTTAATAAAGAACGGCCAAAGTTATTGTTCATTTCGTTATTTTATTATCTTTGAAAACAAGTCCCACATCACTATTCCTGCCGTAACGGACACGTTCAGAGAGTGTTTGGTGCCGTACTGAGGTATTTCCAAGCATCCGTCGCTGGCATCCACCACCTCTTGTGCCACGCCGTCTATCTCGTTGCCGAACACCACGGCGGTTTTACGGCCGTCGGTTTTGAAATCCTGCAACATCACGCTGCCTTCGGCCTGCTCCACGGAAAAAACCGCGTAACCTTCGTCGCGCAGATGTTTCACGCAATCCAGCGTCTCCTCCACATACTCCCAGTCCACGGAGTTCTCGGCGCCTAGGGCGGTCTTGTGTATGTCGCGGTGCGGAGGTGTGGCGGTGATGCCGCAAAGGTAGATTTTTTCGATACGGAAAGCGTCGGCGGTGCGGAACACCGAACCTATATTGTTCATACTCCGCACGTTGTCCAAAACCACTACTATCGGGGTCTTTTCGGCCTGCTTGTATTCCTCAACGCTGATGCGGTTGAGCTCGTCCATTGTCAGTTTCTTCATATCAGTTCTTGAATCTCAGCCATTTCCAAAGTTCCTTGTAGGTGATTTTCTTGCCGTAGAGCAAAATACCCGTGCGGTAAATTTTGGCGGCCACCCAAACGGCTATTATTATGGTAAGCAGCAGTATTCCCACCGACGCCGCAATTTGCCAAATAGGTACGCCAAAAGGCACACGCACCATCATCGCCACTGGCGAGGTGAAAGGTATCATGCTAAGCCACATTGCCAGCGAGCCACTGGGTGCCTCTATCAGCGTGGGAGTTAGTATTATCACTAGCAACAACGGCACAGTGAGCGGCAACACAAATTGTGAGTTGTCCTGTTCGCTCTCGGTAATGGCACCGACAGCGGCAAACAAGGTGGAATACAGCAGGTAGCCGAGTATGAAGAATATCAAAAAGGCAATAGCTATGGTTCCGTACTGGATGTGAAGCAGCCCCTGCACCATCTCGGTCTGCATGTCGGTGTTGGGCATCTCGGAGGACAATTGCTCTGCCGATACGCCACGCGAATGTAACATCTGTATCTGCTCCTGCTGACGGGCGCGGTCGAAAGTGTCGGCGTTAGCAATGGTAAAGGCTGTTATTATGCTTCCCGAAAGCACTATCCAAAGGGTGAACTGCGTAAGTCCCACCAAGGCCACGCCCACCACTTTGCCCATCATAAGCTGGAACGGCTTTAGCGACGACACCAGTACCTCCACAATTCGGTTGGTCTTTTCCTCCATCACGCCGCGCATCACCTGGGTGCCGAACATAAATATGGCCATGTATATAAGCAACGAAAGCACAAGGCCAATGGCCATTTTCATGCCGCTGAAATCGCTCTCGCCAGTGTCCAAGTCCTGCACGTGCAATTTCACCGAAGTGTTTTTTATCTGATCGTAATCCTCGCGGTTTATGTTGTAAACGTCGAGCAGTATGTTGTTCCGCAGCATGTCCTGACACTGCCTGTCCATATCGCTTTTCACCGAAGGACTCGGGGCGTCGTTTTTGAAATACACGAAAGTCTCGGTGGGCACCACCCCCGATCTAGGACGAGGTATGTACAACATCACGTCGACGGTGTCGGAATTGCCTACCGATGCAGTGTCGAAACTGTCCATATAATGGTAAACGATGTCGTCGGACGAATGGAAATCGTTGTACAAGCCCGTTTCATCGACAACAGCCACATGAGTCACCTCCAACGAATTGGTAGCTAGATAGATAGGAATTGCGTAAAGAGACACAAGCAAAATCGGCACTATCAACGTGAGTATCCAGAAGGATTTCTTTTTAACCCTCGTAAGGTATTCCCTTTGTATCACTAACAATATCTTCCTCATATACCCTCCTCTTTTTCAGCGGTTTGACTCTGGTTATTGCTGGTTACTGTCTCTATGAAAATCTCGTTCATGCTCGGCAGCACCTCTTGAAACGACAGCACATCCACCCTATCTACCAAGCTACGGAGCAAGTCGTTGGGCGACAATGTGTTGTCAATTTTTATTTTCAAGAAAGTGTTCAATTCGTCGGCCGTCTGCGAAAGCACCGAAATGCCGTCGGCAAAGGTTATCTCCTCGTCGGTTTTGTGGCAACGCACGTCGAAAATGTTTTTACGGAAAGAGTTTTTGATGTCGTTCACCCTGCCCGAAAGCACCACTTTCGATTTATTTATCAGCACTATGTCGTCGCAAATCTCCTCCACCGAAGCCATGTTGTGTGTTGAGAAAATCACCGTGGCGCCATTGTTTTTCAGTCGCAGTATCTCCTCTTTCAGCAGGTTGGCGTTGATGGGGTCGAAACCGCTGAAGGGCTCGTCGAAGATAAGCAGCCGCGGCTCGTGGAGTACCGTAACGATGAACTGCACCTTCTGCTGCATGCCTTTCGAAAGCTCCTCAACTTTTTTGTTCCACCATCCGTCTATCTCGAAACGTTTGAACCATTGGCGGAGACGTTGTTCGGCATCGTTTTTGGACAAGCCTTTCAAACGTGCAAGGTACATGGCCTGCTCTCCTACTTTCATTTTTTTGTACAACCCACGTTCCTCGGGCAGATAGCCGATATGCTCTATATGTTTAGCTTTCAACGGCTCGCCGCAGAAAAACACTTTTCCTTGGTCGGGAGCGGTTATCAGGTTGATGATGCGTATGAGGGTGGTTTTGCCGGCTCCGTTTGGGCCCAGCAGTCCAAGCACACGCCCTTCGGCCGCCGACACACTGACGTCGGTCAACGCCCTGTGTCCCGAATAGTTTTTCTCTACATGTTCTGTTACAAGTATTTCCATCAATTTTACGCTTATAATTAGATTGCAAAAATACGATTTTTTTGCGACAATCACAAAAAAAGAAGCTCCGTCGCACGACGGAGCCTCCAGTAATAATTAAAAACTTTGGTTACATGAATTATCTTATCAGCAATACCGAACCCACTTTTGTGAAAGTCCTGTCGGGTTGCGATTTTGTTTTGTAAACAATCCTGTAGGTGTAGTTGCCCGTCACACAGGGTCTAGATGGGTCGTTGCTCATTCCGCCGTTCCAATGATTTCCTTTTCCAGGTCGCCAGTCTTTAGTAGGAAGTTCATCGAGATGGAACACTCTGTAACCGTTTCTGTTGAAAATGTCCATTTCAAATTCAATCAGTTCTACACCCATGACATAGAAGACTTTGTTTTTGCTGTCCTCTACATCCTCGTCGGGAGTGAAAGCGTTGGGAACCCATATAGCATCTTTGAACAACGGGATTGTAACACTCGTGGTGTCCAGACATTCGGTGCCTTCTATGTAGGCCACGAGTATCACTTTCACCGAATCCTCGCGTGCCTCGAAGGTGTAGATGTAGTTTTCATCGGTGCCCACAGGCAGGTTGAAATCGCGGAGATACCATCTGCGACCAGTGTTGTCGGTGCTGCGGTCGGAGAAAATCACTTGCATATTTTCATAATTGGCTGCTTCCTGCGAAGTGTGGATGTAAGCCTTCAGGTCGGTTTCGAGGTTCACTATAGTTTGTGCCGATGTTGTACACGGATAGTTGTCGCGACCGGTAACGGCTGTGTAAATTGTCCTCTGGTGAGGTCTTACGACTAAGGTGTCCTGAGTCTCGTATCCCGACATGGAAGTGTCTATCGGTGACGACGACCAGCGGATCCAATCGCCGCCAGTCCTGTTGGCAATAAGAGTGATAGGATAGTTGAAACAAGGCACGTAGCTGTGGTGCAGCTCGAGGGTGGGACGAGGCAGTTCCTCGAGTTCAAGGTAGATTATGCTGTCGCATCCGTGTATGTTGGTGAAACGTTGTGCGTAACGGCCGCCGCGGGTAAGAGGTATGTTGTAGAACGAGTACGGGTCTCCGAAACAGAAGGTGTCGTAAGTTACCGTTTCGTTGGTATCCCAAACCAAGAGGTTAAGTATTGTAATACTGTCAACACCGAAGTGTGAGCGGGTATGACGTTCGAACACCACCAATGTGTCGGCGAAGTTGCGCAAGGTGCTGGCCGGTATGTTAAAGCCATAACTCAGATAACGTTCGTTGCGGCATACTGTGTCGTAGATATTACAGTCGGTAATAGCCACGGTTGCACGCATAGTGTCCACGCATCCTATACTGTCGCGGGCAATAAGGGTGTACTGTGTTGTGGAGTCGGGCACAATATACAGCGAGTCGCGTGAATAGCCTGTGTTCCAACGGTATTCCACATATCCGCGCGAAGCGGCACGCAGGAATGCGGTATCGCCGTAGCATACCCTGCGGGGGGCCACTAATCTACCCGGCATATGCGGGCGGAAAGAGTATTGGTGGATAATGGTGTCGCCACATTCCCTATTATTAATCTGTGCTATCAGTTTAACAGTGTATGTGCCTGGTTGCGAATAAGTCACTGTCGGATTCTCGGCAGTGGATGTCTGTCCGTTGCCGAAATCCCAGAAGTAACTTTCACAACTTCCTATGGAGTTGGTGTCGGTGAGTGTGGAAGTAATGCGGCTGGTGTTGCGAAGACGCAGACGATACATGCAACTGTCGGTGGACATAGAAGCCGTGAAACTGGCTCGAGGATAGCGTTGCGACACGAATGTGGAAAGTGTGAAGTGACAGTTGGAGTCGTCCACAAAACTCACGTCGCAATAGTACATGGTGCTATCCACCTGTACAGTAACCGTCTGTTGTCGCGACACCACTACGTTTGGATTTCGTGCGGTATACCAACGATAATTGAATCCTGAAGGAGCAGTAAGCGTTGTGGAAACACTGCCTCCGCCGCAGGAGTTGGATGTAATACGCCCCTTTGTACATCCAAGTGTGTAGTACACATATCCACAGTGGTTGGGCCCCGATTGTCCGCAGTTGAACGAAGTAATACGCACAGTGATGTTCTGGCCATGATATTGAGCTATGTTCAATCCCATGGGGGTCCAGTCTCTTCCTCGCAATCCATTCGAATAAGTGGTAAATGTCATTGTCGAGCAATTAACAGCTCCCGTGTTGGAATCGACAATGGTATCGATGAACGTAACAGAACCCTGACGCGAATACCATGTACCGCCAATCGTTCCGCTTGTAACGTCGGTAGCATTGAAGTCGGCTGCACCACAGTTGGGACTGATAAGGTTGCCCTGCTGGTCAAGGATTTCCAACACGAAACGGGGCTGCTGCGATGCTCCATGCCCGGCGTCGTTGAACACACATGCATATTTGAACAACAGAATATCTGCCTGAGCCGAATCTACAATCATCTGATACGATACCGACTGACAAATATAACCACCATATAATGAACCAAGGCGTACCGATGCACATTCGTTTGGCGGGATCTTGGATATCTGTGGGAATATCGGATCCACGGCATTGGGATCTGTATTTACTGTATGACGGCTTCCTGGTTGATTTGATGACCTGCCATAACTACCTGAGCCCAAATCCACAACACCGTTATTTGCATAAGGACCGAGGTAACTACCACTGTATTGCTGATAGTTTTGATACGTGCCGTATGTGCACGTTACACTTTGAGACCTGAGGTTGGTGAAATCGATACATCCCACGTTGCCCGAGCAGAATCGGTAATTGTACACCAACGACGTCATGGAAGTGTCGCCATTGCCAAAAGTGGTGTCACAGATGGCACGCACTCTGAAATAATATGCCGTCGACTGCTGGAACCCTGGCAAAGGACCAGAAGATACAGTGCCGCCGGCTCCAGTCACGATAACACGTGTTACAGGCCTGAAGTTTGGCGATGTGCTGTATTCCAACAGCCACATTGTTGCAGTTCCTGTTTCTGTCCATGTCGCCTCGGCTGTCCCGTTCGACGAGAGGGTACGCACCGACAGGTTGTCGGGACGAGGACAGGTGGCAGTGGTTATCTGTATATCGTCTATGGCAGCAGGGGGCTGCAAACCTTGGACATTATAAGCGTTGTTGGTCCAGCCGAACACGAGGTAATAATTGCCTGTCGAGGGAACCGACACATTGCCCAAGTAGACATTACGGCAGGTGCTTTGCTGGTTCATATAGCTTCCTGTCGGGTAAGTAGCGTCGATTGGAATCCAGCCTGTGGGGTGCCCCGATGTCTGAAAACCTGTGGACGAACCCGCCGCTCCGTTGAACTGCGATGCGGGCACCAGATAAGCTCTCATATAATGAGTGTTGGAGTAGCCTTGGCCTTTCCAGTTATATGATATGTTGTAAAGTCCTGCCACAATGGCTATCTGGCGATATGCCCATGTAGAGCTTGCCACGGCCGGGTCGTATTCATACACCGTTCCACCATTATTTGAAATATACAAACTATGGTCACCGTTACAACGCGTAGCCGTGTCGACATACCATTTGTTGGTCTGCTGTCCATTCAATAAAATCCACTGGGAACGTTCCGCGGCGCTCTCAAAATCACACGAATATGGTATTGTTGCAATACCGAACTGAGCCACCGCACGATTCACGAAACACGCTAAAAGTATTGCTGTAAGGACCGTTGTTTTAACTAATTGCTTAATCATGGCTACTTTGGTTTATTGGTTTAATACTTCTTTTCTTATCTTATTGACACACAACTTCTCATTTTGAAACAAAAGAAAAACGCCCTGATGAAAATCAAGGCGTTTTTTTTCTTATCTCAATTGAAATTCTTACCTTATCAGCACTACAGACCCAACCTTTGTGAAAGTCCTGTCGGGTTGCGATTTTGTTTTGTAAACTATCCGGTAGGAGTAGTTGCCCATCACACAAGGTCTCGACAAGTCATTGTTGATACCACCGTTCCAATGATTCCCTGGCCAGTCAGCGGAAGGTAATTCATCGAGATGGTACACTCTGTAACCATTTCTGTTGAAAATGTCCATTTCAAATTCAATCAGTTCTATACCATTAATATAGAAGACTTTGTTTTTGCTGCCCTCAATATCCTCATCGGGAGTGAAGGCCGAGGGCACCCACATCGACTCCTTGAACAACGGAATTGTAACGCTTGTGGTGTCCAGACATTCGGTGCCTTCTATGTAGGCCACGAGTATCACTTTCACCGAATCCTCGCGTGCCTCGAAGGTGTAGATGTAGTTTTCATCGGTGCCCACAGGCAGGTTGAAATCGCGGAGATACCATCTGCGGCCCGTGTTGTCGGTACTGCGGTCGGAGAATATGATCTGCATATTATCGTAGTTGGCTGCTTCCTGCGAAGTGTGGATGTAAGCCTTCAGGTCGGTTTCGAGGTTCACTATAGTTTGTGCCGATGTGGTACACGGATAGTTGTCGCGACCGGTAACGGCTGTGTAAATTGTCCTCTGGTGAGGTCTTACGACCAAGGTGTCCTGAGTCTCGTATCCCGACATGGAAGTGTCTATCGGCGACGACGACCAGCGGATCCAATCGCCGCCAGTCCTGTTGGCAATAAGTGTGATAGGATAGTTGAAGCACGGCACGTAGCTGTGGTGCAGCTCGAGGGTGGGACGAGGCAGTTCCTCAAGTTCGAGGTAGATTATGCTGTCGCATCCGTGTATGTTGGTGAAACGTTGTGCGTAACGGCCACCGCGGGTAAGAGGTATGTTGTAGAACGTGTACGGGTCGCCGAAACAGAACGTGTCGTAGGTAACAAACTCCGAAGTATCCCATATCAAAAGGTTAAGTATTGTAATACTGTCAACGCCGAAATGCGAGCGGGTATGACGTTCGAACACCACCATTGTGTCGGCGAAGTTGCGCAAGGTGCTGGCCGGTATGTTGAAGCCATAACTCAGATAACGTTCGTTGCGGCATACCGTGTCATAGATATTACAGTCGGTTATGGCCACGGTTGCGCGCATGGTGTCCACGCATCCTATACTATCGCGTGCGATAAGGGTGTACTGCGTTGTGGAGTCGGGCACAACATAAAGCGAGTCGCGTGAATAGCCTGTGTTCCAACGGTATTCCACATATCCGCGCGAAGCGGCGCGCAGGAAGGCGGTATCGCCGTAACATACCCTGCGTGGGGCTATAATACGGCTTGTTAGAGGCGGTCGGAAAGTGAAGCGTTTTGTAATGGTGTCGGCACACTCGCCGTCGTTGATCTGTGCTATCAGCTTCACAGTGTATGTTCCGGGTTGTGAGTAGTTTACGACAGGGTTTTCCGCCGTCGATGTCTGTCCGTTTCCGAAATCCCAGAAGAAGCTCTCACAAGCTCCTATCGAAGTGGTGTCGTTGGGGTCGGAGGTGATACGGCTCTGGTTGCGCAGACGCAGACGATAGATACAGCTATCGGTCGATGTCGTTCCGGTGAAGAAAGCTCTCGGATAACGCAGGGTGGCAAGTGTCGACATTGTGAAGTGGCAGCTGGGATTATCCACAAACGACACCTCGCAGTAGTACATCGTGCTGTCGAGCTGCACGGTTACGGTGCGCTGTGTAGAAACCGTTTGGTTGGGGTTCTGGCCCGTGTACCAACGGTAACTGAAACCATCAGGTGCTGTCAATGTCGTGGTAACGCTACCACCGCCACACGATGTTGATGTAATACGTCCTTTTGTGCATCCAAGGGTGAAATAGGCGTAGCAGGTATGATTCGTTGCTCCCTGTGTACATGTGAAAGTAGCCAAACTCACCCTGATGTTCTGACCATGGAAACGCGACACATCAAGACCTACAGTAGTCCAATCCTTCCAGTACCAGCTGCTTGAGCGTCCACTGTGCCACGAAGATCCGGGACGGTCGGCAAGACTTGCAGCTTGCGAAGATGCGAAATCGGCCACACCACAAACCGGGTCGATGGGGTTGTTGTTGTTGTCCAACAATTGCATCGTAAAACGCGGTTGTTGATTAATAGTATGAGAAGAACCCGGGTCATATGTTACAAGTGCGTATTTCAACACAATGATGTCGGCCTGCGCTGTGTCCACAACAAAATCATAGGTGATAGCCGAAGCTTCGTAGCTTCGCGGAGCGTTTAGACATCCTAAACGTACCGAGGCACACTCGCCAGACGGAATCTGTGGCAACTGGTAGTTACTCATCGAGTCCATAGCCGTGGCATCGGTATGCACAGTGTGCAGGCTGGCATTTGAGCCCAGGTATGCTCTGGGGCCATTATCCACAACACCTATAGTGGTGTAAGGGCCTGTGTTGCCCCATCCGCCGGTAGGGGGCAGTGTGCTGGAGGGCGTGGTGCCGTGAGAACACACGCAGTTAGGTCCCGTAAGATTCGTAAAGTCGATACATCCCACATTGCTGGGGCAGAAACGGAAGTTGAACACAATAGAAGTCATGGAACTGTCGCCATGGGCCGCCGTAGTGTCGCACAAAGCCCTTACACGGAAGAAATACGACGTGTATGGCTGGAAACCAGACATACGGTATGAAATGGTATTGCCCTGACGTGAGTAATTGGGGCTTGCCGAACTAACAAAATAACTACGCGTTCCACGTTGGAAACTCGACGAAGTGCAGTATTCCACAAGCCAGCACGAAGCTGTACCTGTTTCTGTCCAGCTTACCGTGGCGTTACCAGTGGCCGATGTAGCCAACACCGACAGGTTGTCGGGACGAGGACAGGTGGCTTTGGTTATCTGTATGTTGTCCACTGCGGCAGGAGGCTGCAGGTTTGTTGTATTTATGGAGGTGTTTACCCAGCCGAAAACAAGATAGTAGTTGCCTGTGGTAGCAATAGACACGTTTCCAATATATACATTCTGCCAACGGCTTTGCAGATTCATGATACCGCCTGTGGGATAAGTCGAGTTGATGGGTATCCAGCCTGCAGGCGAGCCCGAGGTTTGAAAGCCTGTGGATGAGCCGGCGTTGCCATTGAACTGACTTGCCGGTACAAGGTATGCTCTCATGTAATGTGCTGTGGTATAGCCTTGAGCTTTCCAGTCGTAAGAAATATTGTAAAGACCAGCGACAAAGGCTATCTGGCGGTAAGCCCATGTGTAACTGGCTGTTGCGTTGTCGTAATTGTGGGTAGCGCCACCAGTATTGGAAACATACAGAGAGTAATTACCTCCATTGTTTGTGGCAGTATCCACATACCATTTGTTGGCCTGTGTGCCGTTTCGGTAAGCCCATTGGGTACGTTCCACGGCGTTTTCAAAATCGCAGAAGTAAGGCACCGTGGCTATACCGCCTTGTGCATTCACTTGATAAGCGCAACTAACAAAGAGCGCAATTGCAAGAAGTGATTTAACTAAACGTTTACTCATTTCTATAAACTTTATTTTTGTTTGTCAATCTTATTCAAAAACGGTGTCATAATCTTTATAAATGACACTTTTGAGCGTTTTTTGATACAGCAAATCGAAATAAAATGCTGAAATCGCACCACTCAAATGCAGTCGTAATGCGAATCACGGCAAAATATGCACGTTATTCTGCACAAAAACTGCGGTTGCAAAGATAACATTTTTTTTCCATATATCATACTTTTTCTGAAAAATAATTTGAAAACAACAGCAGTGCGACGACAAAAATAAGATTAAAACGAACTTGTTTCAGCGAAAACGCCAATACTCAAAACATTAAATATCAACATTATAACCCATTTTAAACACTTCTTGTTAATAAAGGTCGTAAAATAATTTGTCTAATTGGCCAAAAAATCGTAATTTTGACACGTAAAAATAAGTAAACAAAATAATGTCTGCCAACAACAGAAAAAACAGCAAACCAAAAAAACATCGCTTGGCCATCAGCGTCTCGGAACGCGATTTCGAGCTGCTCAAACTCTATGCCGCCTCGAAATCCATAACCAAAGGCAAGGCCGTTAAACAGATGCTGCACAGCGAGATGCAGAAATTCAAAAGCACCATCGGCGACCTGCCTATAGAAAACCAGCTGAATCTTTTTGTGGCTCCGCAGACCGATATTTTCGACTTTATCGACGACGATGAATAGAAAAAACATTTTTTTTGCTTATTTTCAAAAAAAAACGTATATTTGCCAAACCGACAAAAACATAGAACAGAGAAATAAAAACTTGATTATATGCGAATTAAAGTATTTATTGCCGCACTTTGTGCATTAACACTGACAACAAATTTCGCCTTGGCCCAAACCGACACCGAGTCTGCGGAGGCCGCAACAACAACAGAAAACGAAAAAGAAGGGTTCAACCCCGGCGCCGAAATCATCGAACACATCTCCGACGCCCACGAATGGCACATTATGACCTTGAACGAAGGTCAGCCTAACGAGAAACACATCTCCATCCCCCTTCCTATAATTCTCTACAACACCCGCGACGGCAAGCTCGACGTTTTTATGTCGTCGAAGTTCCACCACGGTGAAGAGGCTTACAAGGGCTACACCTTGGTAGGCGGCGGCACCGAAGCTCAGGAAATAGCCTACGCCGACGAAAACGGCAATCCTATTGTGGATGAGACCGGAGCTTATCTGAAACCCCTGGATTTCTCCATCACCAAAGTGGCCGTCTCAGTTATGATTGCCTCCCTTATCCTGCTGCTGATACTGTTCGGCGTGAAACGCAGCTGCATCAAAAACGCAGGCAAAGCCCCGAAAGGAATGCAGTCGCTGATGGAAATCCTTATCCTCTTTATCCGCGACGGCGTGGTGGTTCCCATCATTGGCGAAAAGCACTACCAGCGCTATCTGCCGTACATCCTCACACTTTTCCTTTTCATCTTCCTCTGTAACCTCATAGGCCTTGTGCCTTTCTTCCCCGGCGGCGTCAACGTAACAGGAAACATCGCCATCACAGGCGTTTTAGCAGTGATAACTTTCCTTATCACCACTTTTTCGGGCAACAAACATTACTGGAAAGACATTTTCAACACCCCGGGCGTGCCTTGGTGGCTTAAATTCCCGCTGCCCATCATGCCTTTGGTTGAATTTGTAGGAATGTTCACCAAGCCCTTCGTACTGATGGTCCGTCTCTTTGCCAACATTACGGCAGGACACATCGTTACCCTCGGCTTCATATTCCTGATCTTCATCTTCGGAAACACAATGTCGGCAGGCGTTGGATACGCAGTATCGCCCGTGTCGGTGATTTTCAGCCTGTTCATCAGCGCTCTGGAATGCCTTGTGGCTTTCATCCAAGCTTATGTGTTTGCAATGCTCACATCGCTATACATAGGCATGGCAGTGCACAACCCCGAAGAAGAACATGCATGATTTGTTGAACTGTTGAATCGTTTATTTGTTTAATTGACAGCTCTTTAACAACAATCCGAACAAGTATATTGTAATGCAGAACAAACAAAGGACTTTGGAGTTAGGAAAACCTGCTTTGAAGTCCTTTTCAATTAACAAGAAAATAGTAATCAAGAAATAACAAATTATCATGAAACATATCAAAGATGTAAACCTGAAAGGAAAACGCGTGCTGCTGCGCGTGGATTTCAATGTTCCCACCGATGAGAACGGCAATATCACCGACGACACCCGCATACGCAAGTCGGTGCCCACAATGCAGAAACTTATCAACGACGGCGCCAAGACCATCATCATGTCGCACCTCGGCCGTCCCAAGGGTGAGTTCGACGCGAAATACTCGCTGAAAAACGTTGCCAAACGCATCTCCGAAATCCTCGGCAAAGAGGTTCTGTTCACCCAGTCGCTTCTGGGCGAGGAGGTTACCAACATGGTCAACAACATGAAAGAGGGCGATGTGATGCTGCTCGAAAACATCCGTTTCTACAAAGGCGAGACCGACGGCGACATGGAATTTGCCAAAGAACTTGCCAAGCTGGGCGACGCCTACGTCAACAACGCTTTCGGCACCGTGCACCGCAACCACGCATCCGTGGCACTGCTGGCCGAGCTGTTCCCCAACGACCACTATTTCGGATTCCTGATGGAACGCGAAGTGGAGAACCTCAGCTACCTGCTGGGCAACCCCGAACGTCCCTTCACAGCCATCATCGGCGGTTCGAAAATCTCCGGCAAAATCGACGTTTTGGAAAACCTTATCCCCAAGGTTGACAATATGATTATCGGCGGCGGTATGCGTTACACCTTCACCAAAGCCCTCGGCGGAAAGATAGGCAACTCCATCCACGAGGACGACAAACTCGACGTGGCCCTCGACCTCGTTGAGAAGATGAAGAAAAACAACGTGAACCTCTACCTCCCCATCGACTGCATGGTGATTAAGGAATTCCGCAACGACGCAGAGAGTATGCTGGTGCCTGGCGACCAAATCCCCGACGGTTGGGAAGCTGTGGACTGCGGCCCCAAGAGCATAGAGCTTTTCCGCGAGGTGATTCTGAAATCGAAGACCATACTGTGGAACGGACCTATGGGCGTGTTCGAGATGCCCAACTTTGCCAAAGGCACTTTCGGCGTTGCCGAGGCTGTGGCCGATGCAACAAAGAACGGCGCTTTCTCCGTGGCCGGCGGCGGCGACTCCATATCGGCCCTGCAACAGCTCGACATGATGGACAAAATGTCGTTCGTTTCCACTGGCGGCGGCGCCATGCTCGAATTCCTCTCGGGAATAGAGCTGCCCGGACTGAAACACATGAAATAAAAAATAAAAAAATAAAAATCAAAATCACATAAGGGGCTGTCGGCGCTGTTGATAGCCCCTTATCCATATAAAGATGAGCGGTTTTCTTCCAATAACGGCGAAAGAGATAGAGCAGCGCGGCTGGGACTATGTGGATGTGATAGTGGTGTCGGGCGACGCCTACGTGGACCATCCCAGTTTCGGCCACGCCGTGATAGCCCGCTCATTGGAGGCGGCGGGGTACCGTGTGGCGATACTGCCACAGCCCAACTGGCGCGACGACCTGCGCGATTTCCGCAAGCTGGGCAAGCCAAGGCTTTTCTTCAGCGCCTCGTCGGGATGCATGGACAGTATGGTGAACCACTACACCGCCGCCAAACGTCTGCGCTCCAACGACGCCTACACGCCCGGCGGCGAGGCAGGCTTCCGTCCCGACTACGCCACATACGTATATGCCAAAATCCTGAAACAGATTTTCCCCGACACCCCCGTGGTGATAGGTGGCATAGAGGCTTCGATGCGGCGACTGACGCACTACGACTACTGGAGCGACACGCTGAAACCCTCCATCCTTGCCGACACCAACGCCGACCTGCTGGTGTACGGCATGGGCGAGAAAGTGATTGTGGACATCGCCGACACGCTGAACGCAGGACTGCCGATAAGCCATCTGCACAGCCACCCGCAGGTGGGATACATCACCGACAAGGTGCATGCCACAGAGCAATGGGAGACGATAACGCTACACTCCCACGAGGCCTGCCAGAAAGACAAATTCAAACAGGCGCAGAATTTCCACCACATAGAGCTGGAAAGCAACAAAATCGAAGCCAAACGCATCGTGCAACCCATTGGCAAACAATACGTTGTGATAAACCCACCCGACACCGACTTCAGCCAGAGCGACCTCGACCGGAGTTTCGAGCTGCCTTATATGCGTCTGCCCCACCCCAAATACGCCAAACGCGGGGCGATACCGGCTTTCGAGATGATAAAATTTTCGGTGAACACCCACCGCGGCTGTTTCGGAGGATGCTCGTTCTGCACCATCTCGGCACATCAGGGCAAGCAGGTGGTGAGCCGCAGCGAGGACTCAATTCTGCGCGAGGTGGCACTGCTGGCGGAACGTCCCGATTTCCATGGCGTGATAACCGACCTCGGCGGACCTTCGGCAAACATGTACCGCATGAAAGGCCGTAATGCCGAGCTGTGCCGCAAATGCAGCCGCTACTCGTGCATACACCCCAGCCACTGCAAGAACCTCAACAGCGACCACAGCCCGTTGATAGAGCTTTGCCGCAAGGCCAGCGCCGTGCCCAAGGTGAAACACCTGTTCATAGGCAGCGGCATACGCTACGACCTTTTCACCGACGACAACGCGGGATACAAATACTGGGAGGAGGTGGTGCGACACCATGTGTCGGGCAGGCTGAAGGTGGCTCCAGAACATACGTCGGACAAGGTGCTGCAATGCATGCGGAAACCGTCGTTCAGGCTGTTCGGCGACATCAAACGGCGTTTCGACGACATCTGCCGCAAGCACGGACTCAACCAGCAGCTGATACCTTATTTTATTTCGTCGCACCCGGGATGCCGTCTGCGCAACATGGCGGAACTGGCCATAACGATGAAAGGCATGGGCTACAAGCTGGAGCAGATTCAGGACTTCACCCCCACCCCCATGACGCTGGCCACCGAGATGTACTACACCGGCTACAACCCCGCCACCATGGAGAAGGTTTTTGTGGCCCGCCACCCCAACGAGAAACGCGAACAAAACCGCATGTTTTTCTGGTACAAAGCTGAAAACCGCAACGCCATACGGCAGTCGCTGATAAAATCGCACAACGAAGACCTGATAAGGAAACTGATTGGAAATTGATAATTGAAAGTTGAAATGTAGGGGCGAAACATTTTTCGCCCAATTTTCATTTTCAACCACGGATGGCACGAATTTACACGGATTTGTTTTTTTTCAACATCGAAAAACACGAAAAATATTTCCGTGTTCATTTTAAACACAAATTTCCACAAATTACCCACAAATAAAGTAATGGGACATTCACGGTAATTTTCGTAAAAAAAACGACCACGGATGGCACGAATTCACACGGATTTATAATAATGCCACCCCTACGGGGTTCATATTGTATTTGGTTGTTTCGTATGCAGGGGTTCACACCCCTGCCTGTGGTATTACACCCCCGTTGGGGGTTAGCATTGCGTAGCCACAAGTCCGTAGGACTGGCACAATAGCACAAAACATAAACCAAAAAAATCCGTGACAACGCCACGGATTTTTTTTCTAATTACTCATTAATAATTAGTACACCTCTTTCACAAGGCGGACGGACCTTCCATCGTAGCGGTAGTAGTTGTAGTTTGAGGCCACACCGCTAATGTTGAAAAACATAGAAATCGCGTTGGTGCTATTACTGCTCGTGGCAGACCAGTAGCCACCGTAGGAACCAACATTAAAGATTGAAGTGCCATTGCGGCCGCCTGAAGCAGGAAGAAATACGCATCCGCTTGTCTCAAGAACATTCCATTGGGTAGAAGTAATAGTGTTTGAAGTAAATTGTGCATTGCTGACATTGATATCATTCAATGTGTACGCATTTACATTCCAGTTATCGGGAATGATAATCAAACCATTAACTCCACTAACTCGTGCTTTGGCAAAGCGCGCACCGGAGCAAGTGGTCCTTGTCCCTATAACATACAGCAACTCAGAACTAGTCGGGGTGCGCCATGTGCCGGCGGGGTCGGTTGTGTTGGTCTTGGGGTTATAAATGGCATTGTAAATGCCCCAATCATAGTTTGCGCTTGTACCTACAAGGTTGGGGTCGGTCATATCCGTGGAAGGGCCATAGCCGTATGTATTGGTAGAATATCCCAAGTTAGTGTTGCTGGATGAATATGGATAATAAAAAACGTTATTCACATCATTCACATCGTGATAACCGCTTGTTCCCCAGCCAAAGAAGTCTATCCATGCGGCTTGGGTTTCGCGGCTTGCGGCAGCAGTGTTGTTGCCTGCGGCATTGCCAATATAATTCCACTGGTTGGAAGCGAAACGCCATGTACCATCGGCTGTGCCACCGCCAGCCACGGCATGTGTTGTGGCTGTTGCTCCGCCATTTGTAGCACTCCATTGCAGGTTGCCGGGAGCAAAAACAACACGTTTTGAAGCACTAACGGAAAAATAGGTAACCGGTGCCGAAAATGCCGTAACATTCAAATTGTTGGTGTACATAGTGTTTTGTGCAAGGGTGACGCTTGAGGCGATTTTTGTCACTTCAAGGCCGTCGGTGTTATACACTGTCATGCTGAGTTTGCTGCTGTTGATCGGAGGCAGGATGGCGTACACGTCAACACCACCAGCGATGTCGATATAGCTGTTGGTGCCGTCAGTGAGGTTTATGGTAAGATAGTTGCAGACAGAGGCGGTGCTCGCCGTCACTGCGCTGCCGTCGAAATAAAAATCGCCATTGAGCCGGCTGCTACTGTTGAAAACAATGCGCTCCACATTGGTGTTGCTCACGCCTGTTGCGGACAGGTGGATTTTCAACACCGCACAGAGGTTTTTCATAGAGAAATTCAAGTTGGTTTGTCCGGCAGGCACGCTGGCCTTGGCAGCCATATATGTGCTGCCTTCCAGAATTTTTGTCTGCGAGAGGTCGAAAGTCTGCACATCGGGCAAGGTAACGGTAAGCCTGTTCGCGGTAAAACTGCTCGGGATAGTGCTACCACTAGCCGTTCCTGCCAGGATAGTTGGGTACACAAACCAATAAACATCGTTGCTGCCTGAAGAGATAGCGTATGTGGTGCCTTCGAACCTGGCCTTTGTGGGGTCGGTATAAAGATTAGTAAGGGCAAGGTTACTGCCGTTTACATTTATGGCGTCGGAGGGTTCCCATTTCACCTTGCGGCCGTCGGTTACGTCGAGGTAGGCTTTTTCGGTGGGTTGTGGCAAGGTAGCCGAAACGTTTATTGTGCGCTCCACGCCGGGAATAGGTTGGTTAACGTCTTCGGAAAGTTTGTCTTTTTTGCACGATGCAGCCGTTGCCAGTATCATGCTCAGAGCAACCAAGCCGCCGATAGTTTTGAACTTGTTCTTCATTTTTGTCTTTAAAATTAAATTACTATTTAAATTACTTTTATTATTTTTCTTACTTACTTATATTTGAAAAACACAAAAAAAAGAACCGCGAGTTCCTTTGGGTTACTCGAGGTTCAGCATACCTACCACCATACAAAGAAAGCTCACGGTTTCCCGTAAGCATTTCCGCTTTCCTTTTGGTGGTTATCAAGATTGCTGATTTCGAGTAAACCAAAGTTAGCAAAAACGCATTTTCTATTTATTTATGTATTTCTTATCTTTATTTTTTCTTATTTTTTTGTCAATACTATAATTTACAATCTGTTATATACGAACAATCTCATTATTTGTTACGGAAATAATTTACTATTGCGCTGAGCAGTCCCAGTCCGATGAAACCGCCGGGCGCAAGGACGAAGAGCAGCATGGCGTCGCCTTCAACGAATTTGAAACCGAAAGCCGAGCCGCTGCCGAGTATCTCGCGCAGGAGTCCGAGCAGTGTCAGTGCGAGGGTGAAGCCCAAGCCCATGAACAGACCGTCGAAAAGCGACAGCAGGGGGTTGTTCTTCGAAGCGAAGGACTCGGCACGTGCCAGCACTATGCAGTTCACCACGATAAGGGGGATGAACAAGCCCAGAGCCTCAAACAGCGACGGCACGTAAGCTTCCATCACCATTGCCAGCATCGTAACGAAAGTGGCTATGATAACGATGAAGGCGGGGATACGCACCTTGTCGGGGATGACGCTCTTGAGGCACGAAATAACGAGGTTGCTCATCATAAGCACGAAGGTGGTGGCCAAGCCCATACCCATACCGTTGATGGCCGAGGTGGTTACGCCCAGCGTGGGGCACATACCCAGCACCAGCACAAAGGTGGGGTTTTCTTTGATAAGGCCGTTTTTGGCTATTGTTCCTATTTTCGAAAGCATGTTACTCATTGTCTGTTCCTCCTTTTACTTTGGTGAAAGCTTCGTAAGCACGGGTTATCGCGTCGCAGAAAGCGCGCGAGCTGATGGTTGCCGCTGTGATGGCATCCACGTCGCCGCCGTCCTTTTTAACAGTCATATTGTTGTTTGCGGGGTTCATGCCGACAACACAGCCTTTGCCGTCTTTCTGGAACCACTCGCCGGCTTTGGAGCCGAGGCCGGGGGTCTCCTGAGTCTCCAGCACGTTGTAGCCCGTGATGTTGCCTTCGGCGTCGAAACCGACCATCACGCCGAGGTGTCCGCTGAAGCCTTTCTCTGTCGAAGACTCAACGGCCACGCCGACCAGCTCGTCGGAGGCGTTGAAGGCGAGGTTGCAGTTTGTGGAGTCCTTGTCGCCGTCGAGCATCACTTTCGCGCTTTTCAGCGAAGCAAATTCGGGCAGCACCTCTTTGATGGCGGCCTCGGTCTTGGCTTTCTTAGCGTCGGCGATAGGACCTTTGGTGACGTTGTTCAGAAATGCCAGTGCGGCGGCCGTAACTACGGCGATGATGGTCAGCACCAGCACCATATTAAGTAATGTGGATTCAGCTTTTTTTGCCATAACTCATCCTCCTTTATTTTGCGAAACGTTTTGGTTTGAAACCTTTGTTGATCAGCGGAACGCAGGCATTCATCAGCAGAATGGCGAACGACACGCCTTCGGGGTACGAGCCCCAGTTACGTATGATGATGGTGAGCAGTCCGCATCCGATACCGAACACCACCTGTCCCCATTTGGACATGGGCGATGTAACCATATCCGTTGCCATAAACACAGCGCCCAGCATTATACCGCCGGAGAGTATCACATGAACGGGGTCCATATACATATTGGGGTTGCAGAGCCACAGTATGGCGCCGAACACGAATGCGGTGCCGATGAACGACACGGGGATGTGCCAGCTGATAACCTTGCGGCAAAGCAGGTAGATACCGCCGATGATTATTGCCAGAGCGGAGATTTCGCCGAGCGAGCCGCCCATGTGTCCGAGGAAAGCGTCCATCAGGCTGGGCAGGTCGATGCTGCCGCCGGCCTTGACAGCCTCTTTGAAAGCGGCAAGGGGTGTGGCACCCGTGGTGGCGTCAACGGCACCGTTGGCAAAGATGTTGCAAATTCCCAGCGGACGGGGCCATGTGGTCATCTGTACTGGGAACGAGATAAGCAGGAACACACGTCCGACCAATGCGGGGTTGAAGGGGTTCTTACCCAAGCCTCCGAACGACATTTTGCCGATGCCTATGGCCACCAAAGCTCCGATAACCACTATCCACAGCGGGAGGTTCGACGGCAAGTTGAAGGCCAGCAGAAGGCCGGTGACTATTGCCGAACCGTCGGTGATGGTGGTCTTGGTTTTAAGCAGGAATTTTTCTATCAACCATTGGAAAAGCAGACAGCTGGCCACCGACACCAAGCATACAAACAGGGCGTCGAAGCCGAAAAACAGTATGGCTGTCAGCAACAGGGGTATCAACGCGATGTTGACATCCCACATTATTCTTTTTACTGACTCCCCGCTATGCACGTGGGGCGAGCCTGAAACGTTTAATAACTTCATTGTCGATTACTTTATGTTATGTTGGTTATTTCTTTTGTTGCATTTGACGGAGTTTGGTCTTGGCCAGACGTATCTCGTCAGTGAGGGGCTTGTGGGCCGGACACGAGAAGAGGCAGCATCCGCACTCCATACAGTCCATCAGGTGGTTGTCGGCGGCCTCTTGGAACTTGCCGTTGTTGATGAGGCTCGAGAAGAGGTAAGGCTCCAGTCCCATGGGGCATGCCTTGACACATTTACCGCAGCGTATGCAGTCCTGTTCCTCGAAACGGTAAGCCTCTTTCTCGCTGATAAGCAGCATGCTCGAAGTACCTTTCACGATAGGTCCGTCGATATTGACGATGGCTTTGCCCATCATGGTGCCGCCGCTGATAATCTTGCAGGTATCCTCGGGCAGACCGCCGATTGCGTTGGCCAGATCGCTGAACGGCGTGCCGATACGCACCACGTAGTTGTGCTGCTGGCCGAGCGACTTGCCCGTCACCGTCATAATGGTCTCGATAAGAGGCTTGTTTTTCTGCACGGCCTCGTACACCGAGAAAGCGGTGCCGATGTTGTTCACCACACATCCCACGTCGATAGGCAGCTTGCCGCTTGGCACGCAACGGCGGGTGATTGAGTAGATAAGCTGTTTTTCAGCGCCTTGAGGATATTTTACCTTCAGGGGAACGACCTCGATGCCTTCGAACTGTTTGGCCATCTCTTGCAGACGGGCTATAGGTTCGGGCTTGTTGTTCTCGATACCGATATAGGCTTTTGGCACGCCCAGAGCCTTGCGCAGGACGCTGATGCCGATAAGCACCTCCTCGGTGTGGTCGAGGATAACGCGGTGGTCGCTGGTGAGGTACGGCTCGCACTCGGCGGCGTTGATAAGCAGGTATTCGGCTTTCTTGCCTTCGGGAATCATATATTTGATGTGTGTGGGGAAGGTGGCTCCGCCAAGTCCCACTATGCCCATCTCTTTCATCTTGTCGATAATCTCTTTCTGCGAAAGGGTTATCTCGCGTTTGATGTCGGGGGTTGTGTCCACAGTCTCAACCCATTCCTCGGTCTCGGCCACGTCGATGACGATGGCGGTTTTGTTGTAACCGAAGATGTCTTTCATGGTGTCGATTTTGTTCACCGTGCCTGTTACGGGCGAGTGTATGTTGGCACAAACGAAAGCCTCGGCTTTGGCGATGAGCTGTCCGGTCTTCACGGCATCGCCTTTGGCCACCACGGGAGTGGCGGGGGCGCCAAGGTGCTGGTTGAGGAATACCACAGCCTGTTTCGGCAACGGAAAGACCTCTATCTTTGCGTTGGTCGATATTTTGTTTTCTTCGGGGTGAACGCCACCCAAACGAAATGTTCTCATATTATTTATGCGTTATTAGTGGTGTTTTCGTTGTTAATTACGGTGCTTTCGTCCAGTTTGGGGGCGGCGGCGGGAGCAGGCTGTTCGGCAGGCTTGGCAGGTGCTTCGGCGGCGGGTTTCCTTGGCGGGAAATTCACCGAAACGATGGCTCCTGTGGGGCATTCAGCCTCGCATTTGCGACACAGCTTGCATTTGGTGTAGTCGATGTAAGCCACGTTGTTTTCCACGGTGATGGCCTCGAAGGGACATACCTTGGCACATTTTCCGCAGCCTATGCAGGCGTTGGTGCAGGTCTTACGCGCGGCGGCACCTTTCTCCTTGTTCAGGCACGACACGTACATGCGGCGGTTTTTGGGACCTTTGTTACGCAGCTCGATAACCATACGCGGGCAGGCTTTGGCGCAGGCTCCGCAGCCGACGCATTTCTCCTCGTCGATGGTGGGGTAGCCCGTCGTGGGGTCGAGGGTGATGGCTCCGAACTGGCACACATTGTAGCAGTCGCCCAGGCCCAGACAGCCGTAGGCACATCCGTTGGTGCCCACATACACGCTGTTGGCAAAGGCGCAGCTTTTCATGCCTTGGAACGACGATTTCGGCGGGTTGTTGGCACAACCGGCGGCACAGCGTATCACGGCCACCTGAGGTTCGGCCTTGGAGGCCTCTATGCCAAGGATGGCGGCCACTTTCTCTGCCACGGCATCGCCGCCGGCGGGACAGCGCAGGCCTTCCATATCGCCCTGTTTTACAAAGGCTTCGGCCAAAGCGCGGCATCCGGCTTTTCCGCATCCGCCGCAGTTGGCTCCGGGAAGCACCTCGGCAATCTCATCGATTTTGGGGTCTTCAATAACTTTGAATTTTTGTGCCACAAAGTACAGCACGACTGCGAAAATGAGTCCTACCGCACCAAGCACCACAATTGCTGCAACAATAAAATTACTCATGTTTTTCTCCTGTTATTTTAATGCGAAAATAATTTGCAAATCATTTATTATCATTGTCTTATAAGCACTTTACTGTGGCAAACGGCGTTGTCGCACACAAGTACCACTGTGTAGCTCCCTGTAGGGTAGTTGGTTACTTCTATATCCAAACTAGACACATTGCCAAGGTTGGTTAAATCGTAGTTGCCGACAAGTGTTGTAGTTCCTGTATTATAAATATAAAGATGTGCCGAGGTAACAGTGGTGGTATACTCATAACTTACTGTAATCCAGTTACCCTCAACAGGATTGGGGCTTATTGAGCGTATGCAGCCCGGCACCACGTTCACTTTCACAGTGTCCAAATCGCGATAGCCGTCGCTTTCGGCGGTAACTTCGAGAATGTATTCGCTTGTCTGCGAGGGAACAACGGAATAATTCACACCTTCGTATTGGAAGTTGCGCTGTTTGTCGTACCAGCGGTAGGTAGCGTTCTCGTTTATTTGTGTGGCGTGGAGCGTGGCAGTGGTGTTAAGCAGTACGGCTGTGTCGTTGCCAGCGTTGGCTATGAACATATCTGTTGCGGCACGTTCGGGTTTTTCAATTTGGATAGTGAGGCCACCGACTAATTCATATTCGGTATCGTCAAGGATAATGTATTTTAAGAGTGTGTTAGAGTAAGTATTATTAGGAGAATCTTTTCTTGTAAGGAAATTGTATTTCATAGAGAGGTCAGCTTCATATCCTTCAGGGACTGCAAAATTATCCAATAACACATTTTCGTTTTCAACAAGGTATGTATTGTCTGACATTTGTTTTAGGCCAGACGGCAGTACATTATTGTTTTGCCAATAGGATGCAAGATTTTCGCCCAAAATCAATGTTACCTCTGCTTCATCTAGTATGTTCGCACCAGACTCCTCACCAATTATGCCAATCTGTAGCCGGAATGGATTGCTTGACAATTCACTGCTAACCGCCATTATTTGTGGCACATAAAGACCATGTGTATAGTTAGTCGTATAAAAACGAGCGGCTGTTAAATTTTTAATGGATATGTTATTATTATATCTAACATTAAAATCCGTACTAGTAGTTTCTTGTGTATGCATAGTATCGATTGCCGACACTATTCGAGAAAGAATCATGTGGCGATTCATCAATCCATCGAAATATACAGGAATGCAAATGATAATACTGTCGCCGGCAGGAATTGAAGGTATTGGAGCCGTCGCTATTTTTCTCCAATAATTACGCCAGAATGAAAAATCCAAATTTGGAATATGTGGATTTATCACATAATGCTTTGTGTATAACTGAACACTATCATTACTTGAGGCAACAAAACCTCTATTATGGACACGCACGTAGACATAATTGGTGTCGTTTACAACCGCATATTGGTTTGTGATACCAGCATCTTTGTTGTTCCGCACCCAAATATCAGGGCTATTATATAAATAATGATTAATATCACTCGGCTCTAAACCGTCATCTGCTACATAGTCCTTTGTGTATAAATCATACAAAGAATTTCTTACGGCTTCATAAGCATCCAACAATCCATATCCCATTTGATTGTTCCATTTTCCATTAGGCCTTCCAATTGTATCTTTGTAATAATATTTGTCTGTTCGCACTTTTTGTGCAGTTCTTTCTAAAATATCTCGGACTTGTTGTTGTGTAAGGTTCGGATTAACGGATAGCATTAAAGCTGCCACTGCTGCCACATGGGGAGCGGCAGCAGATGTTCCACAAAAAAGTCTTGTGTAGGCTATGTCGGAATAATCTTGCGTCACAATAGGATTAGATATGGGGTCAAGATTATTATATCCCGATTCATATAATGCATCTGTAGTAGATATTAATACTCCTGGTGCCATAATGTCCAATCTTGAACCGTAATTACTACCCCATGAATCATCTTGATCACAAGATTCCTCTGATTTGCGTTCACCACATGGGCTAATTGCACCCACAGATATCACACTATTTAAACAAGCTGGGTAAATAACTGAAGAAGTATTATTATTACCGGATGAAAAAACCACAACTGTACCTTTTCCATTCCGACCAAAAGTTATTGCACTGTCAATAGCCTCTTCCAACATCTCCGAAACATCAGATTTCCATGAATTGCTAATAACTGACGCTCCGTTCTTCCATGCAAAATTTATGCCATTAGCGCGTTTTTCCACACTTCCAACACTATGGCTCAGCTTGTTTGATATAGACATTAATGGGCATTGGGGAGCGATACCAGCCACACCTATTCCATTATTCGCTTCTGCTCCTATAATACCTGCACATGCTGTCCCATGGTGTCCCCAAGATTGATCATGATTCACATCTCTTTCAGAGTCATAACTAATAGAATAAATGTTTGTTAAATCAGGATGTTCTCGCTCTATTCCCTGATCCAATATTGCAACAATCACATTACTATTACCGTTTGTTATACTTTGCACATCGCAATATTTAATATCTATTCCCGACAAGCCACCATATTGACCAGTATTTTTCAAACCCCATTGATCAGAAAAATACAAATCCGAAACACAATTCAAGTCGTTATCTCCCATAAAATCTGGTTCCACAGCCGAATAAATGCCTGTTTCATAGAAATAATTAGCCATTGCTAATGACCTTAGAGTGGAATTCTTATTGCAATATAAGGTATACCATAGAGGCATATACTTGTTACGCCCCATAATCAAAACGCCATTACTATTAGCCATTTGTTTTAAAGCTACAGTATCCGATGGTGAGCGTAATTTGACATGGAACAAATTAGAAATGTTAGCAGAACTCCCTGAAATAGTCTCGGAAAATTCGGGGGAAAAATACTCTAACATTTTGCCAAATCCGGCAGTGTCAAAGTTGCTGCATCTAACAAACGTCCAATAGTAATTAACACCGCTTAAATCTGCACTCCAAATATTGGTAAACTCTTGAAAACAATCAAATTCATATGATTTGGATTGTAAATAATATTTTATTTGTGTTGTATCAATATCTTTAACCAATATGTAATACTTGTCAGAACGTTCGTTCAAATAGTACTGTACACCATGAAACCAATAATATGAGTTGTTCTGAGAAACACAAATCTTTGTAAAAAAGGCCAAACCAATTAAAAATAATATTCTTTTCATCTCTCTGATTATCTATTAACTACAACTGTGTATACTTGATTAGCATATATTTTTCTGTTGGTATAGAACAGAAACAACCAACTTCCTGGTGTTGTACAATCCCCTATTTCTACATCAAATATAAAATCGTATCCCGTTGTCGAATCTCTAATGTACATAGATTTGTCAATGATGCAATATGGCTCGATACCCCTAATTGCGAACAATGTGTTTCTTGTAATATCAAAATCAGACAATGTGCATAACGGGAACAGCCTGTTGTATTCAGACAAAGTGTTAATAATGTAAAGGGAGTCCTTTGTCAAAACATTTTGATAAAAATTTGTATCCAATTGTCTCATCAAAAGTGAGTCAACCTCTTTATACAATAAAGAATCTGAATTCTGGAAAGTGTCATCAGTTGTCAAAGTATTTTCGGTGTAGTTATTTATAGGTTCATCTTCGCAGGACGTAGCCAAGGCCACTACCAACAAAGTCAAAGCTAACAGCTGCAAGACTTTAAAATCTATTATCTTTTTCATTATATTTTGTTTTTAAATTATTATCAATATGTTATCATTACAATAAAAAACAGTAAATTATTTTAATGCGAAAATAATTTGCAAAGATACGATTTTTTCACGGAAAAAGCCACTTTTTTGTGCGATTTTTTGCACATTTATGTGTTATTTTTGCATATAGTACTGAAAAAGTGGGAGTTGTGGCTTCGACAAGCTCAGCCACCGAGGGGAAGTCGGAACTCGGAACTCGGAACTCGGAATTGGCTGGCGCGGTTAGGGTTTGATGGGGGCGGTGGCTTCGACGGGTTCAGCCAGCGAGGGGAACTCGGATTTCGGAACTCGGAATTGGCTGGCGCGGTTAGGGTTTGATGGGGCGGTGGCTTCGACGGGCTCAGCCTGCGAGGGGAACTCGGAACGCGGATAACCGCAATGCTTTTGCCCCTTCTGGGCGCTGCGATGCGTATGTCATAATGCCATGGGCGTTGCCCGTGGCTGGTTGTTTTTGCCACTGCGTGGCGACCTCGGCCTGAAAGGCCAACGATCTGTCAAACCGTGGCAACGCCACGGGAATGGAAACAACACCGAACAACGCCCTGTAAGGGCAAAATATTGATTATGGATGGTTGTAGAATTGGTTGTAGAGACGTTTCACGAAAAATCTCTACGGAATTGTTTGCTGGATGTGGAATGTGCAAAGGGATTGCAAATCCCAATAATAAATTGCGACGGATTATAGAAAACCGCCGCAACGAGTAATGTGTTTTCTTGTTTATTTAAAATATAACTATTTCCATTTGTTGTATAAATTGATACTTCTTGGGAAAACAAGGATATAACTCCGAATAAAAATGTGAAAATTATAAATATTTTTTCATTATAAAATCATTAATGTTGGTTAAGTAACTGTAAAAAATTAATGCAAAACGAAATATGGATTTACTCATCTGATTATAAGCAAGACACCTCTTTTAGTTATTATCCTTTGTTTTTTAATCATTATTAAATGGTTTAAAATAATAGTTATATACGGTTGTTAAATCAGTATTATGTCTATGGTATGCCATATACATTATACTATCATCAAGATAATTAACAGAAAACAATTCCCATATGCGTGTTGTTGTATCAGAACCACCTTGTTCCCAAAGTGCATCAATAAACATAGTATTGTTCCCTTCCCCTGGGAAATAATAAGTTGTGTCATAATGGTATTTATACCAATAGTTATCCATAAAAAAATACTTTCGAGTAGCATTTTGTCCTATGTTTGAATCCATATAACCATAATAAGTGTACATCAAACTATCATCAGGATAAATGTCCAAATATATAGTATATCTACCAAACCAACTGCTATCCGAGCATACCCATTTTTCAACATTCCGTTCAGGCAATATAATTGGCTCTGCAATTTCATTGTTTTTTTCCTTTTCACAGGATGTGGCTATCACCATTCCAATCAAAGACACCGCAACCAGCGGTAATACTTTATAAAGCATTATCTTTTTCATTTTATTATGTTTTTTACTATAAATATGTTATTTTCTTAAAAAAAAGTAAATAATTTTTTATGCGAAATAATTTGCAAAGATACGATTTTTCACGGAAAAAGCCACGTTGTTGTGCGTTTTTTTTGTGCATTTATGTGATATTTTTGCACATAGTACTGAAAAAGTGATAATTAGGTCTAAGGTCTGAGGTCAATGGTATGGTAGATTTGTTAAGGAGTTAAGGAACTAAGTAGTTAAGAAATTAAGAAGTGAACTGTAAATGTATTTCAACTTTCAACTTTCAATTTTCAACTATTAAAGGCTTTTTGCACAATAAAAGCAGGTGTATCTACGTTTACGAAAGTCTTAATAAACCAACGACATTACGTTATGGAACACGCCCACGACTTCGACTATATCATCATCCGCGATGCCAGCGAGAACAACCTCAAACATATCAACGTAAGGATTCCCAAACGGCAGATTACCGTGGTTACGGGCGTGTCGGGCTCGGGCAAGTCGTCGCTTGTGATGGACACCATCGCCGCCAAGTCGCGCCGTGAACTCAACGACACTTTTCCATCTTTCACACAACAGTATCTGCCCAAATACGGACGGCCTCACGTGGGCGACATCGAAAATCTGCCCATTGCCATCGTCATCGAACAGCGCAAGCCGGCCTCCAACTCCCGCTCCAC
>DBXF01000019.1:4076-22604 GCA_002309295.1 Bacteroidales bacterium UBA1219 | reverse complement strand
TAACAACAACCTTGTGAACTTTTATATTAAACAACTAAAACAACTTGACTCATTAGCCACTTCCGCTTTCAGAAAAAAACGGAAAAGTGTATTTTTTCCTTGGTTATTTTATAGGAAAAGTGTATTTTTGCAGTTGCAAATTTACAAGAAAAGTGTAATTATGTTGTATAGAAAGATTGAAAATCAGATAAATAGCCACCTAACGTCGGGCAACGACAAAATACTAGTTGTGGACGGTGCTCGACAAATCGGCAAAACTTACATCATCCGACACGTTGGAAAAAGACTGTTTCCAAACTTTATCGAAATAAATATGGAAACGGACAAGGTCGGAAAACGGATTTTCGCCGATGTCAGGACGACACAAGATTTTTATATGGCTCTAAGTACCATAGCTGGAGAACGTATGCGCGACAGGGAAACGACGCTGGTTTTTATCGACGAGATTCAGGCATACGAACAGATGCTTACACTGTTGAAATTTCTCCGCGACGAAAACCGTTACACCTATATAGCCAGCGGCTCGATGCTGGGCATCGCCTTGCGGCAGACCTCATCAATACCTTTGGGAAGCATCCGTATTCTGCACATGTACCCACTTGATTTTGAAGAATTTCTGATTGCCAACGGTGTTGGAAAGCTTTTCATCGACAATATGCGCGAGCTATTTCAGAATAGCAGTTCGTTGTCCGAAGCCCTGCACAACAAAATAATGGACTTGTTTCGCAAGTACCTCATTGTCGGAGGATTACCCGATGCCATAAATACTTTTGTGGAGAGCCAGAATATCGTCGAAGTTAGAAATGTCCAGCAAAATGTGCACCACCTGTATGGCGTAGATGCTGCGAGATACGAGGAACACCGTCGATTGAAAATTCAACGCATCTACGGCATGATACCCTCCAATCTCGAACGGCAGAAAAAACGTATTGTAGCCAACGAAATTGAACAGAAACAGGGGAAGCGCATGACCAACTACGCCGACGAATTCGACTACCTTGTGTCGTCGGGAGTGGCCATCGAGACAAGAGCAATCAGCCAGCCCACATACCCATTGCTCGAAAGCAGCGGGAAAAACCTTCTGAAACTGTATATGAACGACGTGGGAATTCTTACGGGATTGCTTTACCGCAACAACATCCAGCCCATAATGAACGATGTGCGGAGTGTCAATCTTGGTTCGGTGTACGAGAATGTGGTGGCCCAGGAACTGTATGCACACGGCTTATCACTCTACTATTATGACAACAAGAAAAATGGCGAGGTAGATTTTCTATTTGACGATACGGAAAACATGTCGGTGCTGCCTATCGAGGTGAAATCCGGCAAGGACTACACCGTTCATAGCGCCCTCGACCGTTTTATGAACGGCGGATTGTATAACGTAAAACGGGCTTTTGTCCTCTCCAACGAGCGCGAGGTGTATAACAAAAACAACATTACCTACCTGCCTATTTACTACGCCATGTTTCTGTCATTGTAGATGCAGAATTCAGTTGGTAGTTAGTTCGGAACTCGAAGTGCGGAAGTCTGAAGTGGTTGACAATGAACAATTAACAATTGACAATGGTTTTAGATATTCAGACATTCGGGAAATCTGTTAATCCGAGAATCTTCACATCACCCTTCCCCATAACTGTTCACAGTTTACAGATCACTTTTCATCAAAAAACTTTTTGAAGTTTAGTTTTTTTTTCGTAACTTTGCACCATCTATTAAAACATACTAAAAATGCACACCGCTGATAACCAATATTATAAAAATTGCGCCAAAACAGGTGTAACTTTTTGGCTGTCAGTATTTTACCCCCCCCATATTACTCGCTGAATTTCTATAAGTTACACCATTTGCTAACTTTTTTGCCGCAGTACCAAAGTTTTGTGTGCGGGAGATTTGCATATCCGTGCTTAGGGCAAAAGTGGTGGCTTAGACCTTTGAATAACCTTTTAAAGTTTTTGATTTTAAATTTGTTGCAATTAGGGCAGAATTCGGACAAAAAACCTTTGTCTAAATATCTTACTTTTGCAGGTGAAAAAAACAGAAATTTCAGTTATATTAATTAAAACAAAGTAATATGATAACAAGAATCAAAGTTTACGGCAAAGAGCAAAACAGAATTGCATTAGGAATAGTCAAAGCGTTTTTAGAATTGCATCCCAAAGCTGACCTGTCCAGTTTGGCTTCGCACTTCCCTGTTCGCATAGATAATGATTGTAGCAAAATAATCTTTATGACAGAAAATGACATCAAGTCTCAAAGAGCACAAAGTGCATTTTTTACGAAAAAAGATGAATGGCTTATAATGCCAGATGGTGAAAGAGTTGGCTTGATGAGCTCATGGTCAAAAAACAGTTTTGACGAACTTGTGAAATTTGCAAAAAAAGAGGGTATAGAAGCTATTGAATCCGACGAGCCAACAGGTACTTATCGCTTGGAATGGGTAAAACAGGACTATGAAAAAAATGCTAAATTGCAAGATCTAGAAAGCGAATTCAAGTCTTTTCAAAAAATGGAAGCGTGCATAAAAAAAGCTGAAGAGGACATGTTCAGCGGATACAATCCTAAAGGATACTTGAATTTCATAACAAAAGGGTATGACGCACGCTGTAAAGATGGCAAATATGTATACCATACACTTCGTCTTTGGGGATTGGATCGTATAAGTCCGTACGAGGAGCAATACTTCCTGAAATATTACAACGACGTAAAGGTATATATGGACAATTTAAGCCGCTGTAAGTTAGAGGATTTCAACGGCAACTCAGGGAAAATTATTGAAAATCTGGAAAAAATCTTTTTATATGTAAGACCTTCTACAAATAACTCAAGACTGGTATATGATTCTAAAGCCCTGCATTTATTTTTGCCTGACTTGATAATACCAATGGACAGAAAATATACAATAACTGCACTAAAAAAGACACACCAGTTGGGAGATGTGAAAAAAGAATTGGATATTTTTATAGCATACCACAAAATGATGGCCAAAATATACAAAAGCCATAAAAATGAACTTGACAAAATGCATAGAGAAACTGGATATCCAATAACCAAGTTGCTAGATCATGCAGTCATTGGTTTCGAATTATTAAAAAAGAAATGAAATTTTCAAGTAACAATAACAATAGCTAAAACAAATAAAACATGACAGAACACACCTACAAATTGGAAATAGTGGCCGACAACGCCTATCGTATAGATCTTATCGAACTGCCAAATGCAACTGACGAGGAAATCGACGATGGTTTCGAAAACCAAGAAAATTGGACAGAAATTGTAGGCTATACGAATTGTCTTTACACCCAACAAGAAGATCTGGTTGAGGCTGTCGAAAACGAAGACTTTAGCCGGTATGGCGATGAATATGAAGATGATGTGAGAAAACTTGTAGAAATGATGGGAGACTCCAATGTGGATGACGGCGTTTATTACCCTGACGCAGAAGAGGATTTCTATATTGTTGTTACAGACGAGGACGGCGAAGAGGTAGCTACCATTGACAGCTCAGATATTAAAACAATCTGTTGCGAGCAAGGTTACAGTGGATGCAGTTTCAACAATTTTGAAGACGAAGAATCTGCCGAAAAAGAATTTGCTCCAATGTTCAAAGATATTACCGACCACGCTTACCGTGTCCCCCAAGATACAGATTGGTTCTGGCTGAGTATTTCTCATGGGGAAATGTATGAGAAGCCCACTTTCAATCTCACTACTAAAGGCGAATTCGATCCCAAGAAATTGATAGTAAAAAAGTCCATGGTAGAAGAGACTCTTAAAGGGCTCGACTCTTTTGAAATGATAACGGGCGTGATATATGACAGAGTTGAGCTTGATTATGAAGATGGTGGCGCTGATACCAACGACGGTCACAACTATTTTATCAAAAACAACAAGGAACAACCTACTTTCCCAGTGGCCGTTTATGACATGAACAATTATAGCAAAGCCGTTGATGAATAAAAAACGAAAATAATTAATTTTTAAAAAGTTTACAAAAATGAAAACAAACACTGTTGTAACAAAAACCTATTGGATAAACATAGGTTGCCGTGCACATCGTTTGATGTTCATTCCCCTTCCCGACAAACTTGTAGCTGAAATTAAAAAACGAGTTTTGAAGGACGAGGATTTTTGTACCAGCGACATATACGATGAGAACATAAAAGCATGGAGAAAAGACAAAACCTTATGGAAACAAGTAGAAGAAAATACTATTTGGTTTGAATGTGACAGAGGTGGCGTGAGTCTTGACTATCCTGAAGGAAATTTTGACATTTTATTTGATGAAATAGACAAGATTCCTAAAGACAGAAAAATAAACAACAGCCTAAAAGATATTCACGACCGGCTAAAAAAACAGCACAATGGTTTTTACCTCATGAGAATTTCCACAGTAAAATGCTGCAGTTGGAAACTGAAGATATCCATAAAAGAGCCTTTTGACATTAAGAAATTCAAACGCGGAGCAAATGAGAAATTCCCGGAATTCGACCATGAAGGCGAAATCCTCCTTAACGAACGCAACTTCAATTACGAAGGAGCTGACAAAATAGTAATGAAACCGAATGCAAGCGGCAGGCCACTCAGCTTTGATGAACAGTATTGGGAAAGCAAAATAATAAAATTCAACGACAAAGGCATTGAATATATTACCGATATCGAAGGCTTGGAATAACATAATACTTCTAGACGATAAAGGAGAATGCCGAAAGTTCTGAAACAGAGTAGGCTAAATCATAAAAAAAATAAAGTATCATGTCAAGTTATTGTTTTAGATGCACTGTAAAAAAAAGCGGTCATTTTTTGCCAAAAGGCTACACATTTCAAGTGATTCATTCACAAAGAACACTCGATAATGCCGCGGTGAACAGACAGGCTCATGAAGAATACAAAAAATTGCACGGCGACAAAAATCCTGGCGCGACTATGTGGTTAAGCGATGTTGAAGTACAAGCTTTGTAATTATCAATGCAGGAACTATCGCTAATGCAATTCGGAAAGGGCGTTGTGTGAACCAAGTAAAAAACGACAAAACACATAATGGACGAAAGACTTAGAGAATACGCTGTAAGCATATATCCTTTGTATGTGATGGGGGCCGAAGATGAATATGGCAGCAGTGCCATTGTGGTTATCAGCGAGCAACCCGGCGTGTATGACGAGACAAACCCCGTTGTGGCACAACACATTGCCGAAGGCTACAAATTGGTGGATGCCAACATGTTTGGCATTTCGGGCGCGTTGAAAGCCGAGTTTTTGACTTTTGTAAAGAAAGAGGACTCGGAATGAAAGTGTTTCTGTACATCTGGCGCATTATTAGCCCGTTCGTAATAATTGCGGGGGTTATGTACTTCGGTTTTGTCCTATACAGCCACACTTGGACCGATGTGGTGCTTTTGGAAAAGAAAGCC
Source organism: Bacteroidales bacterium UBA1219 (assembly GCA_002309295.1). Lineage (GTDB taxonomy): Bacteria > Bacteroidota > Bacteroidia > Bacteroidales > P3 > UBA1219. Next base: position 17,193 of record DBXF01000019.1, on the reverse strand, counting down.
ACGTTCATACTCGGCGGCGTAAGCGCCGTGATAGGGATAATAATAGGCTTTACCGGTTGGGCAGAGGAGGTGCCTCCGCGCTGGTTTTGGATAAAAAGCAATGTGGATCTTCTGGCCAGCCGAGTCTCTAACGCCATAAGTCTCGGCATTCAGTTTTTCTTTATCCCAGCGGCCGCGGTGTTGATTGTTTCATTGATTTTTTATTCATAATTGTAAAAACATCTTTCACAACAACAACTGAATAAACAACGTATATATTTCAAAAAAGGTAAAATGATGGGCACGAATAGTATAGAAGCATCGTGGTTTGCCGAATTAAAGGGATCTGTGATGAATTACTGTAGGAACAAACTTAACGGTTTAAAAAGAAAGACCGTACTCACATACAAAGTTCCCCGAAGAGGTGATGTATGGAAGTCAGAATCCAACGCATCGATTTATCCCGGACGCCGCATTACAAACGAAAAAATGGACATATCAGTTTCGTTCTTTATTGACATCTCCAGTAACATGGAGGGAGAATCGAACAAAAACTCTTTCAAGGCGGCATATACAATTGGAGAATCTTTGAAAAAATCTGACAATTTTGCCCGAGACAGAAATGTAAATAAAGTGTTGCCCGAAGTTTGGGCATTCAACACTTCGCTCAAAAAATGCGATTGGGGAGAGATACCAGACACAGATGGAGAAAGGCTTGGCCTTGACGAATTGTTGGAAATTATAAAAAATGAGTCTGCGCATAGTCTTGTGAATATTGTAATAACCGATGGTGAGTTTGTGGTGGATGACAGGGCTGCCGATTTGATTAATAAATTGGACGGACTTTTCATATATGTTACAAACAAATCAGATACAAATTTTGGACAATTAGCCCAAAATATAAAAGACAAAGTTAAATATATTAAAGCAGATGCAAATTTTACACTAGAATAATGATGAACGATTCAACACAAGATAAAAAAGGAGGAAGGGGGCCTTCTGGACTGAACAATAAGAATATAGAAAAAGGGCATCATTCCAAAGAAGAAATTACAAAATGGCTTAAAAATAATGCCCTGATTCAAGGCAAATTTGAAATAGATAATAATGGTTTTATAAATGTAAAAGGAAACATTCAACTCCTAAACCCTAAGGAAATTCCTTATCGTTTTGGGGTTGTATCAGGAAATTTTAATTTGTCGGGTAATTATATTTGTGAAAACAGCGAATTAAAATCTTTGGCAAATGCACCTAAAGAAGTCGGAGGAAATTTTAATTGCTCTTATTGCTCAGGACTCGTCTCTTTGGCTGGTGCACCTGAAAAAGTCGGGGGTGATTTCAATTGTTCCGAATGTGCTAAACTCACCTCCCTGCAAGGAGCGCCCGAAAAAGTCGGGGGTGATTTTAAATGTTTCCATTGCGCTAATCTCACCTCCTTGCAAGGAGCACCCAAGAAAGTCGGGGGTAATTTTGATTGTTCCGAATGCGCTAAACTCACATCATTGCAAGGTGCGCCCGAAAAAGTCGAGTGGGATTTCTCCTGTTCCGAATGTGGTAAACTAACATCTTTGGAGGGAGCACCTAAAAAAGTCGGGGGACATTTTGAATGTTCCAAATGCGCTAAACTCACCTCCTTACAAGGTGCGCCTAAAGAAGTCGGCGGTAATTTTGATTGTTCCGGATGTGCCAAACTCACATCCTTGCAAGGTGCACCTAAAAAAGTCGTTGAATCCTTCCTGTGCGATGGCTGTGGAAAGAAATTCTCTGATGAAGATGTGGAGAAAGCACTTGGTTCATGAAAGTCGCTGGAATATTATTGAGAAATAAACAAAAATTCAAATAATCATCTTGTTCGCTATTTTGTTTAACAGACCTCGGCAAAAAAGCGGATTGGGTGAAATAAAAAAAATAAAAGTATAACCCATAAATTATAAAAATCATGAAAGATTCAACACAAGACAAAAATGGAGGAAATAAGCCTCCGAGACTGAGCGCCAAGAACAGAGAATTATGGAGTCCAAAAGCAACTGTTGTTCGAAAAAAAATATCTGTTTGCCTTAACATTCTAAAAAACTGGCAGGAAATGGCACTTTCCGCTCCAAAAACTGTATTCTTGCCTCAATACGACAAAAAAGACACAACGCATCAACTGGCTTTGTTAAACATTATCAAACTATATTCCGTTTATGGTTTGGCCGCAAAAATGTCCGAAGAGCTGAATCAATTATGCACTTATATGAAGCAAAATGCTCTGTTTGGAGAGGAAAACGAACAAACAGAAAAATTGAAACAGTTGTGTGAAATTGTTGAGGACAACGATGACCTAATTCAAAAAATCATTGCCGACGAAACCAATGGTCTTTTCCGATTCGATGCAATATTCCCATCATTTCATTTTAATGATTTTCAAGTCTTGCAATTTGATAGATATTCATGGTCTTATAAAGACATCAGAGGAACGTTGGTGCCCTCGGGATTCGATGATAAACTGTGTAAAGATTTTGCGCAAGGAGTTTTCCCACAGAAAAGCAATGTTGTAATATCTTATTGAGATTTCGCATCCTAATATTTTGAGGTAACATTCAAGTGTCTATAAATCCCCCTCCCCACCGGAAGGGGGATTTTTTTGCCGACACCCGCAAAAGTTGGAAAAACGGACAAAAATTACCAAAAACATGTTGGAAAAACGGACAAAATTTGCCAAAAATATGTTGGAAAAACGAACAATGGTTTTTGTAACATTAATTAATTCAGTGAATTAGGTTAAAAATTGCAGGGCTACTGGTAAAAACTCGCTTTTTTCCACCACAAAAATCAAAAAATCCAAAAAAAAGTTGCAGTTTCTATTTTTTTTCCGTATCTTTGCTAATTGGGAGAGGATGTTTTTTTTGAAAACGCCCCACCTTTAAACCATTGTGCATCAGTATTTTATATATTGTGTGCCAATATGGGTGAAACCGAAAAAACATCACTCCCGACAACGATTAAAGTATTACAACATTTAAAAGACATACAAAACAAATGGAGAAAAGAAAGATAGAGTTCTGTTTGGTTTACAGAGACATGTGGCAGTCGTCGGGTAAGTTCGTGCCCCGCATCGACCAGCTGCAGGAGATAGCTCCCGTCATCATCGACATGGGCTGTTTTTCGAGAGTAGAGACCAACGGCGGCGCCTCGGAACAGGTGAATCTGCTGTATGGCGAAAACCCCAACAAATCGGTGCGCGCTTGGTGCAAGCCTTTCAACGAAGCGGGCATCAAAACGCAGATGCTCGAACGCGCCCTCAACGGTCTGCGTATGTACCCCGTGCCCGCCGACGTGCGCGAGCTTATGTGCAAGGTGAAAAAAGCGCAGGGAGTTGACATTGTTCGCTCTTTCTGCGGACTTAACGACCACCGCAACCTCGAACTTTCGATAAAATACGCCAAAGCCGCAGGCCAGATCTCGCAGGCCGCCCTTAGCATCACCTACTCCGAAATCCACACCGTGGAATACTACATGGGCGTGGTGGACAAACTGGTGGAATACGGTGCCGACGAGATAGGACTCAAGGACATGGCCGGCGTGGGACGTCCCGTAATGCTAGGCCGACTGGTGAAATGCATCAAAGAGAAATACCCGCATATCCGTGTGCAGTACCACGGACACACAGGCCCCGGTTTCTCGGTTGCCTCGGTGCTTGAGGTGTGCAAAAACGGCGCCGACATCATCGATGTGGCTATGGAACCTCTGTCGTGGGGAATGGTTCACCCCGACGTTATCACCATCCAGGCCATGCTTAAGGACGCCGGTTTCGACGTGCCGGAAATCAACATGAAAGCCTACATGCAGGCACGCAGCCTCACACAGAAATTCATGGACGACTTCCTCGGCTATTTCATCGACCCGAAAAACAAGATAAGCACCTCGCTGCTTGTTGGCTGCGGTCTCCCCGGCGGTATGATGGGCTCCATGATGGCCGACCTCAAGGGCGCACACGCAGGTATCAACATGTTCCTCAAAAAAGCCGGCAAACCCGAACTCAACGAGGACGAACTGCTGGTGGAACTCTTCAACGAAGTGCAGTACGTATGGCCGAAAGTTGGCAACCCGCCGCTGGTAACGCCTTTCAGCCAGTATGTGAAAAACATAGCCCTGATGAACATAATGCAGATGGCACAGGGCAAACCGCGCTACTCGCAGATGGACCAGAACACTTGGGACATGATTCTGGGCAAGACCGGCAAACTGCCCGGCACCCTCGCACCCGAAATAGTGGAGCTGGCCAAGGAAAAAGGCTTCGAATTCTTTACCGGCACACCGCAGGACAACTACCCCAACGAACTGCCCAAATATCGCAAGATGATGGAAGAAGAAGGCTGGGACTGCGGTCAGGACGACGAAGAACTGTTCGAAATGGCTATGCACGAACGCCAGTACCGCGACTATAAGTCGGGCGTGGCCAAGAAAAAATTCGAAGAAGACCTCGAACGCGCCAAACAGAAAGCCGCTGCCGGTCCGGTAGCCGCCGCTACCGCCAAACCTGTTGACGCCAAACAGGCCGAAGTGGAACGCATGATGGCCAAGTACCCCGACGCCAAACCCGTTACTGCCAAAGCCGACGGCACCATCATTTGGGACCTCACCATGAACGAACAGTCGATGAACCCGCCTATCGGGACACCTTTCAAGGAAGGCGACACCATGTGCTACGTGATAGCCTACTACGGCAACGACCCCGTAACAGCACTCTTCAGCGGCAAGCTGATGCACGTCTTCGCCAAACAGGGCGAGAAAGTGAAAAAAGGCGACATCGTGGCTTTGATACAATAGCAGAAAACAATAAAACGGGAGTGCCGTCGAAAAAAACGGCATTTCCGATTTTTTTTCAATTTAAAACGTAAGAATTCAATAAATTAAACGACAAATCAATAAATTATTAATTTAAAAATTAAAAAAAATGAAAAAAGTTATTTTAATGGCAGCCGTGGCTATGCTGTTTGTTGGAACAGCTGCTGCACAAGGAAAAGTAACAAAAACCAATTCGGGCGTAAGCACAACAACTACTACAACCGTTGCTAAACCCAACCAAGGTCCCAAAGCCAACCAAGCAGCTCAGGGTAAAAAGGATATGACCGGCACTACAGTAAAAGGTTGCAACAATAGCTGCAACAACCATGCAAAAGAAAGTGCAAACTGCAACAAAGCTTGCGCCGGTAAGAAAGACAACACCAGCACTACCATTAAAACCGCCAACGGAACTACTGGTAAAGACAACAAAGTGCAAAAATAAGGGATTTTTAACCTAAAAAAACAATTTTCGTTTCAACTTTCCCGGGAATGGACGAAAAAACATTAGTAGAATCTCTTAAACAACACGATCCCGAAGCTTTCAGACTGGTATACGACAAGTATCACCAGCGTCTGGTGTATTTGAGCTACGGTATCGTGCACAACACCGAGGACGCCGAAGATATTGTGCAAGAAGTGTTTATCGACGTTTACGACGCGATATACAACTTCAAGCAGGAGTCGAAATTGTCCACATGGCTGCATCGCATAACCATGAACAAATCGTACAACCTGCTCCGCTACAAACGCGTGCACAATATCTTCACGCGACTCGAAGCCTCGTTGCTGCAAAAACCCGACAAACCGGACGACGACGAGGAAAAAGACGAAAAGATAGAACAACTGCACAAAGCTATTGCGGCACTGCCAAAACGACAAAATATGGTGTTTACCATGTTCTTCTACGAGAAGATGCCGCAAAAAGAGATAGCCGAAATAATGGGAGTGGCTCTCCCTGCTGTGGAGCAGCTGATTTTCAGAGCAAAGAATAATATTCGAAAGAAAATGGGTACTAATGATATATAAACAAAAGGAGCAACTATGACAACCAACGACATTCAATTCGACGACTTCCTGCAAACCACCATCGAACGGGACTGCAGCGCCATGGGAGGCACAGCACACTCGTTTGCCGGAACAATGCAGAAGATAGAACAGCGCCGCGCTGCCAGCTCGCAACGCCAGAAAATCGCCATCCGCGTGGTCTCGACAATGATACTCGCTCTCATTGTTACCAATATACTGCTGCTTACCACAGGCAACTCCGACTCCATGACCGACGACACTTTCATCAGCGAGTCGACAAGTTATTTCACCGAAATCCTCCAATAATATAATAATATGAGCAAAAGAGGGAAAAGAATTACCATATCGGTGCTTATAGCACTACTGATAATAAGCAACATAACAACACTTTACATGCTGCTTAGCAACCGTCCCAAACGCGAGCACCTCGCCGACAAGCTGGAGCTTACAGGCCAGGCACGCGAAGATTTTCTCGCCATTAAGGAGAAATACAAGGCCAAGTCGAAACCCACCATCGACTCGCTGCGCCAATGCCAGGCACAGCTGCTGGTGCTTACCATCAACAAGGACAACGACTCGCTGCTCGAAGCCACCAAGGACCAAGTGGTGTGCTACCAGCACGACCTGCTGGACAATATACTGGCACAGTTCGAGGAGTCGCGCGCCATGCTCGACAGCGTCCAACGTGTGAAACTCGACTCCTTCTATTTCGAGAAATTCCAGTGCCCCATCAATTTCCTGCACCGCAACCCTCCGCAATCCAACCGCAAACATGGACGACGCCACTCCCGATAGCAACGGCATGTACAGCTACCGCTACCCGCGGCCTGCCGTAACCGCCGACACGCTGGTATTCTCCGCCGACAGAAAAGAAATTTTACTTATTCGTCGTAAAAACGAGCCATACAAAGGCTGCTGGGCTTTCCCCGGTGGCTTTTTGAATATGGACGAAACCCTCGAACAGTGCGCCCGCCGCGAGCTGCAGGAAGAGACCTCGCTCGTGTTGGCAGACATACACCCTGTAGGCACCTATTCCGCGGTTGACCGCGACCCCCGCGGAAGGGTTATAACCACGGCCTATTACACTTTTGTGGACAAAAACACGGTACACCCCCACGCCGCCGACGATGCCGCCGAAATAGGCTGGTTCCGTTTGGACAGCCTCCCCCCTTTGGCTTTCGACCACCAAGAAATTTTGGCCGATGCTCTTTCAGCTTTTGAATCATAGTAATCCCACAAATATCATGAAGAAAATATTTTATCCCTTAGTTTTCGCCTCGTTGGCGATAATATCCGGATGTACAGGCCGTGTACAGATTGAGAACCAGATAGACTGCAATGTCGACCCCGACGAGTATTTCGGACAGAGCTACACAGCGTCGGATTTCCAGTTCTGGCGTGTGATTGGAGAAGGCGAAGCCGCCAATATTATCGACTCCCTCGAGCGTGTGCTGGGCGAAATAGCCGATGACGAAGCCTATACCGAGTTGGGAAGCAGGTTGGTGCCTGTGCCCGACACTGCCGCTTTTGGCGAAGCGCTGCGAAAGATGACATTGAAATTTGCAGACGGAACGCCTTACCATTACCTCTGGCTAAAGGACGAGTACACCGGTGATTTCTGCGAGTTGCTTTTCCTCTATGGCGATACCGAAGGCCGTCCCCTTATCGACGGAAGTCATGTGGATTCGGCCAGTGTCGTGGAATGGAACGGACAAATGTCGGTGGATTTTGTTTTCGACAAAAAAGGGGCCGAGATGTTCCGCAAACTTACCGCCGCAACAGTAGGAGAAAGATTGGCCATGACCTTGGGCGAATTAGTGTTGTCCGTCCCGAGAGTGAACGGCGAAATTAACGGTGGCAGATGCTCTGTGTCGGCCTCCGATACCGAGAAAGCCTGCGCCATAGCCGCAGTTTTGAACAAGAAATAGTTTTTTTTCTCGGAAGTTGGAAAGAATGAAGGTCTGACTCTGGTAGTCAGTAATTAGTTTGTAGTTAGACAATGCGGGTGGTCGACTATCTCATCAACCACTTGCGGGTAAGTTCCAATAACAATCGCAACTTTGCATGACAATTGCGACCAATAGCTACATGACGTTATGAATTTTGCATATATGAAAAAGATGAATTTGTTTGCAAGAATTTTTCATTTATTTAATGGAGAAGAAATAGAATCGAAAGGTATTGAGGTTTATAAAACTTGCAGACATTATAAAATTATAACTATGTATAAATTAAAAGCAGGGTCATATCTCTCTGGTGAACCTGTTTTTATACTTCCTTTAGAAATAACGGCAGAAAATCTCTCTAAAGTAATTTTTGAGTGTTTGAACCATAGTTGTCTTGTTTCAAAATCAGAGGAAGATATAATATGGAATAATAGGAAACAACTATTAAAAAAATTAAAGGAACCTTCATTTAATGCGTTGTATAAAAATTCGGTAAATTGTGATATTATTTATTTAGAAAATCAAAAGATAACAATAGAACCTAAAATATATCTCGGTTTAAGAAAAGGATTGGTAACAGATACGGAAAGAGTTGTTGAATTAGATTTTTCTAAGTCAAACTATATGGATGTTGCCCAAGTAGTTATTGATTTGTTAACTTAAAGAATTGCGGCAATTATTTTCGGTTGTTGCGGATTACAAATCCGCAACAGTGAATTTAGGGATTTGAAATCCAGATACTTTATTGCATCGTATGAAGAAAGATTCAGTGAACCTTTCGATAGCCGTAGGTGGAGAACTCACAAATTCGCCGCAACCGGAATCATTTTGACAATTCAAAAATAAATCGTAACTTTGCATGACAATTGTGACCAATAGCTATATGACGTTATGAATTTTGCATATATGAAAAAGATGAATTTGTTTGCAAGAATTTTTAAGTTATTTAATAACAAAAAAATAATGGAGAAAATGATTAATGTGGATAAAACTCGCAAACATTATGTAATTATTACTGCATATAAAACAGAATCAACATGGCTCTTAAGTGATCCTGTTTATATACTTTCTTTAGATACTACAGCAGAAGAACTTGCAAAAGTAATATCAGATGGGTTAGCACATAGTCGTTCTATTTCAGAAACAGAGGAAAATATTTTTAGAAGTAACAATAAATTGTTAAAAAAAATGAAAGAAAGATCGTGGAGTAATTTATATAAAACCTCTAAATCTTGCACCATTAAAATTGATAATAATGAAATAACCATTGAACCTTGGATATTATCTGGTACACTTAGAGGATTAGTGCAAGATGAGGAAAGAGCTGTTAAATTAGAGTTTTCTAAGTCAAACTATATGGATGTTGCCCAAGTAGTTATTGATTTGTTAACTTAAAGAATTGCGGCAATTATTATCGGTTGTTGCGGATTACAAATCCGCAACAGTGAATTTAGGGATTTGAAATCCAGATACTTTATTGCGTCGTATGAAAAAAGGTTCAGTGAACCTTTCGATAGCCGTAGGTGGAGAACTCACAAATCCGCCGCAACCGGTTGGCGGCACTTCGACAAGCTCAGTGACCGCAAAGCTTTCTCGGTGCCTGAGCCTGTAGAATGTGAAGAAACATTCAGTGAATGTTTCGATAGCGTAGCGGAGAACCACGTCTTCACATCTTAACGCCTTAACTCCTTCACAAATGATTCCGAAATCCGAAATCATAAATCCGAAATGAAAAATCAGTCTCTAAAAATGAAATATACTGCGCCGAGCATGCATAGGCAGGCCCACAGGTAGTTGAGTTTGAACGGCTGGTTCATCACAATCATCGAGAAGGGGATGAACACTGTAAGCGACACCACCTCCTGAATGATTTTAAGCTGGGGCAGGGTGTAAACCGTGGAACCGATGCGGTTGGCCGGCACCTGTATCATATATTCGAAAAAGGCTATCAACCAGCTAACTATGGCCGCCACGTACCAAGCGCGGTTCGACATGTTTTTCAGGTGTCCGTACCAAGCGTAGGTCATGAAACAGTTGGAGCAAACCAGCATAAAGATTGAAACCACACGGGGGTTGGAAATTATCTGCCACATTCTTCGTCAACAAGTTTTAAAAGGTCCATAAATACGTTGTTTACAGTGCGTTCCACGGTGCGGGAGCGGTTGTTGCCCAGATGCAGCACCCGTGTCACGGTCTTGTGTGCCGAAGCCACGCCTATCCACACCGTCCCTACGGGTTTCTGCGGCGTTCCGCCCGAAGGTCCTGCCACTCCGGTGGTGGCCACGGCATAGTCGGTGTTGGCTCTGCGACGGGCGTTCTCGGCCATCTGTGTTACCGTCTCCTCGCTCACCGCTCCAAAAGTCTCGAGGGTGTCGTGCCTTACGCCCAAGATATTCTCTTTCAGCTCGTTGGAATAGACCACAAAGCCGCCTTTGAAATACTGCGAGGCGCCGGGCAGACGCGTGATGCGACTTGCTATGGTGCCTCCGGTGCAGCTTTCGGCAGAAGTCAGCGTAGTGCCGTGCTGCAGCATCTTCTGTGCCACGCATTCCTCCATGCTCTGGCAGTCGATGCCCGCCACATATTGTCCAGCTATGGCAATAAGTTTGTCGCGTTCGGCAAAGAGCTGTCGCTCAATGGCTTGACGGTCAGTACCCGTTGCCGTTATGCGCATTTTTATCATCCCCGCTTGGGGCAGGTAGGCCACTTTGATGTTTTTGGGCAGTGCCAGTTCCCATTGCTCCACCAAGTCGGAGAGGAACGACTCGCCTATGCCTTGGAAAATCACATTGGTCTGCACAATCTCCGAGTTGTCGAGGCGACTGCGGAGTTTGGGCATAACGCACTGTTCCATAAGATATTGCATCTCGTCGGGCACTCCGGGCATCGACACCACTATTTTGCTCTCCACGTCGAACCACATGCCCGGGGCGGTGCCCATCTTGTTGAGCAGCACCGTGCAGTTGTCCGGCACAAGCGCCTGCTGTCGGTTGATGGGCGTAACCTCGTAGCCCAGCACCTTGAAACGCTCCTCCACGTTGCGCAGGCTTGCGGCGTCCTCTATCAGCTTGGCGCTGAAGAAACGGCAGAGCGTGTGTTTGGTGATGTCGTCCTTGGTGGGACCGAGGCCGCCGGTTATCAGCACCACGTCGGCCATTTGCAGCGAAGTGCGCAGGCACTCCTCGATATCTTCGGCCTTGTCGGAGATGGTAACCACCCTCACCACGTCGAAATTGCTGGCGGTGAGCATCTGCGACATGGCGGCGGCGTTGGTGTTCACCACCTGCCCTATAAGCAGCTCGTCGCCAATGGAAACTATTACAACTTTCATAAAACCAATTGTTTATGCAATAATCGATATTTCAAAAAGAGATACAAAAGTACACTTTTTTTCGCAGAAATGCCACCAAAGCGTCGCCGAAGCTACAAAAAAGAGTTTCCGTAAATAAAACGCACAAAAACGTCTTTTATAATCCTTTGAAATATGGCAGGTTATGGCGAAATCAACTTTTGTTGAAAAGAAAAACGCAAAAAATGTTGCTCAATTGAAAAAAAAAATGTAACTTTGCAAGTCGAATTATTTGTTTGGCAACCTTGCGGCAAAGCATATATAAGCGGAGCGCAAATCTCTGAAAATCAGAATTGCCAAGCAATAAACAACCGACATAAAAACTACAAAAATACAAAGTAAATACACTACTTGTGGAAAATTACAGAATAAATGTAAACTACGCCAAGGCACTGTTTCTGCTGGCCACGGACACCGGAGAGGTGGAGACCGCCTGCCAGGACATGAAATTTGTGCATCAGGTATGCGTGGAAAATCACGTGCTCAACGTGCTTTTCAGCAATCCTGTGATCAAAGAGTCGAAAAAACTTGGCATAATGCGCGAGCTTTTCGAGGACAAGGTGAGCCGTCTTACCATGACTTTCCTCGATTTCGTCGTCCGCAAACGCCGTGCCGTTAGCCTCAAAGGCATATCGGGCGCTTTTCTGGACATGTACCGCGAAAGCAAAGGCATTGTGCTCTCCGAGCTGCGCACCGCCGTGGAAATCGACGAGGACACCAAACAACAGATTTCCAAGCTGATAGCCGACTACACGCATAAAACCGTGGAGATGAACACCATAACCGACCCAACAATGCTGGGCGGTTTCTGCGTAACTTTCGACAACAGCATGTACGATGCGCGCATACGCACACAAATAGCCAAACTGCTGAAAGAGTTCAGCAAGAACGTTTACGAGAAATCCATTTAACGATAATAATATAGTTTTAGATATATGGCTGAAATCAAACCTGCCGAAGTATCGGCGATACTGAAGAAACAACTGGCCGACGTTGACCTCAACGTGGAATTGGAAGAAGTCGGCACCGTGCTCACCGTCGGCGACGGTATTGCACGCGTTTACGGATTAAACAACGCCCAGTCGAGCGAACTCGTGGAATTTGAAAACGGCGCCCAAGGCATCGTGCAAAACCTCGAGGAAGACAACGTTGGTGTGGTGATGCTGGCCGAGGCCGACGACATCAACGAAGGCGACACAGTGAAACGTACCAAACGCATCGCCTCCGTCCGCGTGAGCGAAGCTATGATTGGTCGTGTAATCAACACCATCGGCGAGACCGTCGACGGTAAAGGCCCCATCGAAGGCGAGACTTTCGAGATGCCTCTGGAACGCAAGGCTCCCGGCGTTATCTTCCGCCAGCCGGTGGAACAACCCCTGCAAACAGGTATCAAGGCTATCGACTCCATGATACCCATCGGAAGAGGACAACGTGAGCTTATTATCGGCGACCGCCAGACCGGTAAGACCGCTATCGCCATCGACACCATCATCAACCAGAAGAGTTTCTACGATGCCGGCGACCCCGTGTATTGTATCTACGTGGCCTGCGGGCAGAAAGGCTCCACAGTGGCCAACATAGTGAAAACCCTCGAAGAGAAAGGCGCCATGGCTTACACCGTGGTCGTGGTGGCAACAGCCTCCGACCCCGCCGCCATGCAGTTCTACGCCCCGTTCACCGGTGCCGCAATCGGCGAATATTTCCGCGACACAGGACGTCACGCCCTCGTAATCTACGACGACCTCAGCAAACAGGCCGTGGCTTACCGCGAGGTTTCGCTGCTTCTCCGTCGTCCCCCCGGACGTGAGGCTTACCCCGGCGACGTGTTCTATCTGCACTCGAGACTCCTCGAAAGAGCCGCCAAGATAATCAACAACGACGCCATCGCAGCCACCATGAACGACCTGCCCGAATCGCTGAAAGGCAAAGTGAAAGGCGGCGGATCGCTCACAGCACTGCCTATCATCGAGACACAGGCCGGCGACGT
>DBXF01000019.1:0-4064 GCA_002309295.1 Bacteroidales bacterium UBA1219 | reverse complement strand
TCCATCACCGACGGTCAGATATATCTGGAAACCAACCTGTTCAACTCGGGTGTGCGTCCTGCCATCAACGTAGGTATCTCGGTGTCGCGTGTGGGTGGTAAAGCACAGATCAAATCCATGAAGAAAACCGCAGGTACACTGAAACTCGACCAGGCACAGTACCGCGAGCTGGAAGCCTTCTCCAAATTCGGCTCCGACCTCGACGCCGCCACCAAGGCAGTGCTCGACAAAGGCGCACGCAACGTGGAGATTCTGAAACAGCCCCAGTACACACCTATGAAAGTGGAAGACCAAGTGGCTATCATCTACTGCGGTACCAACGGACTGCTGTCCAACGTGCCCGTTGACAGAGTACGCGACTTCGAGACAGAATTCCTGTTCTTCATGCGTCAGAACCACGCCAACGTGCTGGACAACCTGCGCGCAGGCAAACTTCTCGACGAAGACACCAAGATTCTGAGAAGCGTGGCCGCCGACCTGTCAAGAAAATACGCCAAATAACACTTTCATCACAAAAATCGACACTGATTTATGGGAAATTTAAAGGAAGTACGCACACGCATAGCGTCGGTTAGCTCCACACAGCAGATAACATCGGCAATGAAGATGGTGTCGGCTGCCAAATTCCGCAGAGCGCAGAACGCTATTGTGTCGATGCGTCCCTACGACAAGCAACTGTCGGATATCATCCGCGACATCAACGTCGAGGACGGCGTGGACACCCCGTACCACGCAGTGCGCGACGAGAAGAAAGTGCTGCTGGTTGTGGTAACCTCCAACAAAGGCCTTTGCGGAGCGTTCAACTCCAACATCATAAAAGAGGCCAACGCAAGGATTAAACACTACCAACAGAAATCCGGCGTGGAGCTGAGCCTGATAACCATAGGCAAACGCGCCTCGGAGTTCTTCTCGAAACACACCACTTTGGTGAAAAGCACCTTCGACGATGTGCTGGACAAACCCACTTTCGACAACGTGGCGGCAATAGCCGAGGACATAATGAACCGTTTCTGCGACAAGGAATACGACAAAGTTGAGATTGTTTACAACAAGTTCAAAAACTCGCTTACCCAGATACTCTCCACCGAGCAGTTCCTGCCGGTGATGCCCGACACCAAGAAAGACGAGAACAAAGTGCAAAGCGACTACATCTTCGAACCCAGCAAACAGGAGATTCTGAAGGAGATGATACCGCTGTCGCTGCGCTCGCAGTTCTACCGTGTGGTTCTCGACTCGCTGGCTTCGGAGCACGGCGCCCGTATGACCGCCATGCAGAAAGCCACCGACAACGCCACCGAGCTGCTCAAGGAGCTGAAACTGACCTACAACAAAGCCCGTCAGTCGGCCATCACCAACGAGATTATCGAGATAGTGAGCGGCGCCGAAGCGTTGAACGGATAGTATTAATTTTGAACAATGTAAACGGGGCGTCGACATTAGCGACTCCCCGTTTTTTTATATCAACAGACAATTTGCAAAACATTTTTCAAAAACTTGTAGAAAAATCTTTTTTTTGCGTACATTTGCAAAACCGTTGAATGGAGAACAGCATGAAAAATAATATTGTAAAAATGAAAAAAATAATAGTCATATTATTAGCTATAAGCAGTCTTTTTGGTTGTGGAGATTCTTTAAATGATAATGCCATTTCGATGAATACCGCAAATCGCAGTGATGCGGAACTTAGACAATTAATTATTCAAAAAGGAGATAGCAGTGCTTATTATGAACTAAGCACACAATACTTAGATTATGGTTATCAGGATTTTTTGTTTTACGCTTTAATTATGGCAAATAAATATAATTATCCAGATGCTTATATGGATGTATTTGACTGTTTGACAACGGAATACATTGATAGCATCGAAATGATGGATGAGGAAACTGCTAAAATGGCCGTAGACTATCTATTCAAGGCATATGATAATAATCAAAACCAGGCAATTGAATTTGTAAATGATTATCATATTAAAAAGCGACAAACCGACAATGTCTCTCAACTAAAACGCATTTATGGGAAATAGGAACTTTTGCGGAACAATTGGTTGTAGTACTTGAAATTTATACGTAGAAGATCTCTATGGTGTTTGAAATGCCATTTTTCATTTAAATAAATAAGCACCAATATTATAAACAAAGTCAAACAATATACAAAAAACACTAATGCCCCCCCACCACACAAATAACCCCAACATACCCCACAGACACCAACGCCTGCGGACGGCTTCTGCGTGTGGACGACGGCAACCTTGCCCAACAGACGGCTTACGGCGGGGCAAACAACGCCACAATCTACCTTTGAAAACATTTTTTGAGATAAGCGTGAAAAAGTCCTTTTTTTTACGTAAATTTGCAAACGATAAAACCGAGTTTCTTGCATATTTTTTAATATGGCAATTGCTTGATATTCAAAGGATAAAATGCAGATAGTAACATTGACCGCGGACTGGGGGCTTAGCGATTTCTTCGCCGGAATGGTGAAGGGAAGGCTGTATTCGCTCATACCCGATGTGCAGGTGGTTGATATTGCACTCGACATAGACTCCTATAACAAGAATAAAGCTGCATTTGTGGTGAAAAACGCCTGTATGGAATTTCCGAAAGGCACCATCCACATTATCGATGTGGATTCTCACGAGTCAAAGGACCGTCCGTATTTGGTGGTGAAATACGACGAACAGTATTTCATTTGCGCCGACAATGGCATACCGAGCGCCGTTTTTTATGGTAAGGAGGTAGAGATATACCAGATTTCACTTTTCCAAGATTCAAATTTCTATAACTTCCCAGCCTATAACTTGTTTTGTTTTGCCGCAGAGTACCTGGTTTCGGGCAAACCTTTGGAGGATATCGGTTACAAGCGTGACAGCTTAGCCCCATATACAAAACTGGAAAATTTGACATACAGCGACCGAGTGGAAGTTCTGGTTTCGTATGTCGATACTTACGGCAATGCTTATCTCAATATGAAATACGATGAGTTTGAGGATTTCCGTGATGGTAGGAACTTTTCGGTGTATTACGAAGGTCTGAGGACCAAACGTAAGATGAAGATTTCTTTGTCGTATTACGACAGTGTCGACAGCGGCGACCATGGCCTTGTGTTGACCGTTTCGGCCACCGGATACTTGGAGATTGCCCAACTGCACGCAGGAGTCTCAGGCGGACAGGGACTTAAGGCTGCCAAGAAGGTTACTTTCTTTTTTGAGTAAAGAAATGATTGTGAGCGAATTGCCATCAACCGAAAAGGTGTGGATGATTCGTGTTTAATAATATTATGTTATGCAGAAGATATTCAGTGCCAGTCAGATACGTAGTGCCGACGCTTATACCATACAGCACGAGCCAATACTTTCGTTGGATTTGATGGAACGTGCCGCAACTGCCTGCTACCGATGGATTTGCGCCAACTTGCCAAACGCCCACAAAGTGGCTGTGGTGTGCGGTACGGGCAACAACGGCGGCGACGGCCTTGCCATAGCACGTATGCTGTGCCACGACAGAGAGGTGGCGGTTTTTATGCTCGACTCCGAAAAGAGAAGTCCCGACTTTGTGGCAAACCTCGAACGTCTGCAAAAGTGCGACAAAGTGCGGATTTGCCTCCTGTCGGCAAACGACGCATTGATCCTGCCACACGATGCCGACCTGCTGATAGACGCTGTGTTCGGAACCGGACTAACACGCATTGCCGAAGGGCGCTACGCCGACGCGCTGAAAGTGATGAACGCCCATAAAAGCTCCATCCACCTGGCAATAGATATGCCGTCGGGACTATTTGCCGACAAAGCCACACCCGCTGACAGTGCTGTTTTCGAGGCCGACATCACCCTCTCGTTCCAGTTTGCAAAAATGGCTTTCCTTTTCCCCGAAAATCATCGTTTTGTGGGACAGTTTTTTATATTGCCGATAGGCTTGTCGCAGGAATTTATCAGCAGTGAGCCGACACCCAACTATCTGGTGGACAGTGTTATGGAACCTGCGCAGCTGACACATCGGCCGAAATTCTCGCACAAAGGCACCTACGGACATGCGTTGCTTGTGGCGGGCAGCTATGGCAAGATGGG
>DBXF01000011.1:4504-17564 GCA_002309295.1 Bacteroidales bacterium UBA1219 | reverse complement strand
AAGCTCTTTTGCGGCGACGTGTCGGCGATACTGATGGACAACCTGCCCGCATGGGCCGAACGGTTCCGATTCCCGCGCAAGGAGGTGGCCCTGATGAACGAATGGGAGGCCAAACTCGATGCCCTTGTAAAATCGACATACAACCGCAAAATAGTAAGCCTTTCGGGTGTACCCTCGTGGATGGCCGTGCTGTTGCAGAAAAGCATCGAATACGCCGGAAAAAACAGCGTGGCCGAGATGTGGCCGAACCTTGAGACTTTCTTCTACGGCGGAGTGCATTTCGACCCCTACCGCAAAAAATTCGACCAGTTGATTGGTCGCAACGACATGCGCTACGTGAATATCTACAACGCCTCCGAAGGCTTTTTCGGAGTGCAGGACCAAACGCACTCCAGCGACATGCTGCTGCTGCTCGACAACGGCATTTTCTACGAATTCATGCCTCTGGAGGAGACGGACAAGCCCAACCCGAAACTGATACCGCTGTGGCAAGTGGAGAAAGGCCGCAACTACGCCATGGTGATAAGCACCAACTCCGGACTTTGGCGTTACATCATCGGCGACACGGTGATGTTCACCTCGCTAAGTCCCTACAGAATACAGATCACCGGAAGGACAAAGAATTTCATCAACGTGTGCGGCGAGGAGCTGATTGTGGACAATGCCATTCAGGCTCTGAACGCCACCTGCGCTCAGCTCGACTGCGAGGTGCGGGAGTTCACCGCCGCGCCTTACTTCTCGGCCGACGACAAACCTGTGGGACACCAGTGGCTTGTGGAGTTCGAGCGGGAACCCGCCGACATCGACCTCTTTGCCGCCACCCTCGACAAAAACCTGCAAGTGGTGAACACCGACTACCAGTCGAAACGCTACAAGGACTTCATCCTGCGGCCGCTGCTGCTCACCGTGGCACCGCAAGGGACTTTCTTCGAATGGCAGAAACAACGCAACCGCCTCGGCGGACAAAGCAAAGTACCTCGACTGAACAACACCCGCGAAACAATTGACCCTCTTTTGGAAATAGCAAATTCAGTTCGGAATTCGGAGTTCGGAACTGATTGAGAATTAATAATTAACAATTGACAATGAACAATTAAATTAGTGTGCAGTTTGTAGTTTTGAGTTGGAAGTTGAACGCCTTCACAACTTCACACCTTAACATCTTAACTAATCACTAATCACAATTCACTAATCACTAAACAATGACCATACAAGAGATTGAAAACCAAATTATTGCCGAATTTTCGAATTTCGAGGACTGGCTGGACAAATACAACTACATCATAGAGTTGGGCAAGGACTGCCCCATAATCGACGAGAAAGACAAGGTAAACGAGAACCTTATCAAAGGCTGTCAGAGCAAAGTATGGCTCAGCGCCAAGTTCGAGGACGGCCGCATCCGTTTCCGTGCCGACAGCGATGCCGTCATCACCCGCGGCATAGTGTCGCTGCTGATACGCACTTTCGACAACCAGACTCCCGCCGACATCCTCGCCGCCGACCTTTCGTTCATCGAGAAAATCGGGCTGAAGGAACACCTCTCCCCCACCCGCTCCAACGGCCTTACGGCAATGGTGAAACAGATGAAAATCTACGCCCTCGCATTCCAAACTTTAGCACAACAACAGCAATGACACCCACCAAAGAGACCATACATTCGGCGGTTATCGACGCGCTGAAATCCGTGTTCGACCCCGAAATCCCCGTCAACATCTACGACCTCGGATTTATCTACAACATCGAGGTTACGGACGAGATGAAGGTCAAAATCCTAATGACCCTCTCCGCCCCCAACTGTCCCGTGGCCGACTCGTTGCCCATCGAGGTACGCAGTAGAATCCTCAGCATAGAAGGCGTTTCCGACGCCGAAGTGGAGATAACCTTCGACCCGCCGTGGAGCATGGACAAAATGAGCGACGAAGCAAAAATGGAACTCGATTTCTTCTTTTAAAAAACACTCACAATGAAAAAAACTGCCATATTTCTCACCATCCTTGCAATTGTATTTCAATGCTTTGCACAAAGCGTTAAATATGCCGAAGTAAAACACAGCGGCTACGACAAGATAACCCTTACGCTCACCGCAGGCGAGATAAGCGCCACCACCGTAAGCACCGACAAAGGCCTGTTCAGCAGGATAAACGCCGACGGTTTTCTGCCCTACGGCAACGATGGCTCTCCCGAACTTCCGGCATTGGTTTCCATGCTTGAAATACCCCTTTGTGACGGTTTCAACGTAAGCATCACCCGTCAGGAATGGCAGAGCTTTGCCACGGAAAGACTCGGTATTTCGCACCCCGTTTATCCGAGACAGCCGTCGCGGTCCAAATCCGAGAAAGGACCTTTCGAACTGGTGATAAACAACGAGGTTTACGCCACCGACGCTTTCTGTCAGCCGGTTCTGGTTGAGTTGGAGAAAGTGGGCGTGGCACGCGACAAAAACCTTGCCACACTCTATTTCTCGCCATACAACTACAATCCCGTTAGCGGCGAGCTGAAGATATGCACCCGCGCCGAAGTGGAGATAACTTTCCGCAACGCCGACGTGGCAGGTACCGCCAAGATGAAACGGCTTCACCACTCTGCAATGTTCGGTCATGCCACCACCCTCAACAATCTGCCCAACCACGCCGAAAAAAACGAGATTTCGTCCACGCCGATACGTTATCTTATAGTGGCGCACAACTCGTTCCGCGGCATGCTCGACACCTTTGCCGACTGGAAACGCCGCAAGGGATTTCTGGTCGACATCGCCTACACGGGTTCCGCAAGTGTCGGCACAACATCCTCATCCATATCGGATTACGTAAAACGACAATACACCAACGCCACAACTGAAAATCCCGCCCCCACATTTCTGCTTCTTGTGGGCGATGTGGAACAGATTCCTGCCTTTACAGGCAATGCCGACAACCATTCCACCGACCTCTACTACGCCTCGTGGACCAGCGGCGACGTCATCCCCGACTGCTACTATGGACGTTTTTCGGCAAAGACCGAAGAACAACTACGTGCACAGATAGAGAAAACACTGATGTACGAGCAGTACACCATGCCGAGCACCACTTATCTGGAAAGGGCTCTGCTCATTGCCGGTATCGACGACGGTGAGGCTGGCGACCGCGGCTACACCCATGCCGACCCCACTATGAAATACCTCCGCAACACATATATCGACACATCATACGGATACAGCTACGTAGGATATTACGACAACAGCGACTACACCCTCGACAGCCGCGGCAACGCCACCGGAATGACACATATCATATCGAACATCCTTTCGCGCGGTACATGCTTGGCCATCTATTCGGCTCACGGCTCGAGCAGCGGATGGGCTAACCCCAAATTCGGGAAAGAGCAACTCCCGGAATTGTACAACAACAAAAAAATCGGCATCGTGATAGGCAACTGCTGCAGCTCATGTACCTACAACGACGACGAATGTTTCGGCGAAGCTCTACTCCGTCTTCCAGACTGCCGCGGAGCTATTGGTTACATCGGCGGATCCAACTCAACCTACTGGACCGAGGACTACTACTGGGCCGTTGGAATACGCAACATCGGGAGCAACGGTGCCGTGCCGACATATAACGCCTATCAGCTGGGCGCTTTCGACCGTTTGTATCACACGCATAACGAGTCGCAACGAGACTGGTACGTAACCCAAGGCGGCATAGTGCAAAGCGGCAATATGGCAGTGCAAAATTCATCGTCGACTAAAAAAATATACTACTGGGAGGTCTATCACCTGATGGGCGACCCCTCTGTGATGCCGTGGCTGCACCGCGCACAGACAATGGAAGTTTCAGTATCGTCCACCATCGGGACAGATGCCACGATGCTTTCCGTGCGTGCGGTGCCTTACGCATACGCAGCCCTAACCGACAGCAACCACAACCTCGTTGCCGCCGCATTCGTCAACGTCAACGGTCGCGTAGCTCTTCATTTTTCGCCACTGCCTGCCGGGACCTACGAGCTGGCAGTTTCGGCACAGCACTACAAGACCAACTTCACCACAATAAACGTCTCATCGTCCGAAGCTATCAACATCGCCGACAACAACTCTTTCCGAGTGTATCCAAATCCCGCCAAACAGACGCTTTTTGTTGAAGGCGACGACATCTCACAAATCTCTCTTATAAATATGCTCGGCAACGAAGTGTTTACATCTGTAAACAACGGGCAGGACAAAGTGGAAATACCCGTAAACGGTTTCTGCGACGGCATTTATGTACTCTGCCTAACCGACAAAAACGGCAAAAAGTCGTTCCGAAAAATAGTGGTAAAAAAATAACTCTACACCCATGACAAAGCTCCGGATACTTGTCGCAACCCTTTTGTTGGCCCTTATGGGGACAGCCTTGGCGCAATCCACCAACGATTCGGCGGCTATTGTCATAAACCGCTACCTGAGCAATCTGGGACACGACAGCCTAAACTGGCAAACCGTTGACATAAAGTCGGTTATAACATTCAGCGATGGCAACGACACAATAATGATGGAGCGTCGGTTTGCCTTTCCCGAATATTCTTTTGTAAAACTATCCCGCAAAGGCAAGGTGTTTTTCGGTCTTTACAGCGACAACACCGAATTCCTTATGTACGACACCGCACGCCATTCGTGGGACGTGACCTCGGAGAGCGACTACCTGAGGATGCTGGCAGGCTACGACATACGCGGACCGCTTTTCAATTGGGAAAACATGGTTACGAGTGCCAAGTATCACGGTGTTAGCACTTTGGAAGGGAACAAAGTATATCGCGTGGCCGTTTCCGACCCGTTGAGGGGCGACAGAGAATATCTTTTCGAACAAACCAGCGGCAACCTCTTCCTCACCGTAAAGCTGCCCACCATACGCAAAAACACAGTGGTGCAGACCCCCGACGTGGACTGGCGTGCCATACACGAATACACCCCCATAGGAGGTTTCCTTTTCCCTACCCTCGAAAGCTACCAATACAAAGGCGTTATCACGATAATATCCTCCGAGATACAACTTAAACCTTTCAAAAAATCGGATTTCGAACGTCCGGAGACAATCCATGAATACTATTGACGAATACTACATGGGCGAGGCCCTGAAGGAAGCCCGCGAAGCCTACGACAACGACGAAATTCCCGTCGGGGCGGTGATAGTAGGCAACGGCAGGATAATAGCCCGCGGCCACAACAGCACCGAGCTGCTGCACGATGTTACGGCCCACGCCGAGATGATTGCCATAACCTCGGCGGCACAGACCATTGGTGGCAAGTACCTCACCGACTGCACTTTGTACGTCACCCTCGAGCCCTGCGTGATGTGCGCCGGAGCCCTTGCATGGGCGCAGATTGGACGCATAGTTTACGGCGCCTCCGACCCAAAGCGTGGCTTCTCCTCCGTTTCGGAAAAGATACTCCACCCAAAGACCGAAATGGTATCGGGCGTAAGAGCCTTGGAAGCCGAAGCCCTGCTGAAACAGTTCTTCGAGAAGAAAAGAAAATAAGATTAATTATTGGTGTCCGGGAAAAAACAGTCTCGATTTACGATTGTGTTTCCCCTTTGTATTTCTTTTTTCTCTTGAAAGAAAAAAGAAAGAAAAAAGTTCAAGAACAGTTAATCCCTATCCAACGCGCATCGGCCCACGCTTCCCGGGTAACTGTTCGGCCCACCGCGCAATCGATTTTCTGCGAAAATCGTTAGGTTTAGAAAGACCGCGACTAAACCCAAGTGTGGCAGCCTAAAGGCATTGAGATGAAGAAACTGCCTGTGGCAGTTTCGATAGCCCGCAAGGGCGGAGAACCATTTTCTCCGCTACGCTATCGAAACATTCACTGAATGTTTCTTCATGTTTCAAGACAAAAGAAACAGAAGAATAACCAACCCCCTGCCAGTGTAACATAAACCAACACATTGTATTACTGCAACTTGTATAAATTATTTTTAAATAGCACAACACTAAAAGCTGATAAAAAAACGGTCTGACATTTCATCAGACCGTTTTGTTTTTGAATAAATCTTTTTATCGTGCTACCACCACTTTCTGTGCCGGGCGGCTGCCGATTTTCACGAAATAAATTCCTTGGTTTTTCACCGCAATCTCGGCTTTTTCGTTTACTGTGGCATTGTATATCACCCTACCGAGCACATCGCTCACATACACACGCTCGTTGCCAACGCCCTCCAACAAAATGTGGCCGTTGGCTGTGCGGATGGAAATGATGTCGTTTTCGGCCTCGGCAATGCTTTGGTTGGAAGCAAAGTATGCTATAAGCACAGTATCTTGAGTAACTGTAAGTGTACGAGGATTTTGCGTGTTGCCATCGCTCCAGCGGGCAAAGGTGTAGCCAGTGTTGGGCAGTGCTATTATTGTAGCCTGCGGACTTGCCTGTGTGGGTTGCGTTACAATCTGCACAGTTCCTTTTGTATTATCCTCAGACACTGCTATAAAGTTGTACCACTGTTGTGTTTGCTGTGTAAAATAGGCTACCATAATCGTATCCTGTGTTACGGTTATGGAACGTGGGTTTTGTGTATTGTTATCGCTCCAATGAGAAAAGTCGTACCCTGATTTGGGCAAAGCGATAAAAGTGGCTTGGGGACTTGCTTGTGAGGGTTGTGCAAATACTTGTACTGTGCCTTTTGTCGTATCTTCTGGAATGACGGCAAAGTTGTACCACTGTTGTGGCGTTGTCTGCGTGAAATATGCAATAAGAGCCGTGTCCTGAGTAACTGTTAATGTGCGTGGATTTTGGGTGTTGTTATCGCTCCAGTGTGAGAAAGAGTAGCCGTTATTAGCCACAGCATATATCACAGATTGTGGATTTGTACATGTGGCTAATGACAGAACTTGAGCATTACCTTTCAAAGTGTCTTCTGATATTACAGAAAATGAGTAAAAAGGATTTTCAAAAAATAAAGCTGTGCCAAAAGCGTTTAGATACCACGGGTAACTTCCACAAGGAATCCTGTGAATTGCATTTCCTGGAACCCCTCTATTCCAAACTCTGCCAGTTGTAGGTGGCATTTGTCTTAAGAATGTAAGTGTGTCAATCGAAGAGCATCCCCAAAAAGCCGAATCTGCAATGTGTTTTAAGGAGTCTCCAAATACTATGGATTTAATACAAGTGTCGTTAATGAACGTTGCCTTTTTTATTGTATCCACGTTATTGGGAAATGTCAATTCTGTGACAAGTTGATTGTTGATATATAGATTTTGACTGTTAAATACAGGATTAGCCGAATTTGACTTAAAGTTAATACTGCACCATTGAGAAATGGTTCCAGTGTAATTAGTCCGAGCCAATTGGCCACTGTTAAAAGCGAATCTGCCCACATTTTTTACAGAGTTGCCTATAGTAACGGATGTCAATTGTGAATTATAAAAGGCATAGGTGCCAATTGAAACAACCGAGTCGGGTATAGTAATGGTTGTTATTCCACTTCCATTGAATGAGTAACTACCTATTGTTTTTACTGTATTGGGGATTGAAACATTTGTCAAGTTTGAACAGCCATAAAAAGCATAGTCATCAATTGCTGTTACAGTATAGGTTGTTCCATTATATTCTATAGTGTCTTTTATATTAATTGACCCAGAATAGAAGTACGAATAATAAACTGTATGAGTGTATTGAACCACGGCGGCTGTATAAGGGAAAGTATCACTTGTTATTTGGTATCTAACATCCCTTTCAACAATTTGTGCCCAAACTCCGTTTCCAGCAAGCAGCATAACCGCTGCCAATACGAGTTTTATCCCCATTTTAATTATGGGTTTTACTTTTTTCATGGTCTTTACCATAGGTTTGTATAGCTTGTTGCCGTCTTGTAATTCCCCTTTTAGGTATATTTCATAGCCGTTATTTGCGTTCAAATGTGTGTTAATTTTGCCATCGCAATCGCGCATTGTCAAGTCGATTTTGGTTTCTAAATAATTTTTGAGTTCTTTCATTGTTTCAAATGTTCCTTTTTTTACAGTTTTAAATAGTTTATCACAAAAAGCATCTTTTTCATTCCCAGTTTCAAACTGCAAGCATCCAATGCCGCAGAGGTTCATTTTGGCAACAAAGGTATTAAAATCTTTCTCTGTTCCAAACATCAAACGGCCCCATTTACTATCCCTTTTTCTGTGTAACCAAGCAAACAATTGGTTTCCATTGACAGTTGTAATGTTTTCAGGTTGGATGCAAATGTATGCGGCGTTTGAGCTATTAATTGTATTTCCATTTATACCAATAGTTTTACCAAGTTCGCTTAGATAACACTTGTTATTTGAAGTATTGAGCAGCTCATCAATCTCCACCATCTTCATTTTTGTTCCACAGACCTTGTTAAATTCATGGCAAGCTTGTTTTGTTACAATACATGGATAATTCTTTTTAATTTGTATTATTTTTAAACCCATAGATACAACCCTAATACGTGCCGGGCGCAACTTTAAAAGGCGTCGATTCCCTGCCGCCGCAAATTCTGTTTTTCCAATCAAAAGCACAATAA
The DNA here is from genome assembly GCA_002309295.1 of Bacteroidales bacterium UBA1219. Taxonomy (GTDB): domain Bacteria; phylum Bacteroidota; class Bacteroidia; order Bacteroidales; family P3; genus UBA1219. The sequence goes on along the minus strand of DBXF01000011.1, from coordinate 9,084 downwards.
AAAAACGTGGGAATCAAGTCCTTTGCTTATCCCACCATCCGGGCCTTCGCATGCCCATCTTTCGAGAATAAGCAATGCCGAAGCCCACGTGAATTGTATAATAGACATCCGTATGCACGGACATAATTATACACCCATGAGGCGTTCAACCATTGCTTTATCGTGCGAAAGATAGCGAATTTGCGAAGTTCGAATGGTCGCAGATAAAACGTCAGTTCAACGTCTTTTCATTATGTTGGTCCCTTGCCCCACCCCAAATGCACAAAGGAATTGCCCACCGGGGCTTCGGAGTAAAAGACTTTGCAAAATTACGCTTTTTTTATGAAACAGGCAAATGTTTTAATGACTTTTATCACCCAAGAAGATAACCACTTGTGTATCAATAAAATATAATTAGAAATAGTCGCAGGATTTGTTTTAGGCAACTTTTAGGTGCCTATTTCACAAAATGCTTCTTGTTTGGAAAGCTATGCCTTTCTGCTTGCTGCTATAAATTCTGAAGGTGTCATCACTGTAACCCCCAAACCTTCAAAACCGTTTTTGTCTCGTGTAAGAATCAAATCTGGATTGTGGCTCAAGGCCGAGTAGTACTGCACTGCATCCTCAAAATCTTTGGCGGAAGCATTGTTGTTTGCCAAAACAACATCCTCTCTTCTCACGGAAACCACCTCAAAATCGGAGCATAGCCAGTCGACAAGGCCCTTAATTTGCTGTTTGGGAAACAGTTTATGTAAAATATATGCAGTGTTTATTACGGTTAGCGTGGAGACAATACCTGTGTGGATTTTTCGTTCAAAAATCTCAAAAAGTATATCCGCATCTTTGCAGAACGGCTCGCGTTTGCAAAGATAATCCAATATCACGTTGGTGTCAAGAAAAATCCTCATTTTGCACGCTCCTTCCACATCAAATCAATCTCTTTGTCAATGTCGATGTTGCCGGGAACCGGACCGAGAACGCGTGACAAAACCTTTTCAGAGGGAAGAAAATCCTCATCAATATGAGTAAAAACAAGCTGTTTTGTCTCCTGGCGTTCTGCGTTCATAATAAGTTGGTCGGCCAACCATCGACTGTCTTTAGCCGAAAGCGAAAGGCTTTGCAGGTAGTTCCACAAACTATTCAACGCACTATCTTTTAATAATATAGTATTCATAGCGTATATTTTTGCTCTTATAACGACATTTCTCTTATTTTATTGCATCAAAATGTGCATTTCTTTATATCCAAAAAAAACTTTTCTCAAATCCAACTTTTTTTCGTATCTTTGCAAAACGTTACAATTAACACTAATTATTGATTATCAGTTAAATACGATACAATAACATGAAACCGACCTTATTAGTTCTTGCCGCTGGCATGGGCAGCCGCTACGGCGGACTGAAACAACTCGACAACGTAGGCCCCAACGGCGAAACCATAATGGACTACTCCATACAGGACGCCATACGCGCCGGATTCGGCAAAGTGGTGTTCGTTATCCGCCACAGCTTCGAAAACGATTTCCGCCAAATTTTCACCCCCGAGCGTTTCGGCAACAAAATACAGATGGAATACGTGTTCCAGGAGCTGAACAAGCTTCCCGAAGGCTTCACCGTGCCCGAAGGCCGCGAAAAACCATGGGGCACCAACCACGCCATACTTATGGCCAAGGACGCCATCCACGAGCCTTTCGCCATCATCAACGCCGACGATTTCTACGGCCGTAACGCTTTCGAGGTGATGGGCGCGCACCTGCAGACCCTCGGCGACGCGCAATGTCGCTATTGCATGGTGGGTTACCGATTGGAAAACACCTTGTCCGAAAACGGCTCCGTGTCGCGCGGTGTGTGCAACATCGACGCCGCCGGCAACCTCGTCTCCATGACCGAACGCACCGCCATCTCGCGCACCGCCAACGGCATCGAATACAAGGACAGCGACGGCTCCATGCATCCCCTCCCCGCCGACGCCATAGTGTCGATGAACCTCTTCGGTTTCACCCCCGACTATTTCGCAAAATCGGAGAAACTCTTTGTGGAATTTCTCAAAAAATCGGGCCACGAGCTGAAATCGGAATACTACATACCCTTTGCGGTGAACACCTTCATCAACGAGGGCAGCGCCACGATGCAGGTACTGCAGACCACAGCACGCTGGTTTGGAGTTACTTACAAAGAAGACCGCCCCATGGTGGTGCAACGTCTGAAAGAACTTCACGAACAAGGCATCTACTAAAATGAACTGGCTGAGAAGGCTTTTCCATTGCGGCTCCGAGGCCGAAGCAACCGATAACACGATGAAATACCTCATAGTTGGACTGGGCAACATTGGCAGCGAATACGAGGGCACACGCCACAACGCCGGATTTATCATGATAGACCGCGTGGCCAAGGAGCTCGAGTGCGATTTCGCCCTTTCGCGTCACGCCTACCGCGCCGAAGCCAAATACAAAGGCCGCACCCTTGTGCTGATAAAGCCCACCACCTACATGAACCTCAGCGGCAAAGCCGTAAAATACTGGATGACAACGGAAAAGATTCCCCGCGAGAACATCCTCGTTATTGTTGACGACCTCGCCCTGCCCGTGGGAACCCTGCGCCTGAAAGGCAAAGGCGGAGCCGGCGGACACAACGGCCTCACCGACATAGAGATGTGTCTCGGCACACAGGACTACGCCCGTCTGCGCGTGGGCATAGGCGACAACTTCTCGCGCGGCCGCCAGGTGGATTACGTGCTCAGCAAATTTCCCGACGACGACCTCGCCATCATCAGCGAAAAAGCCGACACCGCCTGCGAGATAGTCAAATCCTTCGCCACCATAGGCATCGAACGCACAATGAACTACTTCAACACAAAAAAATAACCCGATGAACCTGACGATAGACACCGGAAACACACGCACCAAATTCGCGGTATTCGATGGCGAAACTATCGTCGCTTCGGGCATATTGGAAAACACCGAGCAATACAGCGCCCTTTTCGGACAATACCCGATAGAGGCCGTTATTGCATCGTCGGTGGGACAAGATATTGATTTCCAAAACATCACACCACAACAGGCACATTTCTACACCCTCAACGCACAGATGCCGCTACCCATAGTCATCGACTACGAAACTCCCGAAACCCTCGGTCCCGACCGCATTGCCGCCTGCGTGGGAGCCGCTGCACTTTTCCCCTCGCGAAACTGCCTTGTGATAGATGCCGGCACCTGCATCACCGTGGACCTTATCGACATAAATGGAATATTCGACGGCATCGCCATTTTGCCGGGATTTACAATGAAATTTGAGGCCCTACATACTTTTACGAAGAAATTACCGTTATTGCACTTGTCGGATGTAAACGAACTCAACAAAAGAGGCAGCGGAAGTACCCGAATGTCAATACTTTCGGGCGTTTATATCGCTACCTTGCTGGAGCTCTATGGTTTTTACGACATGTACAGCATAGATCACGAAGAGCTTAAAGCGGTGATAACAGGCGGCGACGGCCTTTTGCTCGAGCAGAAGCTGAAATGCGGCGACATCGACACAAATTACGTCAAAGACTTGACACTGATAGGATTAAACAAAATATTGGAATATAATGAAAACCAAAATAAATAGCATAATGATTGCGGTTGTGATGACCGTCGCCTGTGCCGCAGCGTGGGCTCAGAACGGCATCAACTCGCCATACTCGCAGTTCGGCATCGGCGAGATAAAATCGCCGTACAACAATCCCTACACCAACGCCATGGCAGGATTGTCGTACACCGTACGCAACAATTTCGCCATCAACAGCAACAACCCTGCTTCGTACACGGCCATCGACACACAGTCGTTTGTGTTCGACTTCGGTCTGGTTTTCGATTTCGAACGTCTTACGGACAATAACCAGACCTACCGCGACGCCAACGGCAACCTGTCGCACATAGCCATAGGTTTCCCCATCACCCGTTGGTGGAAGACAAGCATAGGCCTTGTGCCGTGGTCCGAGCTTAACTACAAGACCACCCTCGTTATCCCCGACACCAGTTTCGGCAACGTAACCACGGTGTTCGACGGTAGCGGCGGCATCAACAAAATATACTGGGGACACGCCTTCAGCATCACCCCTTCGCTCTCGGCCGGTTTCAACGCCAATTTCCTTTTCGGTAACATCAACCGTGCAATAACTTACCATTTCGACTCCATCTACGCCCTTAGCTCGCGCAAGCAGAAAGAAACAGTAGTACGTAATTTCTCCCTCGATTTCGGATTGCAGTACATACTGCCGCTAGCCAACGAGAACTCCATGACCTTCGGCCTAACCTACTCCTGTCCCTTCAAACTCAACGTGGACGACAAGGCTACCATCTACACCTTCTCAACCAAAAGCGGCACAGAGTATATCGCTGATACCGTGTTCCCCACCGAGAGTTACGTAAGCAGCCTCGAACTGCCTTCGGTAGTGGGATTGGGCGTGGCTTTCAACAAAGCCGACAAATGGACCGTCGGACTCGACCTCACCTACTCGCAATGGAACGGCGCAAAATACACCGAAAACACGACCAAAAACATCTTCGGCGACTGGAACGCCATAGAATACGACAACAACTACCGCATGGCTCTCGGCTT
>DBXF01000011.1:0-4460 GCA_002309295.1 Bacteroidales bacterium UBA1219 | reverse complement strand
GCCGGCATTCATTATGAAATCGGCAAGAGCAACATAAATATCGCTGGAGAAAGAAGCCGCATCGACGATTTCGGCATACATGCAGGAGTTTCGTTCCCCGTAAGGAAGATGAAGTCGTTCGTCAACCTCAGCGTACAGTACGGCAGCTACGGCACCCCCGACCTTGTGCGCAAACAATATGTACAAATCGGACTATCGCTCTCGACCAGCGACACATGGTTCAAGAAACGTAAGTATGAATAAACAATAGGTACAAACATAAAAACATAAAATAACATTTAAAGCATTAAAAAGATGAAAAAGTTGTCATTCATAGGATTAGCACTCTTAGCATCGATAATACCGATAAGTGCAAACGCCCAAAAATACGGTGCCACACCCGAAGACAGCGTACAATGCGTTCAGAACATCGCCCTCTACAGCGAATTTTATAAACAAAAAGATTACGTTAATGCCTACGAGCCTTGGAAAGAGGTCCTCAAGACCTGTCCGCGCAGCAGCGAAAATGTGTTCATCCGCGGCACAACTATCGTGAAAACCATGATAGCCCAGAAGGACATCACCCCTGCACGTCGCGACTCTCTTATGGAAGAGTTGTTCGGCCTCTACGACTTGCGCATACAATATTTCGGCAAGGAAGGCCCCAACAAGGCGCGTAAAGCCGCCGACATCGAGGCCTACAAAGGCAAGAAAGCCGTTGAGACCTACTATCCCATTTACGCAGAAGGCATCACAATTGGTCAGGAGAGCGTTCCTTCCAACCTCATACTCAAATTCTTCGAGGCCACAATAAACTATGTAAACATTACTAAGAAAGCCGATGTGGACTTGATTGTGGAAAACTACAACATCGCCTCCACCCTGCTCGAAAAACAGCTGGCCGCAACACCTGGCGATGCTGAGAAGATAAATCCCTGCATAGCCAATGTCGAGGCTCTGTTCGCACCCTACGCCACATGCGAGAAACTTGAGGAGATTTTCACCAAGAAATTCGAGGCCGCTCCCGAAGACACCGTGCTTCTGCGCAAGATATGCGACCTTCTGGAATCGAAGAAATGCATGGAATCGAAACTCTACTTCGACGCCACCGAGCAACTGCACAAACTGGCTCCCAGCCCGCAAACAGCTTATCTGATGGGCAACCTCTGCTACGCCAAGAAACAATTCTCCGAAGCTGCTAAATACTTCCAGGAAGCCGCAAACGGACTTTCCGAAGACAAAGACAAATACAAAGCTTACATCCGCTTGGCCGCCGCCTATCAAGGAGCGCACAGCTACGCCGCATCACGCAGTGCAGCCTACTCCGCCGCCAAACTGGACCCCAACTCCGGCGAACCCTACCTGATAATAGCAGCACTCTACGCACAGTCGGCAGGCTCCTGCTGCGGCGACTCGCCAGTACAACGCCGTGCAGCATTCTGGGCCGCCGTGGACAAAGCAGTAAGAGCGCGCAGCATCGACAACAGCCCCGAAATTCAGGAACGTGCCAACAAATTCATAGGCACCTACTCGGCACACTTCCCCAAAAAAGCCGACGCCTTTATGGAAAATGTCATCGACGGACAGTCGTACTACGTTGGCGGATGGATTGGAGAATCCACAACAGTAAGAACACGCAACTAACACTCCTTTGACAACTGTAAAAAACATATACAAAACGACACAACTCCTCCTTTTGGCAGGGGTTGTGTCGCTTTTTGCACTCTGCTCCTGCAGCAACGACATGGACACCATACGTTTCTTCGAGAAAAAGGAGATGCCCCTGCAAACACTCTCGGACGCCGAGATTCTGCGTAGCAAGGACGGCAATGTGCAGGTGCGTGTGCTGGCGCCCGAAATAAACCGCTACGACGGCGAAAACGCCCGCACCGAATACCCCAAAGGCGTACTTTTGCAGTTTTATGATGCCAACAAAAAAGTGAAATCCACGCTTACAGCCAAATACGCCATCGACTCGGACCGCAAAAACCAGATAATAGCACGCAACAACGTTATTATTATCGACCACCAGACGGGCGACACCACCTATATGGAAACCCTTGTGTGGGACCGCAACGAGAAACGCATCTTCTCTAACAATCCGCTGATGTCGGTGAACGGACAGCGGGTAACCTACGGCGACGGCTTCGTGTCCGACGAAAAGCTGGAAAACCCGCGCATACTGCGACAACGTGGCACCATAGAATTCGACGAGGAAGAGAGCGAATCCGCCGACGAAGAATAACCCTCATATACACCAAATGAGCAACAGCCCCCGCAAACCCGCATTTATGAACTTCTCGCAATCCGAAAAACGCGGATTTTTCTTTGTATCGGCCTTTCTGGTGGTGCTCATCGTCGTGCTTGCCCTGCGTCCCGTCCTCTTTGAGCGCGAAAGCCAGAAATACGACTTCACTGTATTTGAAAAAGAGATTTCGCAGTACAAGGACAGCATTCTCAATAACTTGGACTCCAACGACTTCCGCTATTTCGAGAACAACAATTTCAACCGCTCCTTCGGGCGCAAGCTCACACCTTTCACCTTCGACCCCAACACCCTTTCTGTGGAGGGCTGGACAAAGCTGGGCTACAGCCCGAAACAGGCGCAGGCTGTGGACAAATACCGTCAGAGAGGGGGAGTGTTCCGCAAAGCCGACGATGTAAAAAAGCTTTTCTTCATCGACGACGAGGATTTTCAAATTCTTGAGCCTTACATCGTTATCGAGAACATCCCCGAAAGGGAGCCCCGCCGCGAATACTCGTCGGAAAGGCCGTCGCAACCCACTGTAACAAAGAAAGTGGAGCTGAACACCGCCGACACTTCGGACCTGAAAGAGCTGCGCGGCATTGGCAGCGGCTACGCCAAACGCATTGTCAAATACCGCCAACAGCTGGGAGGCTTCTACAAACCGGAACAGCTGCTCGAAGTCTATGGCTTTACGCAGGAGCTTTACGAAAAAGTGGCACCCAACATCATCATCGACGGCGACGAGCTGCGCAAGATAAACATAAACACCGCCACCATCGACCAGCTGAAACGCCACCCCTACCTCGACTACTATCAGGCCAAAGCCATAGTGAACTACCGCGAGAAATACGGCAAGTTCGCCACGGTGAACGACCTGCTGAAAACCAACCTGATTTATCAGGAAACTTTCGATAAAATAAAACCTTATTTGGTTGTTCAATAAAAAAAAAGTATCTTTGCATAACGGAACGACAAACAATCCAAGACTGCAAACATCTGTAAATCACCGCATCAATGAAATTCGAAGCACAAAAAATAGCACAAATGCTGGGCGGAACGGTGGAAGGCAACCCCGCTGCCGAAGTCTTCAAACTCTGCAAGATTGAAGAAGGTGTGGAAGGCGGCCTCTCCTTTTTGGCCAACCCCAAATACACACACCACATCTACGAGACCAAAGCCACCGCTGTTATCGTGAACAAGGACTTTGTGGCCGAACACCCCGTGCACACAACCCTTATCCGCGTGGAAAACGCCTATATGGCTTTCGCTCAACTGCTTAGCATCTACAACGAGATGCAGCTCGACAAGAAAGGCGTTTCGCAACTGGCTTTCATCCATCCCTCGGCAAAAATCGGAGAAAACTGCTACATCGGCGAGTTTGCCTACATCGGCGAGAATGCCGTGGTGGGCGACAACAGCAAAATCTATCCCCAGACCTACGTCGGCGACAACGTGCAAATCGGCAACAAAACTACATTGTTTGCAGGTGTTAAGGTGTATATGAACTGCATGATAGGCAACAACTGCATACTGCACTCGGGTGCCGTTGTGGGTGCCGACGGCTTCGGCTTCGCCCCCAAAGGCAACGGACAAGGCTACGACAAGATTGCCCAGATAGGCAACGTGATAATCGAAGACGACGTGGAAATTGGTGCCAACACCTGTATCGACCGCGCCACCCTCGGCTCCACCTTTATCCACAAAGGCGTGAAACTGGACAACCTGTGCCAGATAGCCCACAACGTGGTGGTGGGAGATAATACCGTGATGGCCGCGCAGTGCGGCATAGCAGGTTCCACCGTCATCGGCAAAAACTGCATTCTGTATCCGGGAGTAGTGGTTTACCCCGGTATGATAATTGGTGACAATGTCATCCTGCACGCCGGCTGNNATAGCCCACAACGTGGTGGTGGGAGAAAACACCGCCATGGCCTCGCAGAGCGGCGTGGCCGGCTCGTCGAAAGTGGGTGCCAACTGCATACTCGCCGGACAGGTGGGTGTGGTGGGACACATCGAAGTGGGCGACAACGTAACGATAGCCGCTCAGTCGGGCGTGACTAAGAACGTGAAATCCAACAATATAATGCTTGGCTCCCCTGCTCTTCCCGCCGACAAAATGCGCAAAATATACGTCTACGAACGCAAGCTCGAAGAGATGGCGCAACGCATCGCAGAACTGGAGAAAAAAATTGAAAGTTGAAAATTTATAGTATAAAAAAACGGGCAGCCTTTG
>DBXF01000036.1:18404-18553 GCA_002309295.1 Bacteroidales bacterium UBA1219 | reverse complement strand
TTGTCGGCCAGACCTTTGACGAAAGCAAACTCTTCGCCGACAAACACCATCTTGCTGAAACCGAAACTCCGCACCATCTCCACTACGTTGCGGTGCTCCTGCTCCGAAGTGGGACCTAGCTCCCTCATCCCTCCGAGCATCACCACGGC
>DBXF01000036.1:0-18324 GCA_002309295.1 Bacteroidales bacterium UBA1219 | reverse complement strand
GAGCGGCTGTTGGTGGGTGTGTAGGCCTCCAGCGCCTCTTTTATGTCGAACAGCTCCACGCCGAAATGCCTGCCCACGCACACGGCGGCCATGGCGTTGGCCAGATTGTAGCCGCCCAAAAGGTTGGTTTGCACGGAATATACGTTGTCGCCGTTTTCGAAATAGAATTTCATATACGGATTGGCACCCACATACGAGCCTTTGGTGTCGGCATCGGCGGCCTGGCCATAGGTAACGCGGCGCAGCGGCTGGCTGTGCTGCATCAGTATGTCGTCGTCGGCATTGACGAAAACCTGCCCGCCTTTTCCGGCAAGGTATCGGTAAAGTTCTGTTTTGGTGTTGATTACGCCCTCAAACGAGCCAAACCCCTCCAGATGTGCCTTGCCCACGTTGGTGATAAGTCCGAAATCGGGTTCTGCGATATGGCAGAGAAAATCGATCTCGCCCGGGTGGTTGGCGCCCATCTCCACCACGGCAATCTGGGTGTCCAACGGCATGGTTAGCAGCGTGATAGGCACTCCGAGGTGGTTGTTGAAATTGCCCTGCGTGGCGTGAGTGCGGTAGCGTTTGCGCAAAACGGCGGTTACCAGCTCCTTGGTGGTGGTTTTACCGTTGGTGCCGGTGATGGCGAGCACGGGTATCTGGAACTGACGGCGGTGATAGGTGGCAAGTTGCTGCATGGTCTGCAACACATTGTCAACCAATATACAACGGTCGTTGAGGCGGTACTGCGGATTGTCGATAACGCAGTACGACGCACCTTTGGTGAAAGCCTCCGCAACGAAGGTGTTGCCGTCGAAAGTGGCGCCCTTGAGCGCGAAGAACATAGTCCCCTCGCCTATCTGACGGGAGTCCGTAGTTATCGAGCCGCTTTTGCGAAACAGGTCGTAAATTTCTTTAATATCCATATATCAAGCACTTATATAAAAAGTATGTTTGAACATACCACTGCAAAAGTACGTTTTTTTTTCCGCATTTTTTGACTTGCGAAAAGAGTTTATGCACAGCCTCGGCAAAAAAAATGTTGATAACTCGAAACGCATAATACTTTGAAATCCAATTTTTACAAAGGCTGTTCGACTTGCGAAGGGTTTTATTTTGATAAAAAATGTATGATTTTTCAAAAAAAATGCGTAACTTTGCGAAACTAAAAACGTAAAGACAAACGTTTTTTGTAATTGCAAATAAAAACAACACTAATTAATAATTAAAATCAAAAAAACATGTCAGAATTTTTCACTAATCTGTGGCAAAATCATACCACCGGTGTGATTTTTTGTGCCATACTCATCGTGGTGATTCCTTTTTTGGTTTTCTACCTAAGAAAGGCTAAAGAACACCCCAAAGGACTTGTAGCAGCCGCATTGAGCAACATGGGCGAGCGTTTCGGATACTATATCATGAACGCCATCCTCCTGCTGTTCATCGTATCGAAATTCGGTTTGGACGACGGCACCGCCGGACTCATCTATTCCGTGTTCTATTTCGGAATTTACGTGTTGAGTTTGGTGGGCGGTATCATTGCCGACCGCACCCAGAACTACAACCGCACCATCCAGTGGGGCCTTATCATAATGGCCATCGGTTATGTAGCTTTGGCAATACCTTTGTTCAGCAAAGTTGACGGCCTTATCGCCAACGGAAACGGAACTTGGTGGGCAATACTGATCTTCACCTGTTTCGCACTCCTCTGCATCGCCTTCGGTAACGGTCTGTTCAAAGGCAACCTGCAGGCTCTGGTAGGTCAGATGTACGACAATTTCGAAGCCGAAGCCGCCAAGAAAGGTCCCGAAGCCTTGGCCGAAGCCAAAGACAAACGCGACAGCGGTTTCCAAATTTTCTACGTATTCATCAACATCGGCGGCGTGATAGCTCCTTTCGTGGCTCCCGTGCTGCGTACATGGTGGCTTAAAGTCCACAACTTCATCTACAACGCCGACATGCCGGCCCTGTGCCACCAGTACCTTGCCGACGGTCAGGCCACCCAGAAATTCACCGAAACCATGGGCAACTCGGTAATCGACCCCGCCGCCGTTACCGACCTGACACAGTTCAGCTCCGATTACATCGAGGTTTACAACACAGGTATCCACTACGCTTTCATCGCTTCGATGCTTGCTATGTTCATCTCCCTCATCATCTTCTTTGTAAACAAGAAAGGATTCCCGCAACCCGCCAAGAAAGAGGCCGCCCAGGTGGTTGAATACACCCCCGAAGAGAAAGCTTCGATGGCAAAAGAGATCAAACAGCGTATGTACGCTCTGTTCGCAGTGCTGGGCATAGCAGTGTTCTTCTGGTTGTCGTTCCACCAAAACGGACAGTCGCTGTCGGTGTTCGCCCGCGACTTCGTCAATTCCGACCAGATTGCTCCTGAAATATGGCAGGCTCTCAACCCGCTGTTCGTTATCGTCCTCACTCCTCTTGTAATGCTTATCTTTGCTGCTTTGGCACGTAAAGGCAAACCGGTTTCCACTCCTCGCAAAATCGCCCTCGGTATGGGTATCGCAGGCTGTGCCTACCTGTTCCTTATGATTTTCTCCATTGTAAGCAACTATCCTTCGGGCGACGAGTTCAGAGCTATGGACTTTGCCACAATGGCAGCGGCCGGTTTGGCTAAAGCCGCTCCTTGGGTTATGATAGTTACTTACTTCTTCCTCACCGTGGCAGAGTTGTTCATCTCTCCGCTGGGACTTTCGTTCGTTTCGAAAGTAGCTCCGCGCCACATGGTTGGCTTGTGCCAAGGCCTGTGGCTGGGCGCCACCGCCATCGGAAACCTGTTCATCTTTGTCGGTCCCATCATGCTCAACGCTTGGCCCATCTGGCAGTGCTGGGGAGTGTTCCTCGCAGTTTGCCTTGTGTCGATGTGCGTGATGTTCGGCATGGTGAAATGGCTCGAAAGAGTTACCCAGTAACACCTGACAGGTATATAACACAAAAGGCAGGCCACAGCGGTCTGCCTTTTTTAGTATGAGATGCGGTCTAATCCTGCATCGGAATAATCAAAAAATATCGAGCGATTCGTGATAAAAATACCACACAAGCCACACTATAACGACAATTAGAAAGGCCATCGACACCACCATAAGCAACGACAGATGTTTCCAAAACAGCCTTTTGTTGGCCATGGCTCCGTCCAAAGCCGAATTGTCGCGACAGTTTATAGCTTTTTTAACCAAAATGCTGTAGGTGAACGCATTGTAAGTCACCGCCACATCCAGCAGAAACGGAAAAAGGAACAGTACGCCACATAAAACATTCTTGTAATTCAAAGGGATAGGGTACTTTGCTGCAAAAGCGACAAATACAATAACCACTGCCGACAAAGGTATTGCATTGGCAATAGCCATGAACAACACCCAACCGGCAGTCTTCGACAGATGCCGCTCGGCTTTTGGGGTGATCTCCACAATTCTTTCCTGTGTTTCAAGCTGGTGTTCCATAGTTTTCAAAATTAATTAGATGCTAGAAACGACCATCCAAGCAAGAATTCCCCAATAAGCCACCGTTAGTAAGATTGAGACTATCAGCGAGATGCCCACGTATTTCGATAGCAATTTCACATTTTGCGAGGCACGCTCGAAACGTTCTCCATCGCAGTTGTCGGCCGCAAGACGGGCGTTTAGCGAATGGCGGAACAACATTATTGCGGGAAATATGGACAGCGGCAAAAGTATTATCACCTGACACAGAAGATAAAAACCCATAACGACAACCGGCGGGATAATCATCACAACCATTATCAGGGAGAGACAGAACATCAAAGGGACATAAAGGCACAGAAACACTATGCCTATTATGGCAAAGATGCGCGACCACGTAGCCGCTCCGGCCAAGCTCTCCACTCCCGCCTCGCTCAGCACTAGCGGCACGGGATTTTCGGGCGTGTTTGGTAATTCCATATCAGATTCCAGTATTATTAACCGACAGCGTAAATTTAATACTCCACAATAAACAAACTAACCAAAAACCACACAACACAAATCATATTGGCAATCATATAAACTATGCTGGTTGTTATGTATGTGGAGAGTTTGCGCATCGCCAAAGTATAGGCGTCCGGGTCGGTGGTTGAGAGCAAACGTTTTGCCATGCGGCGGATGGATGCTGCCGTAACGATGGTTATTATGGCAAAAACCACAGCCAAAACACACATAACCAACAAACTAAGCCGAAAGCCGAAAGCGTCTATGGCATCGGTACACACATAGCGCAACAGCAACAGGGCCATCAGCAGAAACAATATGCCGAAAATCAAGCCCCAGCGTCCGGCTTTGGCAAGCATTTTACGCGATTGGTCGGGCAGCATTGTCCCTATTTGGTCTTTTTCCATATTATTTTCCATAATCATCAGGTTTAAAGTGAGTTAATCCACAAATGAAACAGCATTATCACAAACATGGCAAACAATGCCACCATAGTCATTATAGCCGAAATCATGAAATAGGTCTTGATGTGCTTTGTAGAACGGACGAGGGCTTTTTCGTTGCCGTTGGCCGCTTTGCGTGCCGAAAACGTATAGCAGAACATAAGAGCCGTGGGGGGCACAAGCAACAGCGCGGAAGCTATCATCAACATATATATAGCCGTCAAGGTTTCGAATGGGACATACAAATAATCGTACATCCTTAAAAAGACATTTCCCGCTAGGATACCTCCGATATAGAGTCCCATTACCAATACGCTCTGCACTATGGCAGCGATGAGCATAAGTTTTCCGCTCTTGCGCAATGCCCCGCGGCCTTCGTCAACGGCCGGCACGGACATCGGCGTCGGTTGAGTCGGGTTTTGAATTATTATTTCTTCTTCCATAATTTATTATGTTTCAGTTCTTTTCATTAAAAAGAGAATCTAACCGTGATACCGCCCTTGGTGGTGGAGTTGGGGTACGAGTTGGAGATGAACGGACGGTTGATGGTGGTTTCAAAGAACGCACGCACGGTAAGCGACTGGGTGAGGGCGTATTCGGCCGAGAGTCCTCCCGTCCACACTTCGGAACCCGACGAAATCTGCGAGGTATTCTGTGCTATCTTTCGTATCTGGCTCTTGTTCTGGTTATACGACAGGTTGGCCTGTATCACGATGTCGCTCTTGAGGTTGTGGGTTTTCTGTCCGGTGGTGATGGTGAACGACACGTCCTTGATACGGTAGCCAGCCCCTATGGTGAATCCGTCGCGGCTCATCTCGGTAAGCTGGTTGTTGGAGAAGCTGAGCGACAGTGTGCGGGCGCGCTGATATGCAATATTAAATTGGATGCTGTTGACCATCACCACATCCACTTTAAGGAAGGGATTGAACTGCTCGGTGAGCTGTATCTGGTCGATGCTCTCCTTGGGGATGAAGTCGTTGGAGGCGTTGAGCACCGTTTCCATGCCGTAGTCGTAATTGTCGATGTTGGAGATGGCCATGTCGGTGGTGTAATTGCTGACGGAGTATGTGGAGTTGTAGCGGTGCGAGAAGGATATGTTGGTGAACCACTTTTTCAGGAATTCCACCTTGTTCAATCCATTGTAAGTTATACTCCAGTTAGGCAGCGGGAAACCGAGGAAGGGCGAGAAACCCATGGTATGCACGTCGCGGCCGAGATAGGTGGCGAGGAACGATGTCATAAGCACCTGCTGCGAGTTGGGACTGTAGCCGCCCGGGAACACCAATCCGCTGAGGGTGTCGAGGATAGCCTCGTCGGTGTATGGGTCGGGGTTGATGGCCGCCAGACGGTTGGCCACCACTGCGCGGTTTTCTAGGAACTGGCTGAACAGGGCATCGGGGTCGTCGAAAGCGGTGTTGAACATGCAGATAGTTGTGGAGTACGAGCCGAAGCGCGTCGGCGAGAGCGGGCCATCGATGTACCCAAGGTCGTTGTTATATTTATAATACCACGAGCCCTGAGATGTGAAATTACGTGTAAAACTGATGTCGATTTTCAGGTCGCGGATTGGTTCCACATTAGCCTGAATTGCAAGCACATCGTTGGATTTCACCATGTGGGCGGCGTTGAGCAAGGTATCTTTCGACAGATAGTCGTTTTCCAGAAGTCCGGCCACTATGTCGCCCTGTCCGCCGAACACAAAGGCCAGTCCCGGCGACCACAGGTTTTTGTTGTCCATGCCCAAAATAGTGGCTTCGGGCATAAAGCCGGGGATAAGAGTGCCTTCGGACAAGGTGTATTTCACCGAGAAAGTCTTGAGTCCGGTAACGGCACGTATTGAGAAATAGCCCACCTCGCGAAGGATCTCCAAAAACTTGGATTCCTTGGTGGAATCGGCAATGGAGTCGGTCTTGGTTTCGAGACTTGCTTTGTCTTTGTCTTTATCTTTTTTATCCTTGTCCTTGCCACGCTTTTGGTCTTTCTTGTCCTTGTCTTTTCCTTTATCCTTGTTCTTGTCGTTGGGTCCGTTACCCTTGCCGAAACGGTCGTTGCCTTTGGCATCCTTGGAGGGTTTTGGCTGGTAGGCGTTCTTTATGAATTTAAACTTGTCGTAAAGGGTTTTCATGGTGCCGTTCACAGAAGCAGTGGCGATGCGGGTGTTCTCGATAGTATTGCCAAGACTCTGTGTGGCCGGTGTGCTGCCCGTGAACATGTATTTGGCTTCGTAGGTAAGCGGCGTGCGCAGGAAATCGAGATATGGGAAACGCTCGATGGGGAAATCCCATTTTACTGTGACTTTTTGTTCGAAATTTCTCATACGGCCGAACTCCAGCACGCTTTGCCAAACGGAGTCGTTTTTGGTGCGGGTGTCGATTTTGCCCATAGGCTCCTCAACGTCGGCGTTGGCGGTGGCGTCGTATTGGAAATGCAATGTCTTGGAAAAGTCGTATTGCAGGTTGTAAACACGCTCCCAGGTAAACTGCTTGTAGAAAGTGGGCTTGATGATGATGTCGCCGGCGCTCTTGTTGCGCAGTTTAGTCTCCTGAAAATCGCGGAACACCTCGGTACGGAACGACATGCTCTTGGGCTGGTAGTAGAAATTAAGATCGCGTATAAACCTGAGGTGCTTGTTCTTAAACAATTTCATTTTATCGAAAGGTTTAAGTTGCGTGGGCGTTTGCGAGAAAGTGTAGGTAAATCCGCCGCGGTGCTGTTTCTTGTCGTAATATTCCACATCCACATCCGATTGTTTCTCGCCTGAGAAAGCGTAGGAGAAATTGAAGTTCTCTATTTCATAGAAATGTGGCGTGGAGGTTGTGCCCTTGCCTGTGCGTTCCTTGTGAAGGTTAACAAGGTTGATGTTGGTGCGCGAGAGGTGTTCGCGTGTCATATTGCGTATGGAGTCGCGTTCCTCGGAAGTCTGATACGAGCGTATGTCACGACGCAGGTTGACGTCGGGGTCGAGAGGGTTGTATTCGGGAGTGCCTATCTGTGTGGAGTGGTCGAAATGGAAAGGAATCTTCAAGCCCCACGTTTCGGGCAGGAACTTGTCGAGGTCGAGGTTCAAGGCCACTTCGACATTGGTGTTGTTGAGTCCGTCCAAGTCGCTGATATTCTGTTCCAAAGAGCCGAAACGCGACGAAGTGTAGGCGCCATAGAGGGATAGGTCGCCAATGTCGGCGAGATTGGTACGTGCCAAAGCCATGGCGGCTATGCCACTCTTACGGCTGAAATCGCCCAGGCGCAGCTCGTTAACCCATACTATCGCCGACTTGGGAAGCATGTCGTTGCCGTCGCCCATCGACTGTTTGCGGGGATTGCGAACGCCTATCATTATCACCTTCACGGCACCGATGTTTGGCGTTCCCAGCACGGAGTATTTCTTGCCGCCGTCGCGTTCGAAATAAATGTCATTCTGCGAATAGTCGGTGTTTCCCGAACGTATCTGCTTGTTGCGGTTTTCTTTCACTGCCACCAGCTTTTCGAGGTCTATCTCCACATTGTTGTCTTCGGGCCAAATCACATCGTCCTCGCTCATACTTGTGCCCCAGGGGGTGAGTTTCAGCGGGAGCTCGTACTCGTAGTAGTTTTTGGTGAAGTCGTTACCCAAACGCACAAAGAGCGTGAGGTCGCCGTCCTTGAGGTTGTCGGTTTCGTTGAGTTTCTCGGCATGGACGAACATCTTCAGCGAACCGAAATAGCGCAGGTCGTAGGCAGCGTTTTTGTAGATGGCGCGGGCGTCGCCGGAACCCAGCTCGGAAACCGTCATCTGCAACGACTGCTCGTTCATCTGATAGTACGACGAGTTGCTGTACCACTCCTCACGGTCGATGCCCGGAGGCAAAACGTAAGGAACAGGCGAACGGTAGCCGTTTTCCTCGATGTTCACAGTAGAGGTGGTGAATTGAGTGTTGGCGTCGCCGCCGGAGTAATCGCCAGGCTCGTAGAGGTCTTGTTCGTACTTGCGCCATGTGCCGTAAACGAGTTCCAAAGTGGCGAAACGCAGGATAATAGGCTCGCTGAACTCGCGCATGAACATACGCATAAAACGAATCGACTGGTAGCCTTCGATGCTTCCCACTTTCTTTTCGGGACTGCGCACGGGAATCTTGAACTGGTACCATTTGCAAGTGGCGGTGCTTCCGTCGGGGAGTTTTATATTCTGTGCTTCCTGAATATCAGTGATATAGTTCTGCCCTATCACCATATTTTCTGGCGACAGGTCGATGCTGTACTGGTAGTAGTTTTCGCTTTCGCTGAGGGTGTTGTCGTTGTTGATATCCTCGCCGTTGGGGTACGAGGTGGCTGCGGTGGGATAGTCCTCTCCACTGCTGCCAGATGGTGCCGAGTTGCCTTCGGCGTTGTTGTAGTATTTGTAGCGGTCGGTGATTTTTATGTTGGCATTGTCGTAGCGTGTGCTGCGGAAATATGTAAAATCGTCGTTGGATGGGTCGTTGTAGGCGTTGAGGTAAGCGGGGGACTGTGTTCCGAAACGCTGTGCTACCGCTTGCAGGTAGGTATCGAAGAAAGTGCGTTCGTCGCTGCTGCTGAGACCGTCGTAGCCGATGTCCTGACGCACACGGGCGTCCTCGTCGTTGTCGAAAGCGTTCACCACCGACTGAATGGTTGGCACACGGCCCCAAATAGTGGTGTCCACGTTGATAATCTCGCTGGTGGTGGGAAGTCCGTTTTCGAAGAATTTGCGTCCATCGCGCAAAATATCTTCCGAAATATCGCCAAGGTTGAAATAGAGCTTTCCGCCAGAGTGGTTGGGGTTGTCGATAAAGGGGTCCATCAGCCAGAACTCGATGGTTTCGATGTTCTGTGTCTCGAAATCGGTGTAGTCCAGGCGACGCATTATTCCGCCCCAGCGCGAAGCAGGATTTTCCAGCTTGCCGTCGCTGTTCATGCCGTTGACATCGTAATTGTACGGACCTTTCTCGTCGGGATAAAAAGCAAGGTTGAGTTCGTAGATGTTGGTGGTTTCACCTGCCGCCAGCTCCTTGTTTGGGAACACCTCCTGCTCGGAGATACGACGGGCGTAGGGCTGTGAGCGGTCGGCATCGCCGATGTTAGATGGCGAATTGCTGCTGTAGAAAATGTCGTCGATGCGGTACCATGCCAGACGGGCACGGTTGAAACCGTATTCCAGTCCCGACCCCAAGCGTGTTTCGGGGAACATGGGATTGGGAGTGTTGTAGTCCTGCGGGGTGCTTGCCAGATGCCAGCTTGCCACGTTTTTCAGGTCGATACCCGATTTGGCTCCCTCAAAATCATCGATATACGAAGTGCCCTTTTCTCCGGTGTTCGACATACCGGGAATGAAATGTGCAAATTCGGAATTGAGAGTGAGTTTCGACATTTCTTTGGTGCTGATACCCGGCAGCCAGTCGATGGCTTTGGTGAGGAACGGCAAGTCGTGCTCTAAAGAGAGGTCGAGTCCCCAGATGGTGTTGTTTAGAGGCTCGTCACCGAAGTTGTTTTTCTGCGTAAGCGGCTTTTGATGTAGGTTGAGTATCGTGGCACCGAGGTTGAATTTCGGGTTAAATTCGTAGTTGAGGTGCATTCCCATCATACGTTTCGTCATCATACTGAACGAGTTACTCTCGCTGGAGATACTTATGGGAGTACCTGAGCTCAGCACACTTTCGTTGATGATACGCACCTTACCCATCATATAGTCCACGGTGTAGTCCACACCTTCGACAAGCGGAATACCGCCTGCTGTGACTTTAACGGAGCCTTCCGGGATGTTGAAACCAAGCGATATTTCACCGCTCATGGCCGTGGAGTAGCTTCCTTCGAGGTAATATTTATCCTTGTCGGGATACTGCTGGGCAAGGGTTTTAGTAAGGGTGTAAAGCGAATCGAAACAGTATTTGTTTGCCGCCGCATCGTCGCCCAAAATCTCACGCAAATCCTTGCCGAAAGGCTCAACGTAGGGGAAGAACACACGTCCTGTGGAGGCTTGGATGATACCCGCATCAGTGGAGGCGTTGTCGAGCCAGTCGAACACACCATCGGCGTAAGGATACTGCATGGCATCCATACGGTCGAGACCGAAGACCTCTATCAGCGGGACGCCTTTCTTGGGTCCGTCGGCGAAATAGCCGGTCATCACACCGCCGTCGTCGCCCTCGTAAAGTACATTCAGACGGAACTTGTCGGGACTTATCTGCGTGCTTTTCAGGAAGTAGACGTTTTTCATCATCAGCTTCCAAAGCGGACTCTTGGTATTGATGGTGGTGCTTTTCAACAGCTTAACAACCAATGTATTGGGATCAACAATACCATCGGTGGTGAGTTCACCGACCTGATATACGGTGGTGTCGCCTATCACTTGGTATTGGAAAGCCACAGCCAGAACCTGGTCAGCGCTAAGTGCTTGATTAAGAGATATGAAACCCAACTGCGGGTTGAAGGTGTATTCGCTGGGGTTTAGTTTTCGCGCACTCTCCACTTTCTCGTAGTCGCGTCCCGACACAAAGCCTTTGCTCTGCAAGTATGGCGTAATCTGGTTTACACTTCGGATTGCGGAACGGTCGATAACGTTGAACAGATTGTTGGAATAGTCGCTTGGCATGGTGCGTCCCGACGAATTGTAAAGACTGCTCATGTAGGGATTTTTCTCACCCAAGTCAGTAAGAGCCACAATGTTACGGTTTTCGGTAACAGCGGCTCCCACGTTGGTGCGCCACACTTCGAGTTTTATAATTTTGATATTGGAATTAAGCACTGGCAGCGTGGCCATGGCCTTGTTATAGTTGTCATAGAAATACTGAGCGAGGAAAAAGTGGCGGTTTTCCTCGTATTCGTCGGCCTTTATCTGGAATTCCTCGGTCTGCGCGCCGCCCTGAACCTGAAGATTTTGCGATTCAGTCTTCTGTTCAGAGAAAACCCCGTCAATGGTTAGTTTTCCAAATTTGAGTTTGGTATGGAATCCGAACAGACTCTGACTACCTTGTATCAGCTTGGTATTGAGAGGCATGGCGATATTTCCTGCTTCGAGAAGTTGCAGTATGTCGTCTTCCTTGCCTTCGTGCTTGAGTTTCAGAGTGTTCTCAAAATCGAAAACGGCCTGGGTGTTTTGGTTGATGTCAAAATCGAGAAGGTCGCCGATTTTTGCGTTGAGGTTGATTTGAATATTTTCGTCGAAGTCGAAATTGGTGACACTACGTTTGTTCACGTCGATGGCAGGGTCTTCGCGTTTGTTGTTCACGATGGCGAAGGTAAGTTCAGCGGAGCCGCTGGGATTTATCTCTATCAAAGGCTTGCCATCATTTCCAAGAAAAGAGCCGAGGGCATTGTTGAGTTTGTTTAAACCGGGGATGTTATCTATAAGATTTCCCGAACCTCCGCTGCTTTGGTTGAGGGCGGCTGTTTTAGCCTTTTTCTCCCAATAATTCTGCATCAGCTGCTCCATCTGGTAGTTCTGATACTCCTCGAAAGTCATGTACTGGCGGTCGACAACGATGTCGCCAATTTTTTTAAGTATCAGATAGTCGTTGGTTTGGGGATTGTACTGGACTTCGGTGGTGAAATTTTTGGGATCCTTAGCGCCAATCTTGCCACGTGCGTCCTTGGGCACTGTATCCCCCGATGCCATGGACGATGTTATTTCCTGCTGCACAGTCATCAGTGCGGGCTGCGATACTGGCTGTTCAGGGGCGGGCTCGACAACAGTTTCGGACTGCGAAGAGAGGGTTATCGGCGAGTTGTTGCTCTCCGATACGGCAAAAGTGTCGCCCAAAGCGACACCCACAACCGTTGTACCTAGAAGGAGCAGCGATGTCCGTATTATCCTATGTCTCAACCCTCGCATCAGCAGTCGTTGTAATTGTAGTTTTTTGTTTTACAGCATTTTAAGTGCCATCTTGATAAGATTTTCCACCGTGGCGTCGGGATTGCCTTCGGCGATTTTGTGTAACGCTTTTTCGGCGGCCGATTTGGGGAATCCCAATGCCAACAAAGCAGATAACGCCTCTTCTTGGTTTTTATTGCCCTGCACGCCTTTTACAGGCGCAAAATTAACATCCTCGAGTTTCCCAAGTTTGTCGTGGAGTTCTAGCACTATGCGCTGGGCCGTCTTCGGCCCGATGCCCTTTATGCCCTGTACTGTCTTGACATCCTGCGAGATAATGGCATTTGCAAGTTCGTCGGTGGTGTACGACGAGAGCATCACACGTGCGGTGGCCACCCCTACCCCGTTCACCTCTATCAGACTGCGGAACAGGGCGCGTTCTTTCTCTTCGTAAAAGCCGAACAGCATCTGCGCGTCCTCGCGCACCACGAAATGAGTAAGGAGCTTCACCTCGCTCTTGTCTTTTATCTGTGTGTAGGTATTGAGGGAGATTTCAAGCAGATAACCCACTCCCCCACAGTCTATTACGGCATAAGCCGGTGTTACCTCGGCAAGTTTTCCAAAAACGTAATTATACATAACTTAGTTTTAACTTTGAACTCGGAACTCGGAACTCGGAACTCGGAATTCGGAACTCGGAATTCGGAATTCGGAACTCGGAATTCATTTTAAATACATTTATTTAATACTCTAATATTCAATTCTTTACCATCTTTGTTTTTAAGGTTCTTGTTGAAGATACGAGAAGTTTTATAAGTTCTTCGCAGTCATTGTTTATACTTTCGTATGTGTTTTTATCCAAATAATCTGTTTTGTACAATAATTCAAGCCAATAGGCGGTCTCATCGGCTTCTTTCAAGGCTATCGTAAGTTTTGTATAGAAATCTGGAGTGGTCTGTCCTCGTTTCGATTCCCTTATATTGGCGCCAATACTTGTGCCGCTCCGCAGCACCTGCTTGGAAAGAACATATTCTTTTTTGCTTTCACAAAGAAATTGGTACATTTTTACTATCCTAATAGCAAAGGCAAAACTTTTTTCCAACAAAATATCTTTTTTCATGGCTATTATTTGTTTGTTTTGTTGAGGTTAACACCCTGCAACCGATTTAACAATCTATGCCCGGAAATACACAGTCCCAATTGAGACCTTCGACTCACCCAACCGTTCCAAGTTCCCAGTTCCGACCTCCGAGTTCCGACCTCCGAGTTCTCAAAGTACTCATACGCTCCTATCGACGGGGGATTGGAACGGACTCGGTTGTCCAAATCGGTCTGTTGTTTGAGATAGGCGGTGTTGCCTTTGCCGCGTGCCGGCGATTCGGCTTTCAGATGGTAGTCGGCGGAGGTGTGGTCCACAAAAAGTGGGTCTTGGTTTATCAAACAGCTGGTTATTAGTGACTGAGGTATAGACAGTTGCGTTTTCAAAAGGCAGTTGGTGAACGAGAACGAGGCCGTGCCGCTTTGGGCGAAATCCATGGCAAGTTCCTCGTTGGCGGAGCCGTACACTATGCAGTTGTAGAAATCGGCCTGCTGCAGCGGCCGCAGCTGTATTGCGCCGTCGGCACTCTCGTACCAGTTGTTGAGAATTATTTGCGGCGAGCGGCGCACGCTGTAACTCCAGTAGTTGGCAAAAGTGGAGTTGCTGAACAGATACCTGCCGCCGAGCGTGAGAGCCAAAGTGGCTGTCTGGCAGTTGGTTACAAGCAGATTATCGCCTTCTATGTGCGCGCCTTGCCCGTAGATTCCAGCCAGCGACATATTTTCTATCACCGTGTTGCGTATGTCGAGCGTTGGGTTGGAATTGACCACCGTGTCGGCCAGAAAGCCTATGTATCCGTTGCGCACTATGGCGTGGTTCACGGTGTTGTCGCGACTTCCCGACGACAGCCAGATATAGCCCCACTGTCCGGGCAGGTCGGCGTAGTGGCCGTCGTGACGGATGGAGGTAAACAGTGCCGGTGCGTCGGCGGTGCCGTTCACACGCAGTGTGCCGCCGTCGTACACCCAAAGCACGGCGTCCTTGCCGAAATAGACCTCGGTGCCGTGTTCCACGTTCAAAGTAAATCCCTCATCCACAACGGCATAGCCGAAAATAACGTGCGGTATGGCGTCGGTCCACGGCTCGGAGCAGTCGATTACGGAATAGGGATAGCTGTTGCCCGCAGCGTCGTGGATAACGTGGTCGGGGTAGTGATAGATGGCATTGCGACCGTAGGCCGCGAGCGGCAGGTGCTGACTGGCGCTGCCCATGGTGAACACGATGCTATCCTCTATCAGGAAGGGCGACGAGGCTGAGTTGGGATTGACATTGACGCGGGCGAAGATAAAAATGCTGTCGTGGGCAAGGATTTCGATGTCGCGTGCCACAAGCGAGGTGTCGCCGTCCACGTTGAGGCGGAAGCGCGAGGCGGAGCCGTGGGCCAAGGTAACACGGTCGATTTTTACAGGCTGGTTGCCGTTGTTGTACACCTTTACGCTGCGCACTGTGGAGCCGATGGTGGTGAATACGGTATCGAACTTGAGGGTGTCGGCGGAAAACTCCAGCACGGAGATATCTGTAAGGTAGTCATCCTCCTTGGTGCAGGAGGGTGTCAGAAATTCCAAAACACAAACAGCTATAAATAAGCCTGTTATATATTTAATTGCCTTTAATTTCAATATCGTTATTTTTTATGATGGTCGTCCTTGTGGCGGACAACTTTGTAATAACGACATTGAGGTGATAATATTTTGTGTTGCAACAAAAAAAAGAGATTTTTTTCGAAAATCAAAGTGAATGATGAATGTGAAATCGCATTTCGTCAATTCGACATTCACCATTCACTACAGACGCGGCAGGCCATGTCGAGGGCTTTGCTGGTGGCGAGAGTGTCGTTCCAGAGGAGCTACGGCTGCGCTTTTACGGAGCCGAGATCCACACCTATTTCTTCGGAGTAGGCGGTGGGGGGTTGGCGCATCAAGTTCAGGTAGTTGCAGGCCACTATGGTTTCGTTGGCGGGGCGGTTGGAGTCGTGGTGTGGAAGCACGAAAAACGACATTGCAACCAATCCTGTGCAAAGCAGATCCTCAGGTTTATGTATTTGGTTTTCATAGAATTGTGTGTCTAATTGGGGTTGGCATTGTTGGTTTGCCTTGCCCAAGGGAGAATTACTGGGCGGTGCGGACAAGGCGGACAGACCGACCATAGTAGCGATAGTGTATTAAGCCCATAACACCGCCTTCGAAATTCAAGTATAAGGCGTCGTTGTGAAAGCTTTCCGTGGTGGTCGACCAGTAGTCGCCGCGGGAGCCAACGCCGCTGACCGAAGTCCCTCTGCGGTTTCCTGCGGCAGGCAGGAAGGCGCATCCGGCATTTTCCAAAGTGGCCCACTGCGCGGCGGTGAGAACATTGGCGTTAAAGGCCGCTCCAGAAGTGTTTGTTGAGTTAAGTGCATAGGTGGAGCGGCTCCAGTTGTCGGGGACTATTATAAGTCCCTGCACGCCATTCACTGTGGCCTTGGCATAGCGTATGCCTGAGGAGGTGTTGCGGTCATGTATCAGATAATCCCATTCATCGTATGTAAGGTTGCGCCAAGTGCCGGGGGCGTCGGTGGTCTGCGTCTTGGGGTTGTATATGGCGTTATATACACCCCAGTCGTAGTTGGTGCCAGAAATGTTGTTGGTGCCGTTGCCATAGTCTAAATTAGTTGTGGTGCTGTTCATATACGGGTATTTGTTGTCGTATCCGCTTGTGCCCCAACCAAAAAGGTCTATCCATCCGGAGTAGGATGATGAGATGTTTCTGTTGTTGGCTCCAATGGTATCCCACTGGTTGGGTGCGAAACGCCAAGTGCCTGCCGCCGTGCCGCCTCCCGCCACGGTATGGGTTGTGGCTGTAGAGCCGCCATTTTTGGCACTCCATTGCAAGTTGCCGGGCGAGAAAACCACTCTGTCGTTTGCCGAAACGGAGAAAGTGTTGGAAGTTGTAAACGTAACTTGGTTGCCGTAGCCCGTTCCTGCGGAGTTTGTGGCGTAGGCGCGCACATAATAGGTTCCGGGGGTAAGGCCGGCAAGGCGGCTTGTGAAAGTGCCTGTGCCAGAGCCGTCGGTGGTGTGGCTACCACTAACGGTGGGGTTGGGCGAGGTGCTCCAGCACACGCCGCGTGCCGTAACCGTGGCTCCGCCATCGGAGGTTACATTGCCCCCAGTGGTGGCGGAGGTGGATGTTATGTTGCTTGCGGCAGTAGTGGTAACGGTGGGAACAACGGCAGAAGTTTTAAACGTTACTTGGTTGCCGTAGCCCGTTCCTACGGAGTTTGTGGCGTAAGCCCGCACGTAATAGGTGGTTCCAGGGGTAAGACCGGTACGGCGGCTTGTGAAAGTGCCCACACCACTACCGTTGGTGGTGTGACTGCCGCTAACGGTAGGGTTGGGCGAGGTGCTCCAGCACACGCCGCGTGCCGTTACTGTGGCTCCGCCATCGGAGGTTACATTGCCACCTAAGGTGGCGGCGGTGGATGTTATGTTGCTTGCGGCGGTGGTGGTTACTGTTGGAACTACGGAAGGAGTGGTGAAACTCACCTGCGCTCCGTAAACCGTGCCATGGGCGTTGGTGGCGTAGGCGCGCACGTAGTAGGTGGTGTTGGGCGCAAGGCCTATCATGTTGCTACTATAATGCCCCAAGCCGCTACCATCGGCAGTGCGTCGGCCGTTGATCACGGGATTGGGTAAGGTGTCCCAGCAGATGCCACGGGTGGTAACAGTGGTGTCGCCGTCGAGGACAACAGTTCCTCCGCACAAGGCCGTAGTGCCGGTGATATTACTTATGGCGTCGGTAACCACTGTGGGTGTGGTGTGCGCCATAAAGGCTATCTGCTGGCCGTAGGCGGTGCCTATGGTGTTGGTGGCGTAGGCGCGCACATAGTAGGTGGTACCGGGTATCAGGACTGTCATGCTGGCGCTGAAAGTTCCCAAGCCGCTGCCGTTGGTGGTGTGGCTGCCACCTATGGTGGGATTTTGCAAGGTGTCCCAACAGATACCGCGGACCGTAACAGGGGTGCCTCCGTCGGCGGTTACATTGCCAACAGCTGTGGCCGATATGTTGATGATGGTGTGCACTGTTGTGGTAACCACAGTGGGCAAGTCGTAAGTGGTAACCACCATTTGGTTGCCGTACGACACTCCCACTGCGTTGGAGCAATAAGGCCTCAGGTAATAAGTGGTTCCGGGCGCAAGGCCGGTGATGACGCTATTAACCCTGCCTGTGCCGTTGCCGTCAACGGTGCGGTTGTCGGCTATGGTGGGGTTGGGCGAGGTGCTCCAGCACACGCCACGCACCGAAACGGCTGCTCCGCCGGCGCTGTAAACGGCGCCACTGGTATTTATCGAGGTGTCGGCGATATGCGTTACGCTGTCGATACGTACCATGGGCAGTGTGTCGGTCTTGAACATTATCTGAGTGCCGTAGGACGTGCCTAAGGCGTTGGTGGCGTAGGCGCGCACATAATAAACGGTGCTCATGCTCAGGCCGCCGATATGTGTGGAGTAGTTGCCCAAGCCGGTGCCGTTGGTGGTGTGGCTGCCGGCAATAGTGGGGTTGGGCAGGGTGTCCCAGCAAAAACCTCGTGCAGTTACCGTGAGTCCGCCCTCGGAGTTCACCCTTCCGCTGACGGTAAGGCTTGTGTCGGTGATATCGCTTGTATCCACGGTAACCACTATGGGCATCGAGAGTGTGGTGAAATTCACCTGAGCGCCGTAGCTTGTGCCGATGGCGTTGGTGGCATAGGCGCGCACGTAGTACGTGGTGCCGGATATAAGTCGCGGCAGTAGGCTGGTAAAAATACCGGTGCCGCTACCGTCGATGGTGTGGCTGTCGGCCACGGTGGGATTGCCGGTAGTGTTCCAGCAAACGCCACGAGCTGTCAAGTCATCGCAATTGATAACGATAACATCACCACCGCAAGTGAAAGAGGTGGTCGNNGCCCCTGCCGCCGCTAGTGGCTCCGCTGTCGCTTACGTTGCTTGCCATGGTGGTGGATACCGATGGCAGTGCCAATGTGGTGAAACTGAGCTCGGCTCCGTAGGCCGTGCCGATGGTGTTGGTGGCGTAGGCGCGCAC
>DBXF01000079.1:461-3653 GCA_002309295.1 Bacteroidales bacterium UBA1219 | reverse complement strand
ATCCTGCAATTTGACCTATACGCCGATAATTACGTGATAACGACTATCACGAAACGACAATTTATCCCAAAATTTCTTCAAATCCTTCTTGTCCCATTGCATTCGGGATAACCGGAGCAGCTCCAGAATTCTTTACCCGAGTTAATTCCTTTCCGGGCCATGCGTTTTATCATCGGCTTGCCGCAAACAGGACATTCGGGCGCACCCGACGCAATGCTTTTCTCCGCCTTGGCGGCAATCCTTTCAGCTGTGAGGGCTTCTGTAAATCCGCCTTCGTTTCTGAATGTCGCCAACTGGTTTTCAATCTGTTTGCCAAGCATCATTATAAGCCTGTTGCAAAGAATCAATATGCAATTCGCGACAATCACGGAATCGCCACTTTTGAACCATTTGTCGAACTTGTGCTTTTGGGCAAGAATATGTATGCTGCTGTTGTGCTGCACGTCGTCTTTGTACATCGGGCGGTCCAAAGTTGTTCTGCTCACCTCAAGATATTCCGCCGAACTTACCGACCACGGCACCCTCTCCAGATGCATGAGCCAGTTCACATAGTCGTTTGCCAATTCTGCAAGGCTGGCACGTGCCACATCGGTGAGACGCATCTCCGTTTCTTTCGACGTGGAATGACGCGAATTGCCCTCCGCAATGTTGGCAGGGGCCGAACGCGCTGCTTGTGTCATCTGGTCGTACTGTCGTCCGCAAGGGTCGTTGGTGCGAGTAAGGAAACGGGTGCAGAACTCTTGTGTGGCCAACTGCACGACATTTGCCAACACCCAAGTGTCCAACCAATAATAACCGAAATTGCTGATTTTCATAAACGTTTTTCTTTGTTAACGGCTTTAGACGTATTTTATTGTATTAAGCCCCAACCCCCTCTCTCAATCCACAAGAAAGAAAAACATCTCCACAATCGAAATTTTTCCCTACTTTTTTAGTATCTTTGCAACAGACAATTCTTTGCGACTGTCGTGCATTACTCATTAACAATCAACCATATACAAGCAACAATGCGTATCCTCATCACCGACGACACCCATCCCATACTGCTGGAAAAACTCAGCAAGGCGGGGTTCGAGTGTGATGTAAGAACCAACATCGGCTACGACGACACCCTTGCCATCGTCGGCGATTACGACGCCCTTGTGGTGCGCAGCAAAATTCCCATCGACCGCCGTTTCATCGACCGCGCCGGCCATCTGCGCTGTATCGGACGTGTGGGTGCGGGCATGGAGACCATCGATGTGGCCTACGCCGAAAGTCGCGGCATACGCTGCCTCAACTCGCCCGAAGGCAACCGCACCGCCGTGGGGGAACATGCTGTGGGACTGTTGCTTGCGCTTTTCGACAAGATTTGCAAGGCCGACCGCGAGGTGCGTTCCGGACTCTGGCTCCGCGAGGACAACCGCGGCCTCGAAGTGTCGGGAAAGACCGTGGCCATCATCGGGTTCGGCAATATGGGAAGCTCTTTCGCACGCTGTCTCAGCGGCTTCGGGTGCAACATAATAGCCTACGACAAATACAAAACGGGCTACGCCCCCGATTACGTTACGGAAGTGCCTCTGCAACAGTGCTTTGAGCAGGCCAACGTGGTGAGTTTCCACGTGCCGCTTACCGACGAGACACACTACTACGCTGACAGCCGTTTTCTAAACTCCTTTGCCAAAAGCATTTACCTCATCAACACCTCGCGCGGGGCTGTGGTGCAGACCTCGGCATTGGTGGAGGCTCTGAAAAACGGCAAAGTGGCCGGTGCCGCCCTCGACGTGCTGGAGTACGAAAATATGGCCAAAGACGGCCTCGGTTCGGAAAATATGCCCGAAGAGATGAAATATCTCACTCAATGTCAGAATGTTGTGCTGACTCCCCATGTGGCGGGCTGGACAGCAGAATCGAAAGTGAAATTGGCGGCTGTTTTGGCCGATAAGATTATAGAAACCTTGAAAATCAACTAATTATGATTATCGTAGAGAACAGCATCATTTCGGAGGACATCGCCGACAAGTGTTTCTGCTGCGACCTCGACCAATGTCGCGGGATGTGCTGCGTGGAGGGCGACGCGGGGGCTCCGTTGGAGAAAGCGGAAATCCCCATCCTCGACGACATTTTCCCGAAAATCCGTCCCTACATGACTGCCGAGGGCATCGCCGAAGCCGAACGCAACGGCCTGCACACCACGGACAGCGAGGGCGTTCTCTGCACACCGTTGGTGAACAACCGCGAGTGCATCTTCACCATCTTCGAGGATGGCATCGCCAAATGTGCCATCGAAAAGGCGTTTTTCGACAAAAAGATAACCTTCCGCAAACCCGTCTCCTGCCACCTCTACCCCCTCCGCATCGACGACTACGGCGAATTCCAGACCGTCAACTACCACACTTGGGACGTGTGCAAAACGGCAGTGTGCAAAGGCGAAAAAGAACAGATGCCGCTCTATATCTACCTGAAAGAGCCGCTGATACGCAAATTCGGCGAAAAATGGTACAACGAACTCGTGGAAAGATGCAATGAATTCAACGATAGAAATTGAAAATTGATAATTGAAAGTTGAAAATTAAGAGCCTAACACACTACAACCGAATAGAATAAAAACTAATCACCAATCACTATTCACTAATCACTAATGAATTCAAAAATCATCCTCGTAACGGGTGCCAGCAGCGGCATCGGATTCCAGACGGCGCAAATCCTTGCCAATCAGGGCAATACGATTATCGCTGCCGCACGTCGCACCGAGCTTATGCAACCCCTTGAGAAACACGGCGTTACAGTCATGCGTCTCGACGTGTGCGACGACCAGTCGATACAGCAGTGCGTAAACGCCATCGTGGAACGCCACGGCCGTATCGACGTGCTGGTGAACAACGCCGGCTACGGCTATTTCGGGGCTGTGGAGAACGTCCCCATCGCCGACGCCCGACGCCAGTTCGAAGTCAACCTCTTCGGCTTGGCGCGACTCACACAGCTGGTGCTCCCGCTGATGCGCGAAAACGGCGGCGGACGCATCGTCAACCTGTCGTCGATAGCTGGACGCATAGGTCTGCCCTTCGGAGCGTGGTACAACGCCACCAAATTCGCCGTGGAGGGTTTCAGCGACGCTTTGCGCATGGAAACCAAGGAGTTCGGCATCAAGGTGGTGATGATTGAGCCGGGCGGAATCAAGACCAACTGGGGCACCATCGCCGCCGACCATCT
>DBXF01000079.1:0-372 GCA_002309295.1 Bacteroidales bacterium UBA1219 | reverse complement strand
CTGTCCGACCCCTCGGTGGTGGCCAAAGCCATTGTAAAAGCCGTAAACCGTCGCCACCCGAAGACACGTTACAAAGTGGGACGCGGCGCACATTTCCTTCTGTTTGTCAAACACATACTGCCATACCGCTGGTGGGACAAGGTCTGCACCCTGATGTGGCGGCACTATAAATTCACCGAAAATGCTGGAACAGAATAATTTGACCAAAGATTTGAAAACCGAATTGCGGAAACGCATCCGCCAACTGAAACGCGAGATTCCCCTCGAGGAGAAAATCCGCCGTTCGGCAAGCATCTGGCCCAAGGTGATGGCCCTCGATGCAATGAAAAACGCCCGTACCATACTGATGTACTGGTCGATGGACGACGAGGT
>DBXF01000023.1 GCA_002309295.1 Bacteroidales bacterium UBA1219 | reverse complement strand
GCTGCGGAAGGACCGCCGAAGCCCATGGGGATACCGAAACGCTGTGTGGTGCCGAAAACGCAGTCGGCGCCGAGTTCGCCGGGAGCCTTGAGCAGAGCCAGGGCCATCAGGTCGGCGGACATACCCACGAAAATGCCTTTAGCCTTGGCGTCGGCGATGAACTGGGTGTAGTCGGTGATTTCGCCCCATTGGTTGGGATATTGCAGAATGGCGCCGAAATAGGTGGCGTCGAGCTGAATTTCGGAGACTTTTCCAACAACAACTTCTATACCGCGGGGAGCGGCGTTGGTGCGGATAACGTCGATGGTCTGGGGGAACACGTCGTCGGCAACGAAAAGCTTGCAGACATTGTCCTTAACGGCCTGACGCGAACGCGAGTTGTAGAACATCAGCATACACTCGCCGCCGGCGGTGGCTTCGTCGAGCAGCGATGCGTTGGCCAAAGGCATCTTGGTCATATCGGCGACCATGGTCTGGAAAGTCATCAGGGCTTCCAAACGGCCTTGCGAAATCTCGGTCTGATACGGAGTGTAGGCGGTGTACCAGCCCGGATTTTCGAAGATGTTGCGCAGTATCACGGCGGGGGTTATGGTGTTGTAGTAACCCATGCCGATATAAGTCTTGTAAATCTTGTTTTTGGAAGCGAGAGCCTTAACGTGGTTGAGGAACTCGTATTCGTTCATACCCTCGGGCAGATTGAGGGGTTTGGGCAGACGGATGGCTGCGGGAACGGTTTTGTCGATAAGCTCGTCCATGGACGACACTCCGATGGCTTTAAGCATCTTTTCCTCGTCCGCAGACTTGGAAACGCCATTGTGGCGCGGTGTGAAATTATTGGTAATCATTATTTTACTGTTTATTTTTGTTTATAAACTTATTTTTTTCAGCGTTGCAAATGTACGTATTTTTTTTGATAGTTGAGGGATTTTTCAAACGATTTAAAATCTAACACGCAGAAAAGCATAATAGACGAAAAACAAACCAAGTACTAAACCTATTATAGATGTAATCAATCCAGCCGTTGCCATGCCTGAACCCAAGTATTTCGAAGGAGCATTTTTATACATTTTTTTTGCCTTTATAGAAAATATCAGTCCAAATATGGCAATTAAAACAGCTGCAATCGAAGTAACTTTTATATTCGATAAACTCCAGAATTGGTTCAATGAACAGATTCCACATATCATTCCATTTCTAGAATCCGACAGAACTTTTTTTTCTTGGTTTTTGATTGTTTCTTGCATATTTAGTATTTTCGTTATGTTTATTAACAAACTGCAAATTTACACTTTTTTTTCGGATTAGCAAAATGCAAAAATGTATTCCGCTATAGGGCACAAAAAAAGAGACGTTTCGGGAAACGTCTCTACATCTCAAAACAATATCTGTCAGCCTTTTATCAACTCATAGCCAACATTTCGGCCTTTGTCGTCGGTTTTGCGCAATATGCCCTTAGCCTCCAAATCTTGAATATCACGAAGGGCTGTGGCCTGCGACGATTTGGTCATCTTAGCCCATTTGCCGGTGCTCAGTTTCCCCTCAAAACCGTCCCAAAGACGGTTAATCATCTTTATCTGCCTATCGTTCAGCACTTTGTCGCGATGCCGCTGCCAAAAAAGTGCCTTATGCAATACCTGCGTAGTACGCTCGTGGGCGGTGTCGATTGCGTACTCCAACGTCTGCAAAAACCACATAAGCCACTGGGTGATATCGAGGCCGTGCTTGCCTGTGTATTCCAATGTGTCGTAGTAAGAGTTTTTATTCCTCAGTATAGCCGCCGACATGCTGTAAAAGCGTTTGGGCTGGCCGTCGGCACGTGCCAGAAGCATATCGGTAAGGGTGCGCGTAAGCCTGCCGTTGCCGTCGTCGAAGGGGTGGATATTGACAAACCACAGATGTGCTATTCCGGCCTTAAGCAAGTCATCGACAGGACTTTCCTCGTTGAACCATTGCAGGAATTTCCGCATTTCCTCGGTCACCCTGTCCGACGGCGGGGCCTCGTAGTGCACACGTTCCCTGCCCATGGCACCGCTCACCACCAACATTGGCTCGTCGCCTGTGCGGTAGGCACTTACGGTTATCGGCGTGATGCCACTCCGGCCAGTGGGGAAAAGCGCCGAATGCCAATTGAAAAGGCGTTCCTCGGTCAAAGGCTCGTCGGCGTGATTAACGGCATCCATAAGCACCTGCACCACGCCCTCGCTGTAATGGTCGGTGCCCGCAGCTCCCGACAAATCGATGCCCAAATGCCTCGCCACGGACGAGCGTATGTGTTCTTTGTTGAGCAAAAGGCCTTCTATCTCGGCGTTTCGCAGAACATCCTCGGTGAGCGCGTCCAACGACGAAGCCGACTGCGTCTCAAATCCAAGGCTGTCCATCATTCCAACCAAACGGCCTTGCTTTTCGTGCACACGTGCCAAAAGTCCTATCAAACTGCTGTCGTTCCAACAAAAATGAGGCCATTGCGCATATTGCCATATCCATACAGGGTGGGCCATAATAATTGCTTTAATTTTTGATATAATTATCGACTTTTTTCGCTGCAAAATTACAAAATTTATTGCAATTTTCCAAATTTGATGTAAAAAATGCTATTATTCGCTTCATTTTTTGACGTGATTATAAAACAAAGCACCCTTCTGTTTCGTCCTTTTTTCACCGCAAAGGGGTAACTTAACAACTGCACAAAAAAAGAGACGTTTCGGGGAAACGTCTCTAATGGGATGGTGTAAAAAAACAGTTATTTGGCGTTGTAGAAGACGAACTTGCCGTCGAACACGTCGATGACAATATTGTCGGAGCGGTTGATCTTTTCCTCCAGTATCTCGCGCGAAAGCTCGTTGAGTATCTCTTTCTGTATCACACGTTTAACAGGACGGGCGCCCATTGTGGGGTCGTAGCCGATACGTGCTAGCTCGCTGATGGCCTCCTCTGTGGTGGAGATGAGTATATCGTTGGCTTCCAGAGTTTTGGCAACGTTGTTCATCTGTATCCGCACCACGTCCTTTATCTGTTTCTGCGTAAGCGGACGGAACATTATTATTTCGTCGATACGGTTGAGGAATTCGGGACGGAGGCTTTTCCGCAGCAGTCCAAGCACCTCGTTCTTAGTCTCTTCGATGACGTATTCGGAGTTTATCTCGTCGATGTTGGCAAGTTTTTCTTGAATGACGTTGGAGCCCATGTTGGAGGTCATAATGATGATGGTGTTCTTGAAATCGGCCACACGTCCTTTGTTGTCGGTCAGTCGGCCGTCCTCCAGCACCTGCAGCAGTATGTTGAACACGTCGGGATGGGCTTTCTCTATCTCGTCGAAAAGCACTATGGAATAGGGTTTGCGGCGCACGGCCTCGGTTAGCTGGCCGCTCTCGTCGTAGCCCACATATCCCGGAGGCGCCCCGATGAGTCGCGACACGGAGTGACGTTCCTGATATTCGCTCATGTCGATACGCACCATCATATTCTCGTCGTCGAACAGCACTTCGGCCAACGATTTGGCAAGCTCTGTCTTTCCCACGCCAGTGGTGCCGAGGAAGATGAAGGAGCCTATAGGCCGTTTGCTGTCGCTAAGTCCTGTACGGTTACGACGTATGGCGTTGGAAATCACCTCGATGGCTTCGTCCTGTCCCACCACGCGTTTGTGCAGCTCGGTTTCGAGGTTGAGCAGACGCTCGCGCTCGCTCTGCAGCATACGGGTTACGGGAATGCCAGTCCATTTGGCCACTATTTCGGCAATCTGCTCGCTGTCCACCTCCTCGTTGATCATGGCGGAGTCCACTTGCAGCTCCTTGAGTTGCTGTTTCAGCTCGTCCACGTGGCGTTCGGCGTTCTTTATTTTGCCGTAGCGCAGTTCGGCCACCTTGCCATAGTCGCCGGAGCGTTCGGCCTGTTCGGCTTCGAACTTGTACGACTCGATGTTTTTCACCTCGGCCTGTATGTTCTCCACCACGGTTTTCTCCGACTGCCATTTGGATTTCAGGCGGTTACGTTCTTCCGAGAGGTTGGAAATCTCCATCGAGAGGTTGTGCAGTTTTTCCTCGTCGTTTTCGCGGCGGATGGCCTCGCGTTCTATCTCCAGCTGACGTATCTTACGCTCTATCTCGTCGAGTTCCTCGGGCACGGAGTCGATCTGCAGACGCAGACGTGCGGCAGCCTCGTCGATAAGGTCGATGGCCTTGTCGGGAAGGAAACGGTCGCTGATGTAGCGGTGCGACAGCTCGGCGGCGGCTATGATGGCCTCGTCCTTGATACGCACTTTGTGGTGCACCTCGTAGCGTTCCTTCAGTCCACGCAGGATGGAGATGGTGTCGGCCACGTTGGGCTCGTCGATGAGCACGCTCTGGAAACGGCGTTCCAAGGCTTTGTCCTTCTCGAAATATTTCTGATATTCCGCCAAGGTGGTGGCACCGATGGCACGGAGCTCGCCACGGGCAAGGGCGGGTTTCAGGATGTTGGCCGCATCCATGGCCCCTTCGCCGCCGCCGGCACCTACAAGGGTGTGGATTTCGTCGATGAAGAGGATGATGTCGCCGTCGGCTTCGTTGATTTCGCGGATAACGCTTTTCAGACGCTCCTCGAACTCGCCTTTGTACTTGGCACCGGCGATAAGTGCGCCCATGTCGAGGGAGTAGAGGGTTTTGTTTTTAAGATTCTCCGGCACGTCGCCGCTAACGATACGGTGTGCAAGGCCTTCGGCGATGGCCGTCTTACCAACGCCAGGCTCGCCTATGAGTATAGGGTTGTTTTTGGTGCGTCGGCTGAGTATCTGCAGCACACGGCGTATCTCGTCGTCGCGGCCGATAACGGGGTCGAGCTTGCCGGCCTGGGCCAGCTGGTTGAGGTTTTTGGCGTATTTGTTGAGGGCGTTGAAGGTGTTCTCGGCGCTCTGCGACGTGACTTTGGAGCCCTGCCGCAGGTCGGCGATGGCTTTCATCAGGTCCTTTTCGGTAACGCCGGCGTCCTTGAGCATCTGCGAAACGTTGTCGCCCGCTTGGAGCAGACCCACAAGCAGGTGCTCGAGCGACACAAACTCGTCTTTCATGTCGGTGGCCTTCTGGTTGGCCTTCACAAGGGCAGTGTTGGCCGCCGAGGAGAGGTACATGGAGCCGCCGGCCACCTTGGGCAACGAGTCGAGGAGACTGTCCACAGCCCTGCCGAGGTTGACAACGTTCACCTCCATTTTCTTCAGCAGAAAAGGCGTAACGTTCTCATCCACAGTAAGGATGCCTTTGAGCAGGTGCGCTGTCTCGATGGCCTGATGCTGACGCGACACGGCTATCTCCTGTGCTTTCTGCACGGCCTCTTGTGCTTTGATTGTAAAATTGTTAAGATTCATACGGTTATATCATTTTATTTGGTTCGTACTTATTTTTATTGTTTTTTCAACAAAATAGGAAGCAAAAAGCGAGCCAACACCACCGGAACGACAAATTGACAGCGGAAAAGCACAGATATCTGACAAAGTGGCAGCACTGGCTGGTGCTTGCGATTTTGATGATTACAATTGTATTTCGATTGGTTTTAGTTATCATAATGCAGATGCTTTTGTTAATTTTGCGCAAAATATATTTTTTTTTCGTAAATTTGCAGTTTCAAACGCAATGTAAAGCCACAAAAAGACTATATCAACAGGCAATATGAAAAACCGCATATCCACAAAGAAATTCAGAGCGTCATCGGTGTCGATGATGGTATTGGCATTGTTGTGTATGTGGCCTAAACTGACATACTCACAAAACAACATCGACACGGTGCCCTACTGTTGTAATTTTGAGGAATACTCGGAACGCGGACAGTGGTTATTTGCCAACGATAGTCCCAACGACTGGCATATTGGCTCTGCAATACAAAGCGGTGGGATGTATTCGATGTACATATCCGCGAACGGCGGCTTGGATAATTATTGTGATTTTGATGCTTCCGTATCGTATGCATACCGCAGATTAAGAATCCCTGCCGGACTTTACGAAATAAGTTTCGACTGGGCCTTTCTGCCAGACAATACGGCCATTCACGCCATGATAACATACTTCAGAGTCTTTCTTGTGCCCGACACAACCACATTCACCGCGGGCACGCTTTTGGACGGACTTTCAAACCTCAAGTTGCCCGAAGGAGCCATTTCTGTCGACAATAGTAGCGGTATGTGTTCTCGCAGCTATTGGTCGAGATTCACCAATCCGCACGTGCAAGTTCCGGTTACCGACAACTACTACCTTGTTTTTTGTTTTGTCCGT
Source organism: Bacteroidales bacterium UBA1219 (assembly GCA_002309295.1). Classification (GTDB taxonomy): domain Bacteria; phylum Bacteroidota; class Bacteroidia; order Bacteroidales; family P3; genus UBA1219. The sequence continues at coordinate 18,268 of DBXF01000023.1, read as the reverse complement.
CCTTTCCAATCCGACGTCATTTCAAACCCAACGGCCATTGACAGCATCTGCATAACGCCCGTGCAATGCCACAAGCCCATGGCTCTTTCGCGACGAATGTTGCAAAATGGCTGCGTGCAGTTATCGTGGAAAGACTTCAACATACCTCGCAACACGATGTGGGCGGTTGAGTACGGCCCCATAGGATTTCCGCACGGTCATGGCAACACCGTGGCATGCAACACCGACACCGTTACCATTTGCGGGTTAATCAACGACCAAATTTACGATTTCTATGTAAGCACCAGTTGCGGCAATAGCGACTCAACCATTTACAGCGATGTTTTGAGAATGCGTTATCGCGACCACCAAAACCAATGTCTCGAATTCGACGACATCAACAGTCCAAATGTTATCTGCACCCACGGCAAATACCTACTTTTTAATTCATACGACAACTACTACCCCGGACCTTACGCCGACACCGGCGTTATAGACTATGGGCCAAGCTACTACGGCGACCAATCGTTAACCCCCAACAACAGCCTGCACACTGTACATACAGACCCCAACGAAACAGATTACAACACCGGAGGACGGCTGCATACCGTGCCTCCCAACGAATGCTCGTCGGTGAGACTGGGAAGCACGTATGGAAAATGGATATGCCAAAGCATCTCATACAACATCCTTGTGGACACAAGCTCTGCCGACATCTTGATTGTACAATATGCCTGCGTGTTGCAAAATCCCTCCGGCCACGAAACATTGCGCAAGCCTCGATTCATCTTACAAATTTTGGACAGATACGGTGTTGTAACCGACACCGTATGTCTCAACTACGATTTTTCGGGCAACAACCTTATTAACGATACCACTTGGCAACGAGCAGGAACACGAACCTATTGGAAAGACTGGACAAGAGCCGGTATCAACTTGTCGAATTACCACGGGCAACCACTCACCATTCGTCTCACAACCTTCGCATGCGGACAAGGAGCCGACGACCATTTCGGCTACGCTTATTTCAACCTCAAATGCGAAAAGTCGGATATTACTGGTGAGGTCTGCGGCAACGACACGTCCTTCAGCACAGCACTTTTCAAAGCCCCCTCAGGGTTCAGTTACCGATGGTACTCCCCCGACAATCCGAATTTCTCATCGTCAAATCAAGCAATCTGGGTACCTCTCGACAACTCCGTTTACCATTGCGACATCTTTCTTGGCGACCCGCGGTGCAAATTCACCAAGGCCATAGTTGCATCACCAAACAATGTAGAACGCCGATTTATCCACGCCAATTTTCGCCATACCACCGACTCGCTGAGCTGCACCCATCGCCTCACCGTGGTCAACACAAGCCACTCCTCCGATCAAAATCATGGCAACATAGCCTACGACTGCGATTTCTTTTTATGGGATTTCGGCGACAACACAACATCCTCCGACGAAAATCCTCTCTCGCATATTTACAGTGGCATTGGACCTTATGTAGTATCACTTATTGCGGGCAGGACAGACATTGGCTGCTACGACACCATTGTGGACACAATATCTTTCTTTCCGGGAGTATATAACGTAATACGGGCAGATATCTGCGAAGACAGCGGCTATAGATTTTTCAATCAGGTACTTACACAAAGTGGCATATATACCAAGCTACTAACCAGCGACAACGACTGCGACACCACTATAGAACTACACCTAAAGGTAAGGAAACATCCACAAATACAAATTATTGGCAACAACATATCCTGCGAAAAAACTTCCGGCACATTACTGTTGAGAACAAACGGAAACGATATCCGATGGACTTCGAACCCATTCGACAGCACTCTTTTGGGGCACGAGCACGACACACTTATTGTGGTGCCACGCCTAATTCCCACTTTATACACTGTAATTGTGGACTCCTTCCCGCGCATGTCCGACTGCAATGCATCGGCCTCAATTTGGGTGAACCCCCCACCTGTTTTCCAAGCCTTTTACAGGATGTCACCGCAGGTGATTTCGGCACAAAGAATGCAGATAAGATACTCCGACTACTCAAAAGGCCCCATTTCGGAACGCCAATGGACTTTCCACGAAATCCCCGACAGATTCGACGACAAAGAAATACTTAACAGCCGGTTTGTGTACTACACCCCGCACTTCGAAAGCGACTCGCTGCACGTAAGGCTTATAGTGCGCAACGAAGGCAACTGCGCCGACACTTTGCAAAACACCTACCCCATACTGAAAGGCGAAGTGTGGGTGCCCAGCGTGTTCACCCCCGACGCCAACGAAAACAACGTTCTGAAAGTGGGGCACTACAATATAAACACTTACGACATAAGTATTTACAACAGATCCGGACAGAGAGTTTTCCACTCCTCCGACCCCGACGAATGCTGGGACGGCACTTACAACGGGCACCCGTGTCCCGCAGCGGCATACGTTTATCATATCAACTACACAACCAAATCGCTGCCCCAAAGCAGCTGCGAACAGAACGGCAGTGTGCTGATAGTGAGATAGTTCGAATTTCGGATTTCGGAATTAGGAATTCTCCTGCTCGTTTCACTCGCGAGATCTTTTTGATTTTTTATTTTTTCCTACTCGCCTACTGCTCGTGAAATCTTTTAAATCTTGTAAATTGCTTTCGCCAAAGGCGAAATGATTACGCAGTAACTATTAATTGTAAACCATAAACAGATTTCACATCTTCACAACTTAACATTTTAACGCCTTCACAGTTCACTGTTCACCAAAAACAAAAAAAAATCGTATCTTTGCAGTTGCAAAACCTAAATACGTTTTTGCTCAAATTTCAGCAATGGAGTTATGAAGAAACAGGCATCGACAAAGGAAAAGGCAAGGCATTGGGTGTCGGCGGCGGCACTGGTGCTACTGTGCCTCATGCCTTTGTGGACTCGTGCCCAGACAATAGTGGACACCCTCCCCTACTGCTGCGATTTCGAGGACTCCACGGAACGCGCGCAGTGGCGTTTCGCCAACGTGAGGATGAACGCATGGTGTATCGACACCGCCGTAAGGAGCGGGGGACTCCATTCTTTATATATATCCACAAACTACGGAGCGAACAATTACGCCCACTGGAATCCCTGCGTGTCGTACGCCTACCGCCGCATACACATCCCCGCAGGGCTTTACGACATGAGTTTCGACTGGCGTTACCTGCCCGACACTTGGAACGTTCCCGCCACCACTTGCTATTTTCGGGTTTTTCTTATCCCCGACGGCACCACATTCGCTGCCGACACACTCTTGAGAGGCCTTTCGAACCGCACTCTGCCCAGAGGCGCCATATCCATCGATGAGAACAGCGAATTCGGCAGCAGCACCACATGGAAACGTTTTGTCAACGCTCACTTACAAGTGCCGAGGACTGGCAACTACTACCTTGTATTTTGTTACGTCCGGCCTCAATTAACCGACATCAGGGAATACCCGCCAGCCGTCGACAACATCTGCATAAAACCCGTTACCTGCTATCCGCCTCAGGCTTTGTCGCGGAGGACTTTGCCTAACGGCTGCGTGAAATTGTCGTGGGACGACTACAACCTGCCCCGCTGCACGCGATGGGAGTTGGAATACGGTCCCACGGGCTTTCCGCACGGACACGGCACCACGGTGGCATGCAACACCGACACCGTAACGGTTTGCGGACTTCTGGACGACAACATCTACGATTTCTATGTGCGGGGCATCTGTGGCAGCTACGACACCACGCCCTACAGCGAGGTGCTGAGGATGCGTTACCGCGACGAGCAGAACCTGTGCCTCGAATTCGACGACATCAAAAGCCCAAATGTCATCTGCACCTACGGCCAGTACGAGTTTTTTATGTCGTACGGAGACTACTACGAAGGGCCGTACGCCGACACGGGCGTGATAAACTACGGGCCGAGCCATCACGGCGATTCGCTGACCGGCATGCACGGCAGTCGGCACACAGTACATACCGACCCTAACGAGACAGACTACCGTACGGGGAACAGGCTGCGCACGGTGCCTCCGAACGAATGTTCGTCGGTGAGACTGGGATGCGTTTACGGCAAACGTATCTGCCAGAGTATAGGGTACAAGATACATGTGGACACCAGCGTGGCCGACCTGCTGATAGCGCAATACGCCTGTGTGCTGCAAAATCCCTCGGGGCACAGTCCAGACCGCAAGCCACGTTTCACATTGGAGATTCTGGACCGTTACGGTATGGTTACCGACTCCATCTGCCTGAACTACGATTTTTCGGGCAACGCACTGTTGGCCGACACCTCGTGGCTTTTCGGCATCGACAGCAGCACCTACTGGCGCGACTGGACGAGAGCCGGCATAAATCTGGCTCGTTACCACAGACAGACGCTTACCGTGCGGCTCACCACCTTCGCCTGCGGACAGGGGGCCGACGACCACTTCGGATACGGATATTTCAACCTGCGATGCTACAAGTCGGACATAAAGGTGGAGGTGTGCGGCCCCGACATAGCCACCGACATGGCTCTGTTCACCGCACCGCCGGGGTTCCGCTACCATTGGTACACCCCCCACGACACCTCGTTCTCCTCCACCGACCAAGCCATTATGGTGCCGCTCGACAGAAAGCTTTACTACTGCGACATATTCCTTGGCGACTCGCTGTGCAGATTCACCAAAGCGGTGGTGGCCTCGCCCGACCTTGTGGAACGCAAGTACATACACGCGGGATTCCTCTACACCACCGACTCGCTGAGCTGCACCCCGCGCTTCGACGTGATGAACACCAGCTACTCGTCGAACTACGCCCAGACCAACATTGCCCACGACTGCGATTTCTTTGAATGGGATTTCGGCGACAGCACCTATTCCTCCGACGAGAATCCCCAAACACACTACTACCAGGGCTTCGGGCCGTATGTGGTGACGCTCATCGCCGGAAGGACCGACATAGGATGCTACGACACCATCGTGGATACAATACACTTCTTTCCCGGAGTGCTGCACGTCATCAACGCAAGTGTATGCGAAGACAGCGGCTATATGTTTGGCACCGAAAGACTTAACACCACCGGCATCTACCATAGGATATTCCCCAGCGACACTGCCTGCGACACCACGGTGGAATTGCACCTGAAAGTGCGTAAACCACCAGAAATACAGATTATTGGCGAGAACATCCACTGTAAAGTGGGAATAGGCACCCTGACGCTGATTACCAACGGCAACGACATCAACTGGACATCGAATCCCTACGACAGCACCCTTGCCAGCCACCAGCACGACACTTTCTTTGTTGTGCCGCGCAGAGTGCCTACGATATACACCGTTGAGGTGGACACCTTCCCACGAACGTTCCCCTGCAAGGCCATAGCCACCATCTTGGTGGACACCCAGACGTTTATCCAAGCGTCGTACCGGATGTCGCCCAAGGTGATTTCGGCAAAAAATATGCAGATAAAATACTCCGACTACTCGTTGGGATATGTCTTCGACCGCCAATGGACTTTCCACGAAATCCCAGACAGATTCGACGACAAAGAAATACTTAACAGCCGGTTTGTGTACTACACCCCGCACTTCGAAAGCGACTCGCTGCACGTAAGGCTTATAGTGCGCAACGAAAGCAACTGCGCCGACACTTTGCAAAACACCTACCCCATACTAAAAGGCGAAGTGTGGGTGCCCAGCGTGTTCACCCCCGACGCCAACGAGAACAAAGTCATGAAAGTGGGACACCACAACATAAACACCTACGAGATAGATATATACAACAGAGTCGGACAGCGGGTGTACCACTCCTCCGACCCCGACGAATGCTGGGACGGCACGTACAACGGAATCCCGTGTCCCGCCGCGGCATACGTCTATCACATCAACTATACAACCAAGTCGCTACCCGAAAGCAGCTGCGAACAGAACGGCAGTGTGCTGATAGTGAGATAGTTCGAATTTCGGATTCCGGAATTAGGAATTCTCCTGCTCGTTTCACTCGCGAGATCTTGTAGATATTGTAGATTGTTTTCCTGCTAGCCTACGGCTAGCGAAATTAGGGGAATCTTGTAAATTAATTTCGCCAAAGGCGAAAAAAAATTATTGAGATTTACAAGATTTCTGCCACATTCGTGTGGCAAGGAAAATTCCAAATGCCCGAAGGGCAAGGATAATTTCAACTTTCAACTATCAATTTTCAATTCTTAACTGCCATCAGCATTTCTCGTTTGTTGGCGAAGCCGGGTAATTTGGTTATTTTCAGGCCGTTGGCTTTGAGAGCGCGTTTTACGTCGCCTTTGCAGCAGTAGGTGGTGAGCGACGCCTCGTCGTGCATGGCGGCAGCGATACGGGCAAAGAGGTCGGCAGTCCACAGCTCCGGCTGGTACTGCGGGGCGAAAGCGTCGTAAAACACACAGTGGAAGGTGTTTGCCGGCAACGCTATCTCCTGCACCATGCCACGGATTTTGGTGAGACGGAAATTCGGCCTTATCTCCACCTCCCTGCCCCACTCGGCCGTGTGAAGGTTTTGGAAAATGGTTTCCAAGTCCAGCCCCAAGTCGTTGCCATACAGCTTTTTATAAACCTCGGGGTAGTTCAGGCGGCTCCAAATCTTTTCTTCCAGCGGGTATGCCTCGATAGCGATGTAATTCACGGCAATACCGTATTCCATCGACTTACAAAGGGTAAGAAAAGCGTTTAGTCCCGTACCGAAGCCCACCTCCAGCACCTCGACCATCGGATTGGCCTTGGCCTGAGACTCGAAACAGGGGGCGATATAGACGTGCACCGCCTCGCTCATAGCTCCATGCACCGAATGGTAGCCCTCGCCGACAGCGGGAAAGCGTAGCGAGTGCGAGCCGTCGGAGGTGACGACAAGTTCGGGCGTGGTGTTGAGGAAATCGGTGTCCATTGCTAATTTTTGAATTAAAACACTTTTGAATGTTTTTTATTGTGCCGACGGTCGCAAAAAAACCAGAAATAAAACAATCACATCCTTTTCATGTAACCCCTGACGAAGTTTTGTCCCTGCCCTATCCCTCAATGCGAACAGATCCGGCGGTTGTAGAAAGTTGCACCCATCATTTGGAAAAAACTGCAAAAAGTTGTAATTTTGCAACCGGAAAACCGACAACAAAAAGTAAAACGACATCTTCAAACCCATGAAAAAAGTTATCCTGATTATAGCAATCCTTTTCGCCAGCGCTACTGCCGCTACGGCCCAGCAGAAACCCTACGACGAAACCATCGACGCCATGGAGCAGATTCGTGCCGCCGTGGCCGAGGCAAAAGCAAGCAACCGCTATGTGATGTGTCAGGTGGGAGGCAACTGGTGTCCGTGGTGCATCAGGTTCGCGCAGTTCGCCACAACGGACAGCCTTGTCGCCCCGCTAATGGCTGAGAACTACGTATATATCCATGTCAACTACTCCAAAGCCAACAAAAACCTCGAAGCCATGCGTTTTCTGGGCAACCCCGGACGCTTCGGCTACCCCGTGTTTGTGGTTCTCAACAGCGAAGGCACGCCCATCCACATACAGGAGTCGGAATCGCTGGAAGAAGGCAAAGGCTACAACCCCAAACGCGTAGCCAAATTCCTCCGCCTCTGGTCAAAAAAAGTAGTGGAAACCGAGATTAAGTGAAGATGTTGAATTGTTAATTGTACATTGTCAATTACCAATTACTAATTACTAACTACTAATTACCAATTATTTACCTCTCCCCTGCACTATTATTATCGCGGTATAGAGCAGAATTTTGATGTCGGTGGTGATGGACATATTCTCGAGGTAAAGCAGGTCGTAGCGCATACGTTCCACCATCTGGTCCACATTCTCGGCGTAGCCGTATTTCACCTGTCCCCACGACGTGATACCGGGTTTCACCTTGTGCAGAAGCAGATATTCCGGGGCCCGTTGCACAATCTGGTCTATGTAGTACTGGCGTTCGGGACGCGGTCCCACCAGCGACATAGTGCCTTTCAGCACATTGTAGAACTGAGGAATCTCGTCCAATCGCACCTTGCGCATAAAACGTCCGAAAGGCGTGATACGCGGGTCGTTGTCGCTCGAAAGCATCGGGCCGCTCTTCTCGGCGTCGGTGTACATCGAACGGAACTTGTGCATCTTAAACGGCTTGCCGTTGAGGCCGATACGCTCCTGCGAGTAGAACACACTGCCTTTCGAAGTGGTCTTAACAATGATGGCTGTAACCAGATACACCGGCGAAAGCAGCAGCATCGCCAGCGACGCAATCACCACATCCATAATACGTTTAACGCTATACTGCCACTCCTTCATCAGTCGGGTGTCGATAACGATAAGCGGCGAATGGAAAATGGATGTAATCTTCACCGAGCCGAAGATGATGTCGCGTATCTCGGGGGTGATTTTTATCAGCACCTCCTTGGCGGAAAGTAGGTTAATGATGGTTGAGAGCATCGACCGCTCGCATTTCTCCACGGCGATAATCACCTCTTCGATGGCGTTGTCGTCAATAACCTGCCCCACGTTGTCCATGCTGCCCAGACAGGGCAAAGCTTCTGCCAGCTGCTGGTCGGAGCTTTCGTTCATCGTGATGTAGCCTTTGAAAAAGTTTCCTGCCGAAATCTCCTGATTTTCAACCTCTTGGAAAATTTTCCAAGCCTTCTCGCCGTTGCCTATCAGCAGGGTGTTGAAACCAATCTTGCGCGAGTGTATGCTGTGCACGTTGCGTGTGGTGATGACCAGTCGCGGGAAATAGGTGAAGAAAAACTGCAGTCCGAACAGCACCAGAAACAGCAGGTAGTAGTATTTGTACGAGGTGATACGGTCGTCAAGCAGCAGCACGAAGAAAATCACCACCGAGCCGATGAGCGTAGCCAACAGCGTCTGTTTCAGCTCGTTGAGACGCGATTTGCGGAAGACGTTGCGGTAAGTTCCCTGTATGGCGTAAAGTGCTATCCACGAAAGCGGCATCAGCAACAGCCCTAGCCATAACTTGCTGTCGTGCAGCGCATTGCCAAGCTCCGAGCAGGGCACATTTTCCACCACCGTCTTGCGGAAAAGGAAAAAGGCCGCCCATGCCAGTGCCGTTCCGATAAAATCGGCAATAACATACTTGGATATCTGCACTTTTTTGTTCATCACTAGTTAACGTCTTTATATGCGGTAAGTTTGATGTTGTCGATATACACCTTACCTTCGATGCCGTTGCTGTTCAAGGCTTGGAAAGCGATATGGAACTGTTTGTAGTAATTGTACTGACTCCACAGCTTGCCGAGATGTATGTAAATCTTGTTCCACCCTTTGTCAAAATTGGGGAAAAGCTGTATGGCGTAGTAGGTCTCGTATTTGCTGTTGAGGCTGGTGCGACTGCACAGTCCCACACTCAGCGGCACGTTGGTCCAGTAGTCGAGTTCCAGAAACAGGGTGCTGTTGTTGTTAACGGTGAATTCCTCGTTGGAGATGAATGTAGCAGCCGACTGGTCGGGAGCTAAGTATATGGCCCCGCAGCCGCGGTCGCTGCGCACGGTGTCAGCGGACGAAACACGGTGCACTATGGTGTCGGGCAACGAGAGGGTGGGAATCTCGGGTTCGAAATATTCCTCCCACACTTTGTTAAGATAGCCGCTTTCGTAATGGGTGGTGCGGTTGCCGAGTTCGAGACATTTGTCGAGCTCCAGAGTCTGGTCCTTTATCTCTATGTCGCGATAAAAAGGATAGCTGTTGCGTGTGGCGGCAATGCCGTTGTATTTAATCACAGGTTTCAGCTTTATGTTGTATTTGCCGTTGCGCAACACAGGCACACGGCATGGCAGGGTGAAAACGCCAAGCACGTGATTCTCCTTCGAGTTGCTGACGGTAATCTGCACCGCGTCGATGTTGGATGTGAAACATCCCGAATAGTTCGACAAAGAGTAGCTCGGGTCGTTGGCCACATCGATGCCATCCACCGAAAGGAAGGCCGGCACAGTCTGGTCGCCTTCGAACTTATTGCACGACAGGCAGATAAGCACTGCCGAAAAAAATATTACTATTATGTTTCTGTTCATATTCATGGATAACGTAGAAAAGTATTTTTTTATTGTAATGCCCCCCGCTTTTTCATTTGGGCTATGGTAACACCCGTCAGCGCGACCGCCATCCCGAGCACTTTCAGCAGGGTGAGATTTTCCTGCCCGATGGCACAGGCGAAAATCATCGTGAACACAGGGGTGGCGTTGCTGAACACAAACACGCTCGACGCCCCCATCCGGCGTATGCCGTAATAGAAAAACACGTACGAAAGCGTGGAACAGCCGATACCCAGAACGGCCATATACACAAGGGCCTCGGCGGTGAAATGTATGCTCTGCATATTGCCCATGTCGAAAAAAAGAATCATCGGCAAAAAATAGAAAATGCCAATTATATTTTGGTAAACGGTGATGGTAACGGGAGGGTATTTGTCCACTATCTTACGCAGTATCAGCGAGTAAAACACCGTTATAAGCACCGCCGTGAACATCAGCAACAAGCCGCGCAACTCACTTTCGAAATTTGCCCCGCTACCCATTATCATAATGGCAATGCCTATCAGCGACACCAGTCCGCCGACAATGTTCATGGCCGAAATCCGTTCCTTATAAACAATAAGCATCCCGAACGGCACAAACACCGGAATCAGTCCAATTATCATCGATGCCAAACCGCTGGAGATATACATCAGGCCGGTGTTTTCGCAAAGGAAATACAAAAAAGGCTCCATCAGCGCCAAAGCGAGAAAATATTTAAGGTCGCCTTTCTGAACACGACGCACCTTTTTGGTAATGAACAGGATAGGCACGAACAGCACCACCGAAAACAGCAGACGGAAAATAAGAATTATGGAAGCCGTGTAGTTGGGGTCGGAGCCGAAAATGGCCTTGGTGAGCACAAACGACACTCCCCACATGCCTACGGCACAGGTAACTAGCAGATACGGCAATGTCTTTTTTGCGTTCATCGATGTGTGTCTTGGTATAAAAATAAAAAAACGGATTTTTGTCCCTTTTATTATATGTATCGACGATTTTTCATAACCACAAGCTTTCGGAGAGGGCCACAAAACACCTTTCATTTATTTTTCGTATTTTTGCAGTACTGATTAAACACACATTCATCATGAAAAAAATCGGCGTACTATCTGACACACACTGCTTTATACCGGAACAGGTATATACTTTTTTCGAGGACTGCGATGAGCTTTGGCATGCCGGCGACATAGGCAACCTCGAGACATACAACAAATTGCAGGATTTCAAACCCGTGACGGCTGTGTTTGGCAACTGCGACGGCTACGACCTGCGCTACCAAATTTCCCAAAACCAACTCTTCAACTGCGCAGGCGCCAAAGTGCTGATGACACACATCGGCGGCTACCCCGGCCGCTACGACCCCCGTGCACGCCGCCTGATTGAATCCCTCCGTCCCCAAATCTTCGTCTGCGGACATTCCCACATCCTCAAAGTCATCCACGACAGCCACTACGACATGCTCTGCATCAACCCCGGCGCCGCCGGCATCCAGGGCTGGCACATCGTCCGCACCGCGCTGCGCTTCCGCATCGCCGGTGGCGCCGTCTCCGACATGGAGGTCTTCAACTTAGAGCGCCGCACATAGGTCAGTTGCGGTAAGACATTCCGCATTTTTGACTATCTTTGCGGTATGGCGAAACAGAAATCGGTTTGGTTCTGCACTTCGTGCGGAAATGAGAGTCCCAAGTGGATGGGGCGCTGNNTCCTGCACATCAACCCCGGCGCCTGCGGACATCAGGGGTTCCACCAAAAAGCCACCCTCGTGCGCTTCGACATCGACAACGGCACCCCGAAAAACCTCGAATATCAGGAGTTTGACAAATAACCCACACTTTTTTTCAACTCACCAAACAATAAAAAACGGGGTCCGTCGTTATTTTTATACTCCTTGCCCTTCGGGCAGAAATCTAATAAATCTAAACAATTTTTCGCCAATGGCGAAAAGTAATTTACAAGATTTGAAAGATTTGTTCACAAGACTGAAAAAAAAAGGTGTTCACGATTGCTGCGCAATTCTTTCGCCGAAGGCGAAAAGGAGAATAAAGAAAGAGATTTATAGAACTCCGCGAGCCGTAGGCGAGCAGAAAAAAAATCTACAAGATTTACAAGATCTCGCGAGCCGCAGGCGAGCAGGCGCATAAAAACAAAAATAATGGCAAAGAAGAAGCACAACTACAAGTTCAACCCACACACCCTCACTTTCGAAAAGGTGAAGGTGAGCATCAAGGACCGTCTCAAGATGGTGTCCTTCTCGGTGGCGTTGGGAGTGGTGCTTGCCGTCATTTTCACTTTTCTGGGCTATAGCCTGATAGACTCCCCCAAGGAGAAACGTCTGAAACGCGAAAACGCCCAGTACAAACGTCAGCTCAACGACATCAACAAACGTATGGACCTTATCTCCGAGGAACTCGCCGACCTCGAAAACCGCGACGACAACATCTACCGCACCATCTTCGAGGCCGAGCCCATCTCCCCTTCCGTGCGCAACTCCGGCATCGGAGGCGTGGAACGCTACAAAGACCTGCAAGGCTACGACAACACCGAGGAGATAACCAACACCCACCAGCGACTCGACGAACTTACCAAACGCATGTACATACAGTCGCTCTCGTTCGACGAAGTGTATAAATTAGCCAAGAACAAAGCCGCATATATGGCCTCCATGCCCGCCATACTGCCCATGCGCAAAAACGCTTTCCATATAGTTTCGGGCTTCGGCATGAGGTATCACCCCATCCTGCACCATTCGCGTATGCACACCGGCATCGACATGGCCGCAAAAAAAGGCACCCCCATTTATGCCACCGGCGACGGTGTGGTGGAAGTGGCCGGACGTGGCGAAGGATATTCGGGCTACGGCATTGTGTGCGTCATCAACCACGGCAACGGTTTCAAGACCCTCTACGGCCACATGAGCGACGTAAAAGCCGTCGAGGGACGCAAGATAAAACGCGGCGAGCTTGTGGGACATGTGGGAAGCACAGGACTGTCGCAGGCTCCGCACCTGCACTACGAGGTGTTCCAAAACGGCAAACGCGTAAACCCGGTGTTCTTCTTCTACAACGACCTCACCCCCGCCGAATACGAACAGGTCATCGAAGACGCCAGCCAGGAAAACCAGTGCCTCTCTTGATAATTAGGAATTAGGAATGAGTAATTAGGAATGTACAATTAATAGTTGAAAGTTGAAAGTTGAAAGTTGAAGGTTGGTGGTTGAGCTTGTCGAAACCACTGTTTTACAAGAAACCACTAGCAACCGGCAACTGACAACCGGCAACTGGCAACCGGCAACTGACCCCCCCCACCACAAAAAAAATTTTGCCAATTGAAAAAAAAATATTATCTTTGCAGTCCGGTGATTTTCAGTGGAATATATTACAATTTACTGAATATCACAAAGTTAGTATATTGTATAAGCCAAAGAGCATAAAAATATAATGGTGAATATCACATTACCCGACGGTTCGGTCCGTCAATACGAACAAGGAATTACTCCGCTGGACATAGCAAAAAGCATCAGCGAGGGTCTGGCCCGCAACGTGCTTGCCGCCAAGGTTAACGGCAAAGTTGTGGAACTGTACCGCCCTATTAGTCAAGATGCTACCGTTCAGCTGCTTACATGGAACGACGAAGAGGGCAAAGAGGTGTTCTGGCATACCTCGGCACACCTTCTGGCTTCCGCCATCGAAGAACTTTACCCCGGCGCCAAATTCGGCATCGGTCCTGCCATCGAGACAGGTTTCTACTACGACATCGACTTCGGCGAACAGACCGTCTCTTCCGACGATTTCGCCAAGATAGAGAAGAAAATAGCCGAACTCGTGTCGGCAAAAATCCCCGTGGTGCGCCGCGAGGTGTCCAAAGCCGAAGCCCTCGACTTCTTCGGCAAAAAGGGCGACGAATACAAGCTGGAGCTTATCAGCGAGCTGGAGGACGGCACTATATCGTTCTACGAGTCGGGCAAATTCACCGACCTGTGCCGCGGACCCCACTTGGTCGATTTTAGCCCCATCAAAGCCCTGAAAATCATAAACTTGGCTGGTGCTTATTGGCGCGGCGACGGAAAACGCAAACAGCTCACCCGTATCTATGCCGTCTCCTTCCCCAAAAAGAAGGAACTCGACGAGTACCTCGCCCTGCTCGAGGAGGCTAAGAAACGCGACCACCGCAAACTGGGCAAAGAGCTGGAACTCTTTATGTTCAGCGAGATGGTGGGAAAAGGTCTGCCTATCTGGCTGCCCAAAGGCACCGAGCTGCGCCTGCGTTTGCAGAACTTCCTTACCAAGATACAGAAACAGTATGGCTATCAGCAGGTTATAACACCGCACATTGGCGGCAAACAGCTGTATGTAACCTCCGGCCACTGGGATCACTACGGAGCCGACAGCTTCCGTCCCATCACCACCCCCGAAGAGGGCGAGGAATACCTGCTCAAACCGATGAACTGCCCGCACCACTGCATGGTGTATAAAGAAAGTCCCCGCTCGTACAAAGAGCTGCCGTTGCGTTTCGCCGAATTCGGTACTGTGTATCGCTACGAGCAGAGTGGCGAGCTGCACGGACTTACACGTGTGCGTTCCTTCACGCAGGACGACGCCCATATCTTCTGCCGTCCCGATCAGGTGAAACAGGAGTTCATCCGTGTGATGGAGATTATCGAGATAATCTTCAAAGCCCTGAGTTTCGAGAATTTCGAGGCGCAGATTTCGCTCCGCGACCCCGACAACAAGACCAAATACGTGGGCACCGACGAGAACTGGGCCAAAGCCGAGCAGTCCATCATCGAAGCCTGCAAGGAGAAGAACCTTCCCGCCAAGGTGGAATACGGCGAAGCCGCTTTCTACGGCCCCAAACTCGACTTTATGGTGAAGGACGCCATAGGCCGCCGCTGGCAGCTGGGCACCATACAGGTGGACTACAACCTGCCCGAGCGTTTCGGCCTGGAATACATAGGTAGCGACAACCAGAAACACCGTCCGGTGATGATACACCGTGCGCCTTTCGGCTCGATGGAACGTTTCGTGGCCGTGCTTATCGAACACACCGGCGGAAAATTCCCGCTGTGGCTCACCCCCGAACAGTTTGTGATACTGCCCGTGAGCGAGAAATTCGAGGACAAGGCACAGGAGCTGCTCAACAAACTCGACAGCATGGACCTCCGCGGCTCCATCGACCTGCGCAGCGAGAAGATAGGCCGCAAGATTCGCGACGCCGAACTGAAAAAGACCCCCTTCATGCTCATCGTGGGCGAGAAAGAGGTGAGCGAAGGTACCGTCTCGGTGCGCCGCCACGGCGTTGGCGACCTCGGCAGCATGACAGTGGAGGCTTTCGCCGAAACCATCAACAACGAAATCAAATCATTATTGGAAAAATAAATAAATCAAAGTATTAACTAAAAATAGGAGAACCAAGTTATAGCAATACCCAACAAACCTAGGAAACCGATAAGAGGCCGTGGTCCTGTAAAGAAGGAAGCCCAGCATCGGATCAACGAGTTTATCAACGAACCCGTAGTGCGTGTCGTTGGTGAGGACGTAGAAAACAAGATTTACAACATCAAAGAGGCTCTGGCAATGGCCTACGACCGTGGCCTCGACCTTGTGGAGATTTCGCCCAACGCCCAGCCTCCCGTGTGTAAAATCGTTGATTATCAGAAGTTTTTGTACGAGCTGAAGAAAAAACAGAAAGACCAGAAAGCCAATTCGCAGAAAGTGGTGGTGAAAGAAATCCGTCTGGGACCGCAAACCGACGACCACGACTTCAATTTCAAGCTCAACCACGCGATAAAATTCCTCAAGGAAGGCTCTAAGGTGAAAGTTGACGTGTATTTCAAAGGACGTACCATCATATACAAGGAGCAGGGCGAGAAGATACTGCTCAAGTTCGCCGAGGCGCTGCTGGAATACGGCAAGCCCGAAAAAATGCCGCAGATGGAAGGCAAACGTATGCTGATGGTGATTTCGCCCAAGAAACAATAAAAAAGAAATCTTATATATCAAAAACATAAGTAGTTATTAACCATTAAAAACAGTAAAGACAATGCCAAAATTGAAAACCAAATCCGCTGCCAAAAAGAGATTCGCTCTCACCGGCACCGGTAAGATCAAACGGAAGCATGCCTATCACAGCCACATTCTGACTAAGAAAGAGACTTGCCAGAAACGTAACCTTACACACACCGACCTGGTAAGCCGCGACGACGAAAAACGCGTGAAAGAAATGCTTTTAGCATAAGGAAATCCGTTTTCCTTGTGAAACAAACAGGAGTTATTAACCATTGTTCCGCGCCGAATTAAAAAAATAGAGAAAACAAGTATCTGCCTGTGGCAGGTCGCCGGAACGAAAAACAATTAAAAATTATGCCAAGATCAGTAAACGCAGTTGCTTCAAGAGCACGCAGGAAAAAAATCCTCAACCGCACCAAAGGATATTGGGGCAGAGGTAAAAACGTTTGGACAGTAGCCAAAAACAAATGGGAAAAAGGCCAGCAATACGCATATCGTGACAGAAAATGCAAGAAAAGAGAGTTCCGCTCGCTGTGGATCAACCGTATCAACGCCGGTTGCCGCCTCAACGGTGTGTCGTACTCGGTATTTATGGGCCATGTGCACAAAGCCAACGTGGGTCTGAACCGCAAGGTTCTCGCCGACTTGGCCATGAACCACCCCGAAGCTTTCACCGCCGTTGTAAAGATGGTGAAAAAGTAAATAAACACTAAGTAGAACTTTTCAAACACTTTAAGTCATGGGAAAAACAGAATTACTGCAATTTGTTGAAGACCAGGTAGAACGCAAGGCGTTCCCCGAGTTCAAGGCCGGCGATACCATCACTGTCCACTATAAAATCCGTGAAGGAAACAAAGAACGTATCCAGCAGTTCCAGGGAGTTGTTCTGCAGCTCGCCGGTACAGGATGCACCAAGACCTTTACTGTTCGTAAGATTGCCAGCGGTGTAGGTGTGGAAAGAATTTTCCCCTTCGCCTCCCCGTTCATCGAACAAATCGATGTCAACAAACACGGCGTGGTGCGCAGAGCACGCATCTTCTACCTCCGTAACCTTACAGGTAAAAAAGCTCGTATTAAAGAAAGAAGGAAGTAAAACGCCCGACAGCTTTAATTGTTTTAGGTATATAAGACTAAAAGACAGAAATCCGCAAGGGTTTCTGTCTTTTTTTTGTGTATGTAAAGCACTGTAGATTTTTGGATTAGCATACAAAAAGAGTTTCTGCCACCGGCAAAATATTTTGTTTTCTCGAAAAATAGTCGTAACTTTGCAGAACGAAAAAACAGTTGTGTTATGAACAAGATTACAAAGCTGTTAGGTGTGATTATTGTGGTGTGCTATTGCCAAGCTGCCGTTTGTCAATCTTCGTGGACGGACAGCGTGAAGGTGTATCTTAAGGTAGGTGGTGCTTGCGACATACTGCCTTCGGAGAAACTGCAATACACTTCGTTTCAATCGATTAGAGGTGCTCATTCCAACAACAAGGACTATAGTGGCCTGTCGGCCAGTGCGTTGGGTGGAGTGGAGTTCGGAATGTGCCGCTTGGAAGCAGGAGCGGCCTACTCGTGGATAGAGGATAAGCATAATGGAGTAACTGCCAAAGATGTGGCTATTCCTATGTCTTTTTCCGTTAGGCTGTTTCGTGTGTCTGGTTTCGGTTTTTACCTTGGTGCAAGGTTTGTTCCATACAGAGTTGTCTGTCATCATTATAGAATACCCGAAGATATTTCTCACATATCGTGGGGAAGAAAATCGGGTATGTTTCTAGAATTGGACAAAGATATTACTCGCAGCCTGTCCATTTTTGCCTCTATTGGATTTACGCAGGTGCATAAGAAATCCATTGTCGGTTTTTATACAGAAGATAATGGAGATATTTATCAGTCGCCGATGTACTATGGCAACACTATCAACGTGGGAATAGGCGTTTTGTGGAATATTGTGCAGACTGAGTATAAACATAAAAAAAGCGGTGAGTGATTTCACCGCTTTTTTGGTAATTTAAAGTTCCTTACATTTTTTCTTCCTTTTTCTTGTTATTTCCAAGAAACATTTTGCCAAAACGGAAAAAAGTCGTATCTTTGCAAAAATTTTCGGAACGATGGAAGCACGTTATATTCTGCCATACACCGACTTCGGTTTCAAGCATTTGTTCGGGTCTGAGCCGAATAAGGACTTGCTTATCAGTTTTTTGAACGCTCTTTTGCAGGGCGAGCAGGTGATAACCGACCTCACCTATCTCAACAACGAGCACCTTGGTGCTACGCAATGGGAGCGCAAGGC
>DBXF01000086.1:66060-68772 GCA_002309295.1 Bacteroidales bacterium UBA1219 | reverse complement strand
TGTTTATCCGATGAAGGCAATCAAATCGCCTTTCTTCACTTTGGCGCCTTGCTTGGCGACTACAGCTACCAGCTTGCCATCATAAAGGGCTTTGATTTCTTCGTTGCCGAAGTAAGCCGATACCCAGCAAACCACATCGCCTTCTTTGAAGGAGGTGCCAATAGGCTTGGGTGTTGATGCTTCGTCAACTGCCAGTTCCCAAATGACGGTACCGTCAACAGAGGCAACCACAGGCTTAGCGTTGGGGTTCTGTGCCAATACCTTGTCGGCAATCTCTTGCTGCTGCAGCTCGGGAGCCTTCACTTCTTTCACAATCACTTGAATATTAGAAGCTTTCTTGGCTTTTTCGAGTTCTTCTTCGAATTTCTTCTTGGCAACGCCCGACTTGTAATCCATATACTGGCGTTCGTGCATAGCCATTTCGAAGAGTTCTTCGTCGTCTGGACCGCAATCCCAGCCGTTGTCGGCCATCTTCTGGCGGAACATTGGCAGTTCATCAGGATAGTTGTCTTGCGGAACACCGGTGAAGAATTCGTAACCGTTCTTCTTGGCCAGTTCTACGATTTCGGGAGCCAAGGTGCCGGGCAGTTTACCGGTCTTGCCCAAAATCATATCCCAAGTGTTCTTATCCATTTGTGAGAAACGCTCTTTGCCTTGTGCCATCTGCATGATGTTCATCAGGGCAATATTCTTAACGTACTGGCTGAAAGGAGTTACCAAGGGAGGATTACCTACGCGCGGCCATACATATTGTACCTCGTCGAAAAGTTGAACCAGCAGTTCGTCTTCGCTGAGTTCTTTCTTGCCGCTGTTGCGCAGGAACATGTTGATGCCGTTGTGAACACCTTTCAGGTCGGCCATCATCGAGCCCATCATACCGCCGGGCAGACCGCAACCAACTAAGAGAGAGGTCATGATCTTGTTTTTCTTGTCGATGAAGAAGCCCAAGAAGTCGTCCATGAACTTCTGTGTCAGCGAGCGGGCTTCCATGTAGGCTTTCATGTTGATTTCGGGAACATCGAATCCTGCATCGTACAGCATTTCGCGGATGGTGATCACATCGGGATGAACCATACCCCATGACAGAGGTTCCATGGCCACGTCAACAATGTCAACGCCATTCTTGGCAACTTCCAGCATCGAAGCTACTGAGAATCCGGGACCTGTATGTCCGTGATACTGAACTCTAATATGAGGATATTTCTCTTTGATGCATTTTACCAGTCTGCCGAGGGTAGCGGGACGGCCCACACCGGCCATGTCTTTCAGACCGATTTCGTCGGCTCCGTACTCAACGCACTTGTCAACCACGCCCATGTAGTACTCAACGGTATGTACAGGCGAGTGGGTGATGCTGAGGGCGGCTTGAGAAATCATGCCAGCTTCCTTGGCGTATTTGATAGAGAGTTCCAAGTTGCGGTGGTCGTTCAGTCCGCAGAACGAACGGGCGATATCCACACCTTGGGCTTTCTTCACTTTGAACATCAGACGGCGCACGTCAGCAGGAACGGGATACATACGCAGGGCGTTCAGTGCACGTTCCAGCATTTGTGTCTTGATGCCAGCTTCGTTGAAGGGCTTTGTCCATTCGCGAACAGAGTGGTTCGGGTTCTCGCCGTACAGCAAGTTCACCTGTTCAGAGGCACCACCGTTGGTCTCAACTCTGCTGAAGCAGCCCATGTTGATAATCACGGGGGCGATTTCTTTCAGTTGGTCAACACGCGGCACATACTTTCCCGATGACTGCCACATGTCGCGATATACTAAACAAAATTCGATGGCTTTTTTCATGATTTTAGAGGTGTTATAGTTTGTGCAAAAAATAACAAAGATAAATAGGAGAGAGGCTCTGCCTATTTATCTTTGTATCAGATACTATCAAAGGTCTTCATTTATTCGGCTAAGATTTCCAAATTAACGTTAACCCTGAAGTCTTTGTGTAAGTTGATTTGAGCAGTGTAATTGCCCAGTTCTTTAATGTGGTTTTCTTTCAACATCACTTTCTTGCGGTCGATCTCGATGTTGTGTTGCTCTTTCAATGCGTTGGCAACAGCAATCGTGTTGATAGAACCGAAGATAGTGCCTTTTTCCGAAGCCTTGGTGTAGATCTTCAGGTTGAGGCCTTCGATCTTGCCTGCCAGCTCTTCAGCTTCTTTTCTGATTTTCTCAGCTTTGAAAGCGCGCTGTTTGAGCGTTTCGGCCAACATTTTCTTGTTGGAAGTAGTTGCGATAATGGCTAAACCTTGGGGAATAAGGTAATTTCTGGCATAACCGTCTTTTACTTTAACGATATCGTCAGCATAGCCTAAATTCTGAACGTCTTGTTTCAATATGATTTCCATTGGTAGCCCTCCTTAGTTGTTAGATTTTAAATTGTCGGTTACAAAAGGAAGTAAAGCAAGATGTCTTGCGCGTTTTACTGCTTGTGCAACTTTCTTCTGATATTTTAAAGATGTACCGGTCAAACGTCTGGGAAGAATTCTACCTTGTTCGTTAACGAATCTCTTTAAGAATTCACCATCTTTATAATCGATGTATTTGATGCCGCTCTTTTTGAAACGACAATATTTTTTCTTCTTAATATCAACCGCAATAGGGGTTAAATATTTAATATCAACTTGTTGTGCCATAGTCCTATTCTTGTTTATCGTTATTTTCTTTTTTCAAATTACGTCTCTTTTCGCTGTAAGCAATGGCGTGTTTGTCCATCGA
>DBXF01000086.1:549-66016 GCA_002309295.1 Bacteroidales bacterium UBA1219 | reverse complement strand
TTAACAACGCTACCTTCAGCCTTGAATTCAAATAAATGATAAAATCCTGAGGTTTTCTTGGCAATGGGATATTCCAGTTTGCGGAGGCCCCAACTCTCTTGATGAACCATCTCAGCTCCTTTGTCGAGCAGGATGTTCTCAAATTTCTTTACCGTTTCCTTCATCTGTTCATCAGACAAAACGGGAGTCATAATGAAAACGGTTTCGTACTGTTTTACCATAATTGTTTTGTTGTTTTTTAAATTTTACTTTTAATTTTTTTGGACTGCAAAGGTACTATTTTTTTTCGTAACGACGACGTTTTTTTCGATTTTTTATTTCGCAATTAGCACAAAATACTGACTGTCAAATATTTAAATTTTTGTATTTTTTTGTTTAATTGACTTCAATCTGTTGAAAAAATGACTTTTCTGAGTTTTTTTGCAGCGTTTTTTGTGTCGTTTTTGTCACTTTTTTTCGTCGATGAAAAGCGTCGGCAGTGTTGTGGCGAGTGTCAGTTTTTTGCCGTTGGCCGGATGGGGTATCTCCACCTTATAATTATATGTATAGGGATAGGGGTAGTCCACACGGTACTGGGTGTTGGCTTTGTCGCCGAGCACAGGATGTCCGCTCTGCATCAGCTGCATGCACAGTTGGTTCTCGAAAATCTGCACCATCTCCACGTCGAGCAGGCTTATCTCCTCCTCGTTGCGTATCACGGTGTATTTCATTGTGCATTCCACCAGTCCTTCGGCGTCGCTTTCGTGCCATTGGCGCAGAAAACCCCTTTGGTTGAGCTCCGCCCATGCCCTAAGCGTGCCTTTTTTGTTTTCGAAATCGCCGCACACCCACACGCGGTAGTGTTTCACTGCTTTGGTGCAGACCTGACGCAGGGCCTGACGCAGATCGTCGCGTTTGCAGAACACGCAGATGCCGTTTTCGTCGGTGCGAAGGTTCATCACCGGCGTTACCGCTATGGTTTTTTTGTATAGGTGCGAGAGGTCGGAGTTGAGGGTATTGTTGAGCGAGCGCACCCCGCCTACGTTCTTGCCCGTAAGCGGTGTGCCCGAAGGTTTGAACGAGGCCACTATGGTGCCGTCCTCGTAAAGTATGGGTGCCATGGTGCGCTCGCGGTACGAGCGTTTGGCCTCGTATTTGGTGTATTCTATGGCATCGCCTTTCTGCAACAGAAACTCCGGGTGCTTCACCACGGCGTTTTTGTGGCGTATGCATCCGCAACGTATCACCTTTTTCAGTTTGTTGGTGGATGCGTCGGGGAAGGTCTCCTGCAGCAGCTCCAGCAGCGAGGTCTCGTGTGTGACGGTGATTTTCATGGGAATTCTAATTGTTGTTGACCACGGATTGCACAGATTTTACAGATTGGTTTTGTAAATTATCATGTAAACATGATTACATAATCAGAAACCATCTTCATAAGGTTACGACAGCATTTTTTTCACCATCTCGGAGACGGTTTTGTTGTCGGCTTTGCCGGCGAACTGTTTGGTGGCCATGCCCATCACCTTGCCCATGTCTTTCATGCTCGAGGCGCCGGTTTGGGCTATTATCTCGCGCAGGGCTTTTTCCACCTCTTCGGCCGACATCTGTTCGGGCAGGTAGCGTTCGATAACGGCGGCCTGTTCCATCTCGGCGGCGTAGAGGTCGTCGCGGTTCTGCTGTTTGTATATGTCGGCGGCTTCGCGGCGCTGTTTTATCAGTCGTTGCAGCATGGCGGTTTCGGCGGCTTCGTTGAGCTCGCCGCCGGCTTTGGAGGTCTTCTCCAGAAGGATGGCCGATTTGATGGCACGCAGCGACTCCAGTGTGCCGCGGTCTTTGTTGAGCATCGCCGTTTTGATGTCGGCGTTGATTTTTTCTTCTAAACTCATAACTTTCAGTTTTGTGGGTTTATACAAAAAAAGCACACAATTTCTTGCATGCTTTTCGGTTTTTCTTTGTGGCATCGACTGGAATTGAACCAGTGACACAAGGATTTTCAGTCCTCTGCTCTACCAACTGAGCTACGACGCCAGCCTTTTTTTGCGACTGCAAAGGTACAACTTTTTTTTGTATTGGGCAAATTTTTTTTAATCCCGCAAGTCGGAGTTTATTTTAATCTATTGATAATTAAAAAGTTGAGGAGTGGAATAAATCGGCTTCAAACGCTCTGTTCCGTTGTTTCGGAGACTGTTTTTTCGACTTTTTCTTTCTCTTTTTTCTCTTTTTTCGATGCAAAAAGTTGGTCGATAATCAGCATGAAAATACCGATGGTGATGGCGGCGTCGGCGAAGTTGAAAATGGCGTTGAAGAAGGTGAAGTGCTGTCCGCCCCAGATGGGCACCCATTCGGGCAGGGTGGTGTCGATAATCGGGAAATAAAACATGTCCACCACTTTGCCGAAAAGGAAAGGCGCATAGCCGCCCTCTTCGGGGAACATCTGGGCTACCTCAAAGGTGCTTTCGCTGAAAATAAGTCCGTAGAAACAGCTGTCGATAATGTTGCCCACGGCGCCGGCGAAAATCAGCGACATGCTAACCAGCAGGAACTTGCGTGCGTTTTTCTTGATCAGATACACAATGCCCCACGCTATGCCCACCGACGCAATAAGGCGAAACACCGAAAGCAGTATCTTGCCCCAGCTGCCGCCGAAGTGCATGCCGAAAGCCATCCCCTCGTTTTCGATGAAAAGTATCTGGAACCACGACCCGAACACCGGAATGCTCTCGCCGATGTGCATGTGGGTTTTCACCAATATCTTTATCACCTGGTCTATCACAAGTATGGCCACGATGATGGCTATGGCAAGGAGCAGTCGTTTTTTCTTTGGCTGGGTCATAGATTCAAATTAGGAGTTATCTGGAAAAACACGCTCAGCACAAGGTAAATGCCGAATGCAATAAGTATTATTCCCAATATCTTGTTTATGATATGTATCACTTTGGGCAGTAGCACGGTTTTCAGCGTGTAGGCTATGGCACATTTGAGTATGTCGCAAGTGAGCACCGTGACCAATATGGCGGCAAGGAACATAAGGCTGGTCTGGCGGGCAGAGAGTGTGGTGCTGCCTATGGATACCTGCTCCAGAGTGGTGGCCACGCCCACGGGCATCACCCAATAGAGCCATACGCCGGGATTTGCTATGTTGAACAGAAATCCCTTGCCCGTGGTTTTGAGGTACGACATGCCGAGCGAAGGGGTGTGGTTGTCTATCTTGCCTTTGCCGTTGGCCTGGGGCTCTTTCTGCAAAAAGGTGAAAACGCCGAAAATTATCATCACAATGCCGCCGATAATGGAGAAAATCATCTTCGACCGCGGGTCGTCCATAAATTGCGAAACTCCGAAGGTAACCAGCGACACCACCACAATGTCGCTCAACGATATGCCCAAAGCAAAACGCACTCCGGCTTTGAAACCCGAAGTGAGGCTTGTCTGTATCAGGGCGAACAACGCAGGCCCTATGACACACGACAGACCGAGGCCCATCAGCACACCTTCTACTATTATTTTTAATGCGGACATACGTTTAGTTATATCAAAAAAGGTTGAACAACCTATAAACCAAGGTTTTGCGGAATACAGGCTTTTTCACACCAAACTGCAAAGATACGAAATTTATTTGTTTGCTTGGCGGTTTTGGTAGTATTTTATTTTTTGGGCGGTTTTGAGGAGTGGTTTTTCGGACCCTTTTTTCATTATTTTTTGCGGCTATGACAAAAAAATTTGCTCAATTGCCAAAAAAATAGTAAATTTGCTACTTTGCATCTCCCATACCTTTTTTGGGTATAGGGTGTTGTATATAATTATGAATCAATGTTTTGTAAGATGATGACAAAATACAAAAATAAAAAAATGGCGTTGAGTTTGCTCTCGATGCTCATTTTAAACACCTTTTTTGCAGTTCAAGCACAGAACAATCTGGACTCCATTTCGCCCAACAGGAGCGTTACTTTCACCTCCACCAACCCCTACGCTTGGACAGCCTCGCAAGTGAACGGGAAATGGGTGGCCCAGTCGGGCAACCGCAATGTGGCAAGCTCCACCTCGTCGATGCAGTCCACGGTATTAGTGCCGCAGGGCGCCGACGGCAGCCTGTGTTTCACCTACCGGGTATCGTCGCAGGCTTCGTACGACCTACTTTATGTGACGGTCGACGGCATATCCATACCTGAATTCTCCACCGGAAAGGGCGGCACCATACCCGAAACGGATGTCGTTTACGCCCTCACCCCCGGCCGACACACCATCGAATGGTACTACAGCAAAAACGCCAGCACCAACACCGGCGAAGACGCCGCCTTCATTTCCAATGTACGGCTCGAATTAGGCTGGTGCACACGTCCCGACAACATAACGCTTTTAAACGCTTCGGACACATCGGGATATATAATCTGGGGCGGCGGAAGCGAAGCCAACATCGAATACGGTCCGATGGGCTTTACTCGCGGTACAGGCTTTGCCGACTATGTTACCGACACTTTCTACACTATCTACGGCCTGCAACCTAACACCTACTACACTGTTTGGATACAAAACGTATGTCCCAACGGCGACACCAGCGTGTGGGTGCCTCTCACTTTCCGCACTGCCTGCGCCGCCATGACCCTCCCCTACACTCAGGATTTTGAGAGCTGGACATCGGGGTCGTCGCTTACAACCACCATCGACCCTTGTTGGACAAGGCACACAAACTATTCAACAAGTTCGTGGTATCCTTACGTTTACACCAGCTATAGCCATTCGGGCTCCAAATCGATGTATTTTTACGGATATACAAGCGGTAGCACGAACTATTATTCTTTGCTGGTGCTGCCAATGTTTGCCGACACTATCCAGAACTTGTCGGTGTCGTTCTGGCTGCATACCACCTCCTCTTCGTATAACATACAGTTGGGTGTGATGACCAACCCCGACGACCCCAGCACTTTTACGCCCATAGTTACCCGCACCTGCTCCTCTTCGTACACATGGACTCTGTTCGAAGAGTCGCTAGCCTCGTACAACGGACATGGAAAATACATTGCTTTCAGAACAGGGACATATTCTTACGGAGTATGTATCGATGATATTACCGTGGATTACATACCGTCCTGTCCGAGGGCAAGGAATGTTACAGCTTCCGGCATTAGCTCCACGGGGGCCGCTATAGCGTGGTCGAGTACCAACGCACAGTCGTTCGAGTTGGAATACGGCTATCCGGGATTTCCGCTGGGAAGCGGCACAAGGGTACAATGCTCCGGCACATTCCAGGCAATAAACGGCCTTGCCCCCGCCACCGCCTACGAGGTATATGTGATATCACACTGCACCAACGGTGAGACATCGGTTTCGCAGCCCTGCGTTTTCCGCACATCGTGTGGCAAGATTCAGTCGGTGCCGTTTGTCGAAAATTTCGAGAATATGGGCACAGGCTCCATCTACAGCAAACTGCCCTGTTGGAAAGCCGCCAACCTCTATAGTACGTCGTATCCTTCCGTGCAGAGCGTGTCGGGTACCAACGCGCTAGAGATGTATATATATCGCAGTAATGTTGCAAATCCGATGTACTGCTATATTGCGACACCTCCAATAGACACCAACGTACTGCCTTTGCGTACATTACAGGTGTCGTTCAAGGCGTTGCGTTCCAGCACAAGCTATATGCACGAGCTTGCCTTTGGCGTGATGACCGACTCGTCGGATATTGAGACTTTCGACACCCTGCAGCTGATTCACATGACCAACTCCGGCATCTGGAACGAATACACATACAGCTTGGCCAACTACCGTGGCGATGCAAGATTCATCGCTTTCAAGACATCGGTTTACGGATCGCAGTATTATTCCTATCCCTATATCGATGATATTGTTATAGAACACATAGTAACCTGCCCACCGCCCACCGATGTGGAAGTTCTCACTTCCTTCGACCCCAACGACATAAAGGTGGCGTGGACATCGTGGCCGGCACGAGCCGATTCGTGGGACGTTGTATATGGCCCGAGGGGGTTCAGCCCTTACAGGGATGGCAGGCGCATAAACGGCATCACCGACACTTTCTTTGTGTTTTCGGGACTTAGCACCGACACCACCTACGAATTTTATGTGCGTTCGCACTGCGGCATCAACGATTCGAGCCGTTGGTGCGACCAGCCGGCAAGTGTTACCCCAGGCTCCATTATAATGCCGCGCACCTCCACCCAGACCTATTATCTCTGCGACGCCATGGTGTACGACAACGGCGGTCCCACCAACGACTATTCGGATCAGAACAACAGCACGTTGATACTGTACCCCATGAGCAACGACTCCGTTATGTCGATAACCGGAACATACAACACCGAAACCAACTACGACTACATAACGGTTTACGACGGTGACAACACATCGGCGCCCCAGCTGGCGCGAGTGAGCGGTTCGGGCACGCTGACGTGTTCGTCCACAATAGGTCCGCTTATGATAGTGTTCACCTCCGACGTGGGAGTTACCATGAGCGGCTTTGCGTTGCACGCCAGATGCGTAGCTCCTCCTCCCTGCCGCCGTCCCATACCGACAGTGCTTAATGTGGAGAGCCGACAAGTAACTATTGACATAGTGTCGTCGCCCGCCCGCAACTGGATTATGGAATTTGCCACATCACAGAACTTCACTCCCGGACGAGGACAGGCTACAGACATTGTCCGCAATTCCTCCAGATTTAATGTTACCGGTCTGCAGCCACGGACCACCTACTATGCCTATGTGCGTACCGACTGCGGCGGTGGCGACACCAGCCAATGGTCGTACAGGTTCTCGTTCTCCACTCCTTGCGACCCCGAGATGGTTCCTTTCGAAGAGAATTTCTCGTCGATGTTGGCAAACCGTCGCCGCGACTGCTGGACGAGCATCACTGGATACCCGCAGACACGCAAATGGCACTCCTCCACAAACAACATGGCATACTATTTCTACGACAGAAACGGTTCTACAAACGGCATGTCGATACAGAAATTTTCCGATGTGGATATCGCAGACCTTCGTGTGAAATTCAGCCTCTTCGGCACCGACACCGGCACACGCTTCACCATTGGTGTGATGTCGAACCCAAGCGATTTCACTACATTTACACCAATCTCATCTTTCAATGTTCGCGACGATTACGACTGGTACAACTACGAAATACCTTTGTCGTCGTACTCAGGAACCAACGGATATATTGCCTTTACAGCCACAACGCCTAGCAGAAGGACTACCGAGCTGTATTTCGACAATCTTGTAGTGGATACCGCAGCAAGATGCCTCGCTCCTGTGCTTGACACCTTGATAGCATCATATACCAGCGCCACCCTGAGATGGCCTTCGAACGGCGCCTCGGGATGGATGTTGGAATACGGACACAAGGGATTCACCCCCGGCACATCCACGGTGTATATGCTCAGCAATCCGTATGTAACCCTTGGCGGACTGCAACGCAACAGCGAATACGACGTGTATCTGCGTACGGTATGCGGTCCCAACGACACCAGCGAATGGAGCCTCAACCCCATACGTTTCAACACCCTTTGCGAAGAACGCCAACTGCCGTACAGCGAGAATTTCGAAGGCTACTACGGCTCGCCTTATTCGGAATACACTAGGGCCATACCCACTTGCTGGACTTTGACAAGCAGCGAAGCCACATTCTCGCAGTACAAACCACAACTGTACAACGACACAGCCTTTGCCCTAAACGGCGGCAGCTCAGTAGTGTTCAGTTTGCCGGGAATGTTGTCATCCCCTGTCATCAACGCAAGTCTCGACACCGTGGAGGCGGATGTCTTTATGCGTGTGGACGATGTAACGGATTATTTGATTGTTGGTGTGATTGACGACCCCGACGACGCTACAACTTTTGTGGCCGTGGATACCTTGTTCAACACCTCTGTCGATGTCTATCAGAGACATAATATCGCTTTCAACAACTACAACGGCACCGGCCGACACATTGCTTTCCGCAAAGTAACCAATCAGACGAACGTGTATATCGACAGTCTTTTGGTACATCCGATGGATAAATGTCTAAGACCTAACCATATCACCGTTTCGGATATTACCGCACACACCGCACGTGTGGCATGGACCGAGCGAGGCACTGCTACACGATGGATTATAGAATACGACACCGTGGGTTACACCCCCGGCACCGGCACACAGATAACGGTGAACACCAATCCTTTCCTGCTCACTGGCCTTGATTCCAACAGGACTTACTCTGTTAATGTACGCTCCATATGCACCGACACCAGCGAATGGTGCACCCTGCCAGTCGAATTCGAACTGCCGCGTTGCGACGAAAGCTGTCTGTACACCCTTGTGATGAACTCCACCACTTCGGGTTGGTACAGAGCGTCGGTGGAAGTAAAATACGACGAAAACACTTCCTATTCCTACACCCTCGACGGACGTACCGGCAGGGAATATATCTACGCTTGTCCTGGCGAGATAGTGTCGTTCAGCTGGGTGCCCGGTGCCTACGACAACTATTGCAGCTTTATGATTTTTAACGGCGACGACACTTTGTACTA
Organism: Bacteroidales bacterium UBA1219; assembly: GCA_002309295.1. Taxonomy (GTDB): domain Bacteria; phylum Bacteroidota; class Bacteroidia; order Bacteroidales; family P3; genus UBA1219. Next base: position 57,521 of record DBXF01000086.1, on the reverse strand, counting down.
CACCACAGGCACCCCTGCGGAGGGACTGCACTATACCATAACCTGCGGCAGCGACACCGCCTGTCCGTTGCCACTTAATCTCACCACCACAGTAATCGACTACCAGACAGTGGAGGCAGGATGGTATGGCATAGGCACATTCGAACTAGCCTGTAAGATTGTCGGCCACGACCAGCCATTATTCAAAGACACCATTACTACCATCAACTACGTGAATACCTACCGCATAGACTCACTTAACCCCGACACCAACTACGTGTGGATGGTACGCAAACTTTGCTACACCGACAGCATCTCCGGCTGGCAGATAAACAGATTCAAAATTGCCGATGTGATATGCGTGGTACCCGTGGCCTTGACCATGATAAACAACACTAACAACTCCGTCAATGTGAAGTGGGAATCGTTTGCCAACAACGTCTCGTGGGGTGTGCGTTGTTTCTCGCCCTCGTACAATTTCGACACAATAATATATGTCAACTCCAAACAACTCAATATCGGCGGATTGCTGTCGGGAGTGCATTATTATGTCTCTGTGATGGGAGTGTGTCGCGATTCGGCTACCAGCGTATGGTCCGATACTATCGACTTTGTTACCGACGTCTGCGACACTGTTAGCAATGTCCATATTAACAACATCACCAACACTTCGGCCACCGTGGTGTGGACACCGGGATTCACTGTGTCGCGCTGGGAAGTGGACTACGGCAGGTCGGGATTCCCCGTAGGTTACGGCACCATAAGCACCACCACTTCTCCCACATACTCAATATCGGGACTGCAGCCCGGCACCAACTACGATGTTTACGTGCGTTCGGTATGCGGCACCGACTACTACAGCGTTTGGTCGATGAAAGTAAGCTTTAGAACTACCGGAACATCATCCATTACCGAAGCCGAGGACGATATTGAGATGAACATCGTTCCGAACCCAGCCACAGAAACGGCCATCATCTCAGCCGAAGGCATCGACGGCAAAACGATGATAACCATTACCGACGTTAGCGGAAAGACCATCTCCACCGAGACTGTTACCTGCAATGGTACCCTCGAAAAGACTGTCGATGTAAGCACAATGGCCAAAGGCACATACTTTGTACATGTGTCCAACGACAAGGTGAATGTGGTGCAGAAACTTATAGTTCAATAATAAAATGGAAAAGGAAGTGCTGTCATGTACAGTACTTCTTTTTTTATACCTATCCGAAACTTTTTTTATGCTTTCGGTGTCATTACATAACAAAACACATATATAATACGTTATTATAATATGATGCGGAAAGTGACCATATTAATAATTGTTTTGGTTTGCTGTTTGGGCTTTTGCAAGGCCCAACAGGAACAAATTAGATTCACCAATGTTGAAGTGGATAGCAATGGCTATGTGAATTTAGAATGGACATATAACCGTTCTTTTTTTTTATATACTCTTAATTTACATTCTTATAGGAGTATTTTGGAAAGAAAAAATAGTGCAACAGGATTATACGATACCATCTACTCTTCATTTTTTTTTACTAACCCATGGGTGTTTATAGACTCTAATGTCAATGCTTTGACAGACAGTATCAAGTATCGTCTTACCGCTATTTGTATAACTGTTAATAATGATCGTTTTATCCGGACCGACTCCACAACAACGATTCTTCCCACGGTACATAATATGCAAAATCAGAGCCAATATGCCTACGTTAGCTGGAACAACCAATATCCACAAGGCGGCATCTACACCATTTACCGTAAAATGCCCAATACTGTTTGGACAACGGTAGGCACAACACAACAAACTCATTACCAAGATACTATTAACAACTCCATTTGCAACGATACAATATACTATAAAGTTCATTATAATGCTAATACATATATAGATTCATCAAATCCAGATAGATCGTTGCAATTACTTTCAAAATCTCCCCCCAAGGGCGCATGGTTCACCGACCCTAATCCCACCACGCCCTGCACCCTCGACGTGGTAACTGTGGACACTGCCACGCAAGACATAGTGCTTTCGTGGGATGCCAGTCCCGACCCCGACATAATGGGCTATTTCATCTGCCAAGGCTCGCCGTGCATGGCCTTGGACACCGTATGGGGGCAGAACAACACCACTTACACCTGCACCACCCGCAGCAGCGACAGCATCAACTCTTTCCGCCTGTATGCCTTCGACTCCTGCTTTTCGGCCAGCGCCCTCACCGACCCGTACAACAACGTGGTTTTGCAGATGCAGTCGCAGCACTGCACACGCGAGATAGCCTTTTCGTGGAACGAATACATAAATATGCCCGGCGGCGTGGGGCAGTACACCCTTTTTCTGAAATACGACAACGCCCCTTACCGTGCCGTAGCCACCGAGCCCTCGAGCAGCCGCAGCGTAAGCTACACCATCCCGGCGGGAGTGCGGCAGGTGAAAGCCTATTTGCAGACAAGCAACATCGGCAACACCAAACGTGCCTTGTCCAACATCAAAACTTTCGAAATGATGACGGTGGACACCGCCGATTTTATCTACACCTTGGCTGTTTCCGTCAGCGAAGAGTGCGATGCCTTGCAGCTCAGATTCCTCACCGACACACATTTTGCCGCCACCGGCTACAACATTTACCGCCGTGCGGAGGTGGGCTCGTTCCAGATGATAAGAACCATACCGCCTTCCGCCAATCCCATAGTGGATGTAGTGGACAACGACGTGGACCTTTCGGCGCATCGCTATACATATTATATAAGTGTGTGGGACGAATGCGAGCTGATAGAAAAGTCGTCGAACCGCGTACGCCAGATTTACGCCACCATAAACAGCAACGAAGGCACCAACACCATTTCGTGGAACCCCTACGACGGTGCCGGCAATCTTGTCAATTACAACCTGTTGCGAAAAACAGAGAACGAGCCTTCGTGGACACCCGTTGCCACCACTCAGTCCTGCTCGGTGGACGACAACACCACACAATACGGCAGGGTGTGGTACCGCGTGGAGGCCGAATACATCAATCCGCAGAGCGGTCATCGCTGTTTTGCCTTGTCGCAGATTGTGGAATACCACGGCGAACCTACAGTGTGGGTGCCTAATGTGTTCACCCCGAAACGCGATAACAACAACCGTTTCCTGCCAAAGACGATGTTTGTAAAAACGGAAGGCTACACAATGCGTATATACAATCGTTTCGGACTTCTGGTTTTCGAGACCAACGATATAAACCAACCATGGGACGGACGCTACAAAGGCGAGATTGTGCCATCGGGGAGTTATGTTTACCTTATTAGATACCTTGGCGACGACAATTACTCCAACATAATAAAAGGCACTATTACGGTGCTCAAATAAAAACACAAAACCACCGACAATGAGCTTGAAGATAGGACTTTTCGGCAAACGCTACGACAACACAATGCACGCCTCGCTGCAGACTTTGGTGCAGGCTTTGGAAAAGCACTGCATAGACATCTTTGTATTCAACGACTTTTACAATCTGATAAAGGACGAGATAGTTTTTTCGCAGACTCCTAACCTTTTTTCGCGCGAGGAAAACACGGCCGCCGAGCTCGATTTTCTTTTCTCGATAGGCGGCGACGGCACCTTGCTGAAAACCGTTGCACAGCTGGGACATAAAAATGTGCCGATTGTAGGCGTTAATCTCGGCCATTTGGGATTTCTCACCACCATAAGTGGCAGCAATCTGGACAATTACGTTGCCGAACTGATAGACGGCAAACACACCATAGAAGACCGCAGTATGCTACATGTGGAATACGGACAGGCCGAAAAAACCGAACGTTTTGTGCTTAACGAGGTCACGCTGCATCGCGACAAGCCCCTTACACTGCTCTCCATCGACGTTTTTGTCGATGGCGAATTTTTGGCCACCTATTCCGGCGACGGACTGATAGTAGCTACCCCCACAGGCTCCACAGCCTACTCCCTCAGCTGCGGCGGACCCATACTCACCCCCAACTCCAACTGTTTTGTGCTTACGCCCATAGCGGTACACACACTCACTTTCCGGCCGATTATTGTGCCCGACACCGCCAACATACGCATAGTCACCACCAGCAAAACCGACACCATGTGCCTCGGCCTCGACTCCGACTCCATCATCGTTCCGGTGCAGACCGAAATAAACATTCGCAAAGAAGATTTCGGCATAAAACTGGTACGTATGGACAAACAGAATTTCTACTCCGCCCTGCGCGACAAACTGATGTGGGGCATAGACAAAAGACAGTAGTTTATTTACGAAACAAAGAACAAATAACATAATGAACAATTTAGAGATTAAATTACCGGAAAACAATCAATTCTTCACCGCCGAAGAGTTGCAACAATTTGGACAGAAAGCCGTTCAGGCACGCGAAACTTTGCTTCAGGGCAATGGCAAAGGCAACGATTTCCTTGGCTGGACCTCGCTGCCCGAAACCCTCGACCCGGCCATAGTGTCGTCGATAAAAGAAGATGCACAGCGTATCAAATCGAACTCGGAACTCTTTGTGGTTGTGGGTATCGGCGGATCGTATCTGGGAGCCAGAGCTGTCATCGAAGCGCTGCAGTCGGAACTGCAGAGTCTTTGCAAAGACCGCAAGGCTCCTCTTGTGGTTTACGCCGGACACACCCTAAGCGAGGACTATTACTCGCAGTTGCTTTCGGTGCTCGACAACTACAACTATTCCGTGGCCGTGATTTCCAAATCGGGCACAACCACCGAGCCCGCCATAGCTTTCCGCCTGATAAAGAACCACATAGAACGTAAATACGGAAAAGAGCAGGCCCGCCAGCGCATCTACGCCATAACCGATGCCGAAAAAGGCGCTTTGCACGAGATAGCCTGCATCGAAGGCTACAAACGCTATGTGATTCCCGACAATGTGGGAGGCCGTTTTTCGGTGCTTACTCCTGTAGGACTGCTCCCCATCGCCGCCGCAGGTCTGGACATCGACCAACTGCTCAAGGGCGCCAAGGATATGCGCAAAGTGTGTGTGGAAGCTCCTTTCGGCGAAAATCCCGCCCTGCAATATGCCGCAGTGCGTAACTTGCTGTATTCCAAAGGCAAGAAAGTTGAGATGCTGATAAATTTCCTCCCCACCCTGAGGTATATCAGCGAATGGTGGAAACAACTCTACGGCGAAAGCGAAGGCAAAGAGAACAAAGGCATTCTGCCCCACAGCCTCAGCTTCACCACTGACCTGCACTCCATGGGACAATACGTGCAGGAGGGCGAACGTCTTTTGTTCGAGACATTGATAAGCGTTAAAAACAGTCACTCCCGTGTGGAGATACCCTCCGACGAGAAAAACCTTGACAAACTCAACTACCTAATATCCAAAACACTAACCGAGATTAACCACTGCGCCGAAACAGGCACGGCAATAGCCCACCGCAACGGAGGAGTGCCCATTGTGGAAATACATATTCCGGAGATAACCGAATACACGCTGGGACAGCTTATCTACTTCTTCGAGTTTGCCTGCGGAGTGAGCGGATACATGCTCGGCGTCAATCCTTTCGACCAGCCGGGAGTGGAGGCCTACAAGAAAAACATGTTCGCCCTGCTCGGCAAACCGGGATTTGAGGAACTGCGCAAAACCCTTATAGACTGATGATTTCGAACACCAAACTGAAATATCTGGCAAGTTTCAAACAGGCCAAATACCGCGCCGAGAGCAATGTCTTTGTAGTTGAGGGCGAGAAAATAGTCCGCGAGACATTGCTTTCGGACCTTGAGGTAGAGGCATTGTGCGCCACCGCCGACTGGCTCGGCGCCAACAATCAATTATGGCACGGCCGTGTGAATCCCGACAAGGTTTACGAAGTGTCGGACGAGGAACTCTCGCGCATCAGTCTGCAAAAGGCCCCCAACAAAGTGTGGCTCTTGGCCGTTCAGCCCCAAGCCCTTTCCGCCGACCCCGCCACCAACGGCTTTGTGCTGGCCCTCGACCGCATACAGGACCCGGGCAACATGGGCACAATTCTACGTATAGCCGACTGGTGCGGCATACGTCACATAGTATGCACCGCCGACACCGTTGACTACCTCAACCCCAAAGTGATACAGGCCTCGATGGGCAGTTTTTTGCGTGTGGGTGTGCATTATGGCGATTTGGAAGAATATCTCGCGCAAAGCAAAACGCACGGCAAAACCGTGTATGGCGCTGTACTTGGCGGAGACAATGTTTTCGAAACGCCGTTGAACGACAATGCGGTGCTCGTTATCGGAAACGAATCCAAAGGCATATCGTCGCAGTTGTGCGAACTGGTGGACAAAAAAATAGCCATACCCAACTGGGGCGGCACCTGCGAGTCGCTCAACGCATCGGTGGCAACGGGGATTTTCTGCGCGGAGTTCCGTCGCAGGAAACAATAGTGAACAGGATTTTGCGGCAGGACTTCGTTTTTTCAAAATAAAAACGTACCTTTGCAATGATGGCCAAAGCGTCACGTTTAAACTGATTTTAAAACACAACCAACACTAAACCAACAAACTATGGCACAAATTAAGTGTTTTGTTTTCAACCATATCGAAGTGAACACTTACCTTGTTTACGACGAAACGCTTTCGTGTGTGGTGATAGACCCAGGCATGGAAACAGCCGAAGAAAACGAGGTTTTTACATCTTTTATTACTCACAACAATCTGAAAATCAAAGCAGTACTCCTCACCCACACCCATATCGACCATATTTCGGGACTGCGATGCCTGTACGACCTGTACAAGGCTCCCGTGTATTTGCACGAAGATGCCAAGAAAATACTGCACCAAGCCGAGATTTATGCCTCGGTGATGGGCTTTGAAACCGGCAATCTGGAAGATATTCCCGTTACCACCATCGACCATGGCGGAATAATAACTTTCGGCCAGAGCCAGATTGAGGCCCTTTTTGTACCGGGCCACGCTGCAGGAAGCCTTTGTTTCTGCCTGCATTCCGACAAGGCGGTATTCTCCGGCGACGCCCTTTTCAACCGTAGCATCGGACGCACCGACCTGCCCACAGGCAATTTCCAACAACTGCTGGACAACCTTCGGACAAAAGTACTTTCGCTTCCCGACGACTACACCGTTTTCCCCGGTCATGGACCAGAAACCACAATAGGATACGAAAAAGAACACAATCCTTTTTTCAATCCTTGTTAATCATTTAACAACATATTGTCACACAACTAATTAAAGACACAATGCGTAATTTCCTAAATATAGCCTCTTTGCTGCTGATAGTCTCGGCGACCGTGCTTTTTTCGTGCAACAAAAACAAGTTGCCCGAAGGGGTTCTTGACGAAAAGACGATGGTGGAACTCCTTACCGACATGCACACCGCCGACGCTTATTTCAAAATGACTACAGGCAGCGAATACGACACCCTTATTGGCGAAATAAACTACACATACAACCAAATTTTCAAACAGCACGGCACCACCAAGGAGAATTTCGAAAAAAGTATTGACTATTACTCACAAGATCCCAAGAAATACCGTGCCATGTACGAAAAAGTGGTGCTCAACCTTAACAAAAAATAGAAACGACTTATGTTAGTAAAAACCTACGGCAGTGCCATTTACGGCGTAAATGCATTAACCATCACCGTTGAAGTGAGTGTGGACCAGGGAGTGAATTTCACTTTGGTGGGACTGCCCGACAACGCTGTGAAAGAGAGTCAGCAGCGCATCGACTCGGCTTTGCACCAGTTCGGCTACCGCATCCCCGGCAAGAAAGTGGTGATAAACATGGCTCCCGCCGACATCCGCAAGGAAGGATCGGCCTACGACCTCACCCTTGCCATCGGCATCCTTGCCGCCTCCGAGCAGATAAAAGCCGACGACGTGAGCAATTACATCATTATGGGAGAGCTTTCGCTCGATGGCGGACTGCAACCTATCAAAGGTGTTTTGCCAATAGCCATCGAGGCACGCAACAAAGGTTTCAAAGGCATCATCCTGCCCAAGGCCAACGCCCGCGAGGCCGCCATTGTGAACGACCTCGAAGTGTACGGCGCCGAGAATATCAAGGAGGTCATCGATTTCTTCAACGGCGAAGGAACGATAGAGCAGACCCAGTTCGACACCCGCAAGGAATTTTATAAAAGTCTCAACGAATACGAGTTCGATTTTGCCGACGTGAAAGGTCAGGAGAACATCAAACGCGCCCTCGAGATTGCCGCCGCGGGCGGACACAACGTAATTCTTATCGGTCCTCCGGGCAGCGGTAAGACAATGCTTGCCAAACGTATGCCCTCGATACTGCCCCCGCTGAATCTGTACGAGTCGCTGGAAACCACCAAGATACACTCCGTGGCCGGTAAGATGCGCAAGGAAGACGCCCTTATCGCCGTGCGTCCGTTCCGCAGTCCGCACCACACCATCTCCGACGTGGCACTGGTGGGCGGCGGCAGCAACCCACAACCGGGCGAGATTTCGTTGGCACACAATGGGGTGCTTTTCCTCGACGAGCTGCCCGAGTTCAAGCGTCAGGTGCTGGAGGTGCTGCGTCAGCCGATGGAGGAACGCAAGGTTACCATTTCGCGTGCCCGCATGACCACCGAATACCCCGCCAGTTTTATGCTGGTGGCAGCCATGAACCCCTGTCCCTGTGGCTATTACAACCATCCCGACATACCATGCACCTGTCCTCCGGGAGCTGTGAACAAATATCTGAACAAAATCTCCGGCCCGCTGCTCGACCGTATCGACCTGCATGTGGAGGTAGTTCCTGTTCCTTTCAAAGAGCTGATAAACAAGCAGAGCACCGAGACCAGCGCGCAGATACGCGAGCGGGTGATGAAAGCCCGCGCCATTCAAGAGGAACGTTACAAGGACTACCCCGGCATACACTGCAACGCACAGATAGGCTCCAAGCTGTTCCACAAGGTGTGCGTGATAGACGCCGAAGGGCAGGAGATACTCAAGGCCGCCATGGACCGTCTCGGACTCTCGGCACGTGCCTACGACCGCATTCTGAAAGTGTCGCGCACCATCGCCGACCTCGAAGGCGCCGAGAATATCTCCGTTGAGCACCTCAGCGAAGCCATCAACTTCCGCAGCCTCGACAGAGAGAACTGGGGGAAAGAATAAATATTATGAACTTTATGAAACATAGTATTCCCATCATTATTATAACATTGCTGTTATGTGCCTGCGCTGCGCATGAACATAAGCATCAGAATAAACGGATTGTCATCGACATTGAGGAGCTGGAGCCTCCCAAAAACGTCCTGCCCACAGCAACTTACGACGCACTTTTGGAACAGACGCTCGCAGAGCAGGATATGGATGATTTCCGTATAGTGGCACATAACCGCATAGCATCTCCGTTGGTGTATGGAGCTGAGCATTCCTTTTTCAACGGTATGTATATGGCATACGCCCAGCATCGTCCTTTCGTGCTTTCTCCCGATGCCCTATGGCTCGTTATCTGCCAAGGGTTTGCACAGCATGTGGACCATAACGCCGAGACTTTGCGACATCTCTTTGTTGATTTCGAAGGGAAACGGACGCTCACCGTATACAACGATGTAATCAGCCTTGACAACCCCGACACTCGTCAGTGGGAAAAGGTGTTTCCCGAGTTCACCAAACAAATAGCAGGCTACACCGGCGACAGCCTTGTCAATATGCTCACCGCCGATTTCACCACCACTACCACCGTTTCCCGTGCTGCCTCGCAGCTCACCATCATGGCAGCCCTTCAGGAGTATTTCAACTTCGAGTTGATTGCCGTCTGCGGCATACCGCAAGTAATACTTGAAGGAACACCTGAAGACTGGCAGAGCATCGTGGACCGTGTAGAATGGCTCCGCCGCTATCAGCTCGACTGGTGGGTGGATGAGATGGTGCCTGTGTTGCGTAAAATAGTCCTTGCTGCACAAGGCGAAGTGGACCGCGATTTCTGGCGTGGAATGTTCAAGATACACGAATTGCCGGGAGCGGATTGTGGCGACCCATCCTCTCTCGCCGACGGTTGGATAGTGAAATTTTTTCCTTACAACGACTTGAATTTCCGTGAAGACTATTGGAAGGATGAGCCTCCCGAGACTTTCCGAAACAATTTGCAGTCGCTGTACGATGTAGCAAGCAATCTTCCACCCGAAATAACTGCCGTCCCGCTACAATTTATTTCGGTTAATGACACCACTATGCTACAACTTTGCGCCGGCTTTGTGGGGCTTACGCAAGACGACAAAACTTACGCCCTTTGCCCGCAAATAGGCTGGTTTATTATCAGAAAAAAATAGAGCTAAAAATATTATTTGTATTATAAACTTTCTTCGCCTTTTTCGAAGTCTCCGAAAAAATCTCAATAAACCACCTCAGCAATACCCCTCCCCTATGGAACTGACACTAACATCCCCCAACTGGCACGGCAACGGCCAAACTTTTGTAAGAGGCTATTGCTACGACAAAAGCAACTCCCTTTTGCAGGGCGACTCGCTGCTTGCCTTTTTCGACGAAGTGAGTTCCGAAACCACCTTTCAATCCAAACTTGCCGAGGCCAACGGACTATTCTCCGTGGTTATAGACAAGCCCGCTCTCAATGCCGCTGCCGTCGATGCAACACGCACCTACCCAATGTATTTCACACTTTCGGGACAGCTTTCGGACAACCCCCACACTTTTCCCGCAAAGGGCATTGCCGACCGCAGGAAAGTGGATTTCTACAACGCCACAGGTGCCACCCCGGAAGGCTGCACTCTGATTGACGGCATTTTTCAGGTCAGTCCCTCGCATTATGCCTTTTGGCAGCCACAAAAAGGATGGGATCAAAAACCGTACCGCACTTATTTTTGTAAAAAGTCGGAGGAGAGGCCTTGTGCCGCGCAACAGCTGCGTGAGGTGCTCGACGCCGTTGCCGAAAGGCTTGTCCGCTCATGCGGCGGCCGTCAGGTGGTGATACCGTTGAGTGGCGGCTACGACTCAAGGCTTATAGCCGTGATGCTGAAAAGCCATGGCTACGACAACCTGCTGGCCTATACCGTCGGCAAAAAGGGCAGTGCCGAATGCCGAATGGCGGAGCAGGTGGCAAACCGACTTGGCATAAAACATTACAATATAGACATTTCCGACACCCAGACGCAGGAGCTCTGCTATGCCGACAGGGCGGAGTTCGAGCGGTATTATCAATTTATGGGCAACTACGGTAATTTCACGTGGATGTTCGAATTTGCCGCCATCAAGAAACTGCGTGCGATGGGCTGCCTTTCGTCCGACGCTGTTTTCGTCCCCGGCCATTCGGGCGATTCCATTGCCGGAAGCCATATCACCAAGGCGGGAGTTACTGCCCGAGACACCGCCGCCTCGCTCACCCGCAAGATAATGTACATTTCCAACGAATACGGCTACCGTCGGAGTGTCAGCGAGTACATATTTGGATATTTCCAAACTCTTCTAGTAGAAGGTGTTACACCTTATTCGGCCTACCAAAGTTTCATCCTGCAAAACCGTCAGGCACACAATATCATAAACTCGGCCCGGGTGTACGAATTTTTCGGCTACGACGTGCGTATGCCGTTGTGGGACACGCAGTTGATGGATCTATTCCGTCCTCTGCCACTCGAGCAACTGCATGACTGCAGTCTTTACAACGCCACTTTGATGAAGATTTTCGAGGAAAATAACGTTGGTTTTGCCAAAAAGGAGAAGACCTACAATCCAAAAAAACAAATCGTAAGAGGTTTTGTAAAACGCTTTCTGCCAACGGAATACATAAAACAGCCCCAAAAAGGCGATGGCGGGGAGTGGGAAGTGTGCCAGCCTTTGCTGGACGAACTTGTAGCAATGAAAAGATACGGTCGTTACAGAAAACCGCTCAACAGCAACACCATAATGAAAGAATGGTATCTGAAGAAAGTGATGGAAGGCGAAGGATAAAAAAGTGCTACCGGCTGTTATTTCGTACAGTCAACGAGTCGACATCAATGGTTCCACCCCCGATAGAATCCAATAAGAAAGGCTAATATAAATTAAAGTCAAAAATACCACAAGGACAATACCGAGAACCAATCCGATGGTGGAGGTTGTATGTCCGACCGAAATGTATTTGTCGCAGGAGTGGTCATTGCTTACCTCCGCAAGTTGTCTGGCTTTTTTGGCTTTGACAAGTCCTATTATGGAAACCACAATGGCTGCAGGGTCGCCCACGGTGCAGGCTCCAACCGACACTATGCCCAGCACCATCGATGTCTTGGCGGTGGCCAATAGTTCTTTGTCCGGTTCTTGTTGAGATGAAACCGTATTGATATCGATAATTTGTGGGTTGCTGTTATTATCCATCGATAAAGTTTGTCGGAGGCACTAGAGCTCAAGAATGGTTTTGCGTGTTATTTTCCACTCTTTTTTATGCTTTTTCAACCTGTAAGTAAACACCGCGTTGAGCATAATCATGTCGCGTTTCCTGTCCAGAGTTTTGAACCAGTGATAAGTTTCCTCGCCGGTACCTTTCATTGTGGGTTGGCCAAGGCTCATCAGTTCGAAACCAAGAGAGTAATTGCGGAAAGTCATTCCGACTTCGAGAGATAGGGCGGCCGAAAAAGCCGGGTTATATCTCACCTCGAAGTTTTTCCATCCTGTGGAGGTGGTGTAGTGAATGTTCACACCGGCACAAGCATCGAAATAAGCGGACCAATCCGATTGGCCTATGGGAGTTCTTAGCGCAACACCCATCCATATTGGAGCGTTGAAATAAAGAGGTGCCGTTTCGTTTCTGTTCTGTACACATATATCGCGATATTCGGTACATGTGTTGTTCCACAAAACGTCGCCACCCGCAAATATGATGATGTCGCTCGTTATCTCAATATTGAAGCGGTAGCCAAGACCAGCTCCTATTGCAGCTCCACTGCCGATGATATTGTTTTGAAGCATCTCCGATGTTTCGCCTACTCGGGCATAGTTGCTAACAGGGAAAAGGCCTTTTGCTTTAATTTCATGATAATTCTGAGCCATGGCAGTGCCTATACCTGCCATTATCAGCATCAGAGCCAGAATTGTGTTGTTGAAAAAGCCTTTTTTCATTTCAGATTATTTTTTACCAACAGAAACCGAGTTTGAACATCAGGGCACCCAAATATTTGGTGTAGTTCTTAGCCTCTGTTTCCACAGTGTTGTGTGTACCGAAGCTATAGTAATGTACGCCAAGATTTACGTGACGGCCGAAATAAGCGCCGGCGCCCACCTGCCAAGCCATGGCAAAGTCGGTACCGTATTCTTGTTTGCAGTCGCTCCAGCCCTGAGGTGTGATATAGAGCATGTCGGCACCTATACCAAACTCAGCCGATACGCCGAGCACGTCGTTGAAATAGTAACGACCGTTGGCACCTATCATTATTGGCAGATTGATGTAGTTAGGCTTGTCGGCCTTAACATCGTTGAACACATTACGCACGCCTTTGTCGAGGTTGTTCCAAGCAAGGTCAACACCAACGAAAGGACCTGCCGAGCATTGGTCGTCGATAATGCTGAAAGTGAAGCTATATTTGAACGATAAGCCAATACCCATAGAGGCACTTGTACCAACATGGTCGGCATCCAAAGGCAGAACGCCATAACCGGCGGCAATAGCGTCGGCTTCCTTGTTGAATTCGCCGAGGGGAGCCACAGCGTCGAAACCGAAGTAGAACTCGCCCAAGCGGTCGCTATGGCGATGATGCTGGGCCTGTGCCGAAAAACCTAAAAGCAGCAGTGCTGCCACGACTAAAATACGATTAAGTTTCATCTTCTATATTTTTTTAATTTATACCTTATTTTGCAAATGCAAATATACGTTTTTTTTGTCAGTTTTATAAAAAAATATACATCACTTTTAAAATCAAACAATTATAACTGCAATAAACACAAAAAACAAATTGTTGAAGGCTAAAAATGATGATATTTGCCTCGCATATATGCAAAAAAATGGACTTTTCGACAAAACACCCCAAAATACAACCCATAGAACAATTTGTTTTACAGTGATTTACAAAACAAACACGATTTAAACGACAAAAAAAGCATAAAATCCACAAATTTTTTGTAACTTTGTTGCCGCAAAAGTTGGCAATCCGACTTACTTAAATTGAAAAAAAACAGGCAATCCGATTAAACTACATTAAGCAAAATGAAAAACAAGTACATCGATTTGATTGACCAGTCGTTCGAATATCCGCAGGACGAGTTCAAAACCATCGACAACGAACTGTATTTCCACGACATACCGCTGATGGAGATTATAAAGCAGTACGGCACGCCGCTGAAAATCACCTATCTGCCAAAGATAAGTTCGCAGATACAGCGCGCCAAACGTCTTTTCAACGTGGCCATTGCAAAGGTTGACTACAAAGGCACTTACAACTACTGCTACTGCACCAAGAGCTCACATTTCTCCTTCGTTTTGGAGGAGGTCCTGAAAAACGACGTCAACCTCGAAACCTCGTCGGCGTTCGACATCAACCTTATCCAGGAACTCTATAACCAAGAGCTGATAACCAAGGATATTTTCATTATCTGCAACGGTTTCAAGCGTCCGCAGTATATCGAAAACATCGCCATGATGCTGAGCGACGGTTTCCACAACATGATCCCTGTCATCGACAACAAAAACGAAATTAACCTGCTCGACGAAGCCATACAGAACCCCGCCGAACCCGTCAAAATCGGCATACGCATTGCTTCGGAGGAGGAGCCGAAGTTCGATTTCTACACCTCGCGACTCGGCATCCGCTACAACGACATAGTGTCGTTCTACGAGGACAAGATAAAGGACAACAGCAAGTTCACTTTCAAAATGCTGCACTTTTTCATCAACACCGGAATCAAGGACTCAGCCTACTATTGGAACGAACTGGCCAAGTGCGTGAACGTGTATTGCGACCTGAAAAAGATTTGTCCGGAGCTTGATTCGCTGAACATAGGCGGTGGTTTCCCAATCAAAAACTCCCTTGTCAGCAACTACGAGTACGACTATATGTCGGAAGAAATTCTTGCACAGATTAAGAACATCTGTACCAACCGAGGTGTGGATGAACCCAACATATTCACCGAATTCGGATCGTTCACCGTGGGCGAAAGCGGTGCAACTCTTTATAGCATCATCGACCAGAAACAACAGAACGACCGCGAGCTGTGGTATATGATCGACAGTTCGTTCATCACCACCCTGCCCGACTCGTGGGGAATCAACCAACGTTGGATAATGCTCCCCATCAACAACTGGGACAAGGAGTACCAACGGGTGTTCCTCGGCGGCCTCACCTGCGACAGCCAGGACTACTACAACAACGAGGCGCACGCAAACGCCATATTCCTGCCAAAGTTGCAGAAAGACGAGCCTCTGTACATAGGCTTTTTCCACACCGGAGCCTATCAGGAGAGCATCGGCGGCTACGGCGGCATACANNATACAGCACTGCCTCATCCCCGCGCCAAAACATATAATAATAGGTCTCGACGAAAACGGCGACTACTACACCAAGCTTTTCGCCAAGGAACAAAGCCACAAATCAATGCTTAAAATATTAGGATACTGACATTTATAAAAACACATCACAATGAAAAGAACGAATTTTCTTATTGGAATTGCCGTTTCGGCAACACTGTTGTTTTCGGCAACATCGTGCAACTCACAGGAAAATAAGGTAGAACTAAAAACAGCCAGCGACACCATAAGCTGGATTTTGGGAGAGAATTTCGCCCGCGGTCTTAAAGAGTCCGAAGTACAGCTTAACAAGCAGGTGATTTTGAAGGCCGTAGAAGCCACTCTCGACGGCAAACCTTCGATGGTGGACAACGTAACTTATCAAGAGGGATTGGAAAACTTTTCGGCAGCCCTTCATTTAGCTCAGCAAAACAAAGAACAAAAAGTTTTCCTCGAACAGCAGGAAACCCTGAAAGCTCTTGCAGAGAAAGACCCCGAAATGAAATATGACGAGACCAGCGGCATTTATTATAAGGTGGTGAAAGAAGGCAAAGGTCCGAAGGCTAAAGAAAAACAACGCGTCCGTTTCAACTACGAAGGTCGTCTGCTCGACGGCACGGTGTTCGACAACTCTTTCAGCACATCAGGAATCTTCAACCTTCCGGCCAATCTCATGCAGGGCGTAGGCTACAGCCTGACCTTGATGAACGCTGGCTCGCGCTACATTTTCTACATCCCTTCGCACTATGCTTTCGGCGCCTCGGGCAGCCCGCAACTGAACATACCCTCCGATGCCATAGTGGTTTACGAAATAGAACTTTACGAACTTTATAAAGACTAAACGAAATACATATATAATAATAACGGCGGAAAGCGATGCTTTCCGCCGTTATTTTTTTCGGATATTTATTATTAATGTCCGTAATCCGTAAGGAATTTCAGACGCACAAGACGGATGTCGTCCTCGGTAATATCGTCGTCGTCGGAAAATTCTTCCACGGCATCGTCGATGGAGTCGCTTTCGGAATTGAGGAAATAGTCGAGCAGGTCGTCGCAAACATCTTCGTCCACGTAAGTCTGGATATAATAGTCCATGTTGCTGAGCTTAATGCCCGATTTCACAATGCTTTCCATATTGGTAAGCAGCTCGTCCATGTCTATTTTCTGTGTCGACATTATGTCCTCGAAAGGCACTTTGCGGTCGAGGGCTTTAAGCACGCTGGTTTTCACGCTGGTTTTGCCCACCGATCGTATCTTGAAATCCTGCGGACGCTCGATGCCGTTTTCCTCAACGTATGCTTTTATAAGATCGATAAACGGCTGCCCGTAACGTTCGGCTTTGGCCAATCCCACGCCTATTATGCCGCTCATCTCTTCGATGGTAATAGGATAATGAATTGTCATATCCTCGAGCGAGGGGTCTTCGAAAACAACGTATGGCGGGACCGGAGGGTTGGACCTTTCGGCAATTTCCTTGCGCAGACGTTTCAGCTGCGGAAGCAGTCTGTCGTCGCCGGAGGCCGAGGTGGCTCCAGTTCCAGCCATATTTATCACATCGTCGGTGGACACCTCAGAATAGTCGTGGTCGCGCGACACATACACGGGATGGCTGTGTATCACAAACTTAAGTCCTGCCGGAGTCATTTTCAGCACACCGAATTGTTCTATCTCTTTGGTAACAAAGCCTTCGAAAATGGCCTGACGGATAACGGCTTTCCAGTACAGTTCGTCCTTGTCCTTGCCCTTGCCGAAAACCTCCAGCTTGTGGTGCATGTGGGTTTTGGTGTGACTATTGGTGTGCCCCATCATCACATCGATAATGACTTTGGCTTTGAACATCTGGCGTGTGGCCACGATGGTTTTCAGGGCGTACACCATATCCTCTTCGGCTTCGATGCGTTCCTTGGGGTGCAGACAGTTGTCGCAGTTGCCGCAGTTTTCCACATTGTAGTCCTCGCCGAAATATTTCAGTATGTTTACACGACGGCAGGCCGACGATTCGGCATACGACACCATCTCTTGTATCAGCTGGTTGGCTTGTTCCTGTTCGGTGGGAGTTTTGTCGCTGAAGAATTTGTAAAGTTTCTCCACGTCGTGGTCGGAGTAGAAGGCTATGCATTTGCCCTCGCCTCCGTCGCGGCCGGCACGTCCCGTTTCCTGATAGTAGCCTTCCAGGCTCTTGGGAATGTCGTAGTGTATCACGAAACGCACGTCGGGCTTGTCGATACCCATGCCGAAAGCGATGGTGGCCACTATCACCTCCACCTCCTCCATAAGGAATTTGTCCTGATTTTCGTTACGTGTCTTGGTGTCGAGGCCGGCGTGGTACGGCAACGAGCGTATATTGTTGACCCTTAGGAGTTCGGATATCTCCTCCACTTTTTTACGTGTAAGGCAGTATATGATACCCGATTTGTTGGGATTTTCTTTTATGAAACGTATTATCTCTTTGTTCAGCGTCATTGCGTCGCTTGGTTTGGGACGCACCTCGTAGTAGAGGTTGGGACGGTTGAACGACGAGATGAAGACCTTGGCGTTTTCCATGCCGAGGTTGACTATGATGTCCTGCTGCACTTTGGGAGTGGCCGAAGCGGTGAGGGTGAGTATCGCCACTTTTTTGTTGATGGCGTTGATGGCCTCTCGCAGACGGCGGTATTCGGGACGGAAATCGTGTCCCCATTCTGAAATGCAGTGTGCTTCGTCGATGGCGAAAAACGATATGGGCAGTTTTTTCAGGAAATCGATGGTTTCGGGTTTGGATAGGGTTTCGGGCGCGATGTACAGCAGCTTGGTGTTTTTGGCCACAAGGTCGTCTTTCACGTCTTTGGTCTGCTGTCGGTTGAGGGTGGAGTTGAGAAAATGCGCCACGCAGTTTTTGCCAGAGTTGTAGCGCATGGCGTCCACCTGGTTTTTCATCAGCGCTATAAGCGGCGAAACCACAATGGCAGTGCCTTCCGATATCACTGCGGGCAGCTGGTAGCACAACGACTTGCCACCGCCCGTGGGCATGATAACAAAAGTATCGTTGCCCATAAGCACGTTGCGGATTATCTCTTTTTGGTCGCCTTTGAAGCTGTCAAAACCGAAATATTCCTTCAACGCAGCGTCGAGGTCGATGTCCTCTACTCTTTTCTTTTTACCTGATACTGTAGCCATTAGCGTGTGTCTGCCTTAATATCGTCAAATTTTTTCGCGCTAAGTACAAATAATTTCGTACTTTTGCGTTATTATTTTGATTTGTAAAGTTATCATTTTTTTTTTAAATAACAAAATATTTTTTGCCATGAAAACCGAAAACGAGCTCAAAGATATTGCTAATCAGGTTTTTAGCTGCGAAAAAAAAGCTATCGAAAATATGGGGAAACTGTTGGATAACAACTTTCCCGATGCTGTAAAAACACTTTTTTTGGCCAAAGGAAGGGTAATAATCACTGGCATCGGCAAGAGTGCCAACATAGCCAACAAAATAGTTTCCACTTTCAATTCCACCGGCACTCCGGCCATCTTTATGCACGCCGCCGACGCCATCCACGGCGACTTGGGCATTATCCAGCCCGACGATGTGGTGATTTGCATCTCCAAAAGCGGCAACACCCCCGAAATAAAAGTGCTGACTCCCCTTATCAAAAACACCGGAAACACTTTGATAGCCATTGTTGGCAACACCGAATCGTACCTCGCCTCGCAGGCCGACATAGTGCTTAACACCACCGTAGAGTGCGAGGCCGACCCCAACAACCTCGCCCCCACAGCAAGCACCACTGCACAGCTTGTTATGGGCGACGCTCTGGCCGTGGCTCTGCTCGAATGCCGTCGTTTTTCGGCCAACGACTTTGCCAAGTACCACCCCGGAGGCGCTCTCGGCAAACAGCTGTACATGCGCGTTTCCGATATTTACAAGAACAACGAGCGTCCGCTAGTGGCTCCCGAAACGAGCATACGCGACACTATTTTGGAGATGACGGGCAAACGTCTGGGCTGCACCGTGGTGGGCCACGACACCCGCATCGACGGCATCATCACCGACGGCGACCTGCGACGAATGCTCAAAGCCAACGCCGACATCGTTGGTCTAAAAGCCTCCGACATTATGTCGACAACGCCAAAGACCGTACTCAACACCGACTTTGCCGCCAACGCTCTTGCCATAATGCGCAAAAACTCCATAACACAGCTCGTTGTAACCAACGCCGAAGGACATTACCTCGGCATAATACATCTGCACGACCTTCTGCGCGAAGGTATTGTGTGATTTTAAGTTTTAAACAATAATACTACATATATATATGATACTCAGAACCGAAGACGTAGTAAAAAAATACCGCAAACGCACCGTTGTGAAAGGCGTTAGCGTTAATGTGGAACAAGGAGAGATTGTGGGATTGCTCGGTCCCAACGGAGCAGGCAAAACCACCACATTCTATATGATTGTGGGTATTATAAAACCCTATTCCGGAAAGGTGTTTCTCGACGACACCGACATCACCAAGATGGCCCAGTACCAGCGCGCCAAGCACGGTGTTGGATACCTTGCACAGGAAGCCTCGGTGTTCCGCAACCTGTCGGTGGAGGACAATATTATGGGAATTCTGGAGTTCACCGACTTGAACAAAGAACAGCGTCAGGAAAAGCTGGAGTCGCTGCTCGACGAGTTCGGCCTACAGCACATACGCAAGAGCAAAGGCATACAGCTCTCAGGCGGCGAACGCCGACGCACGGAGATAGCCCGCGCCCTGGCTGCCGACCCCAAATTCCTGCTCCTCGACGAGCCTTTCGCCGGCGTGGACCCCATTGCTGTGCAGGACATTCAGTCCATCGTTGCCAAACTGAAGGACAAAAACATAGGCATCCTCATCACCGACCACAACGTGCACGAAACCCTCAACATCACCGACCGCGCCTACCTGCTTTTCGAAGGCAGTGTGCTTAAATCGGGCACCCCCGAAGAGCTGGCCAACGACCCCGTGGCACGCAAACTGTACCTCGGCGACGATTTCGAACTGCGATAAACGTCATCACAATGGGAGACTCCGACAGCATCAACAGCAGATGGGAACGCTACAAAAACCGTTTCAAGACGTTTCTCACTCTCGAAAAAAGCCTTTCCCAAAACAGCATCGATGCATACCTGCACGATGTGGAACTCCTTAAAAATAACTATGCTGTGCCTTCGGGGCTTATTCCCGAAAAGATAACCCTCAGCGATCTTCAGGCTTTTATCAAAGACCTGAACAACACCGACATAGCTGTCGCCACCCAAAGTCGCATAGTCTCGGGACTGCGTATGTTTTTCCATTATCTTGCCATCGAGGATGTTATTAAAGAAAATCCCACCGACATGCTCGACATGCCGCGACATACACGCAAGCTGCCCGATGTGCTTTCCAACGAAGAGATAGATAAAATTCTCGCCACTTTCGACCTTTCGCGCGAGGACGACTCCCGCAACCAGGTGATAATAGAAGTGCTTTACGGCTGCGGACTGCGTGTGTCGGAGCTGGTAAACCTGCGCCTGTCGCAGCTCCACCTCGACGAGGAATGCCTGCTGATCCAGGGCAAGGGCGACAAACAACGGTGGGTTCCCATAAACAAACACGCCATAAAACTGCTACGACTTTACATCACCGGCCAGCGCAACGAAATAGAAATAAAACCCGGCAACGAGAACTATGTTTTTCTGTCGCGGCGTGGCCAAAAACTCTCGCGGCAGTACATATTTATGTTTATACAAACAGCGGTGGAGAAAGCGGGGATACACAAGACCGTAAGTCCGCACAGTTTCCGCCACTCCTTCGCCACCGAGCTTGTGCGCAACGGCGCCGACCTGCGTGCAGTGCAGGAGATGCTCGGACACGAGTCCATTACCACCACCGAAATTTACACCCATCTCGACCAAAAATACCTGCGAGAGACAATAACTAAATTCCATCCGAGGTTCAAAAATTAGTTTTTTCCCTTGTCATCGGCTGTTCCGTCTCTTTATAATTCAAATTTTTGGCGGAAAAAATAACACCCCCCTGCATTTATTGCAAAAAAAATCGTAACTTTGCACTTTGCGAAAAAAAATAAAACACATATATCTACAATGAAAAAAACGTTTCTTAAAATGCTGTCCATTGGATTGACAGCCAGTTTGTTGGCTATAGCAAACACAGCCAACGCATGCACCAATTTTTTGGTAACCAAGGGAGCCACAGTTGACGGTTCCACGTTTGTAACCTACGCCGCCGACTCGCACGTACTCTACGGTGAGCTGTACTACCGTGCCGCCGCCAAATTCCCAAAAGGCACCGAGTTCGAAGTGATAGACTGGGACTCAGGTCGTCCGCTGGGCAAAATCAAACAGGCAGCCGAGACCTACTCCGTGGTAGGCAACATGAACGAGTTCCAGCTTGTTATCGGCGAAACCACCTACGGCGGTGTTGACGAACTGCAGAAATGCGAAGGCATCATCGACTACGGCAGCCTTATCTACATCACCCTGCAGCGCGCCAAAAACGCCCGCGAAGCCATAAAAGTGATGGCCGAACTGGTGGCCGAATATGGCTATGCCAGCGAGGGCGAGTCGTTCTCCATTGCCGACCCCGAAGAGGTTTGGATTATGGAGATGATAGGCAAAGGTCCCAAGATGGACAACAAAAAATGGAACAACGGAGCAGTGTGGGTAGCCCGCCGCATCCCCGACGGATATGTATGCGCCCACGCCAACCAGGCACGTATCACCACCTTCCCCATGGAGAAAGCCTCCAAAAACAGCATCAGCAGCAAAAACCTCAAAAAAATCTTCGACAAGAACATCGATGTGGTTTATGCTGAGGACGTGGTTGACTTCGCCCGCATGAAAGGCCTCTACAACGGCACTGACGAGAACTTCAGCTTCTCCGACACCTACAACCCCGTAACCTTCAGCGGCGCCCGCGCCTGCGAGGCACGCGTGTACGCTTTCTTCAACCGTGTGGCAAAGGGCATGGAAAAATACGAGCAATACGCCATGGGCTACGACCTTAAAAACCGCATGCCTTTGTGGATTAAACCCGACCAGCCGCTCGACGTGCACGACATGATGATGCTTATGCGCGACCACTACGAAGGCACCCCCATGGACATGACCAAGGACGTGGGAGCAGGCCCCTTCAAATGCCCCTACCGCTGGCGTCCTATGTCGTTCAAAGTTGACGGCGTTGAATACGTACACGAACGCGCCACCTCGACACAGCAGACAGGCTTCTCCTTCGTGGCCCAGTGCCGCGGCAAATACCCGAGAAAAGTGGGCGGCGTGCTGTGGTTCGGCGTTGACGACACCTACTCCACTGTTTACTGCCCCATGTTCTGCGGCATCACCGAAATACCCGAATGCTTCCGCGAAGGCAACGGCAATATGCTCGAATATTCCGAAACAGCCGCTTTCTGGCTCTTCAACCAAGTGAGCAACTTCGCCTATCTGCGCTACGAGGACATGATAAAAGACATACAGCGTGTTCAAACCGAGCTTGAGATGAATTTCATCGACCGCGTTCGCGACGTGTCGGAAGAGTTTGCCAACATCGACGACAACTTGGATAACCGTCTCAACAGCTTCTCCGGCGAGATGGCTAACCTTATGTTCACCCGTTGGAAAGAACTCAGCCAGAAACTTCTGGTGAAATACATCGACGGCAACATCAAAAAAGGAACCGACTTCAATTTCGAGACCACCGGCACACGTCCGGGACAGGCAGCGTTCCCCGAACAGCCCAAATATCCCGAATGGTGGTATCGCTACATTATCGAAAACCACGGTTCAACAATAAAAGTACCGGCACAGAAATAACAATAACGATTGTACCACAAAGAGGACGGAACACACACCGTCCTCTTTTTTTATGCGAAGCTTGAAACATATCGTAAAAAAGTTTGTTTTTTCGGCGAAAAAATCATATCTTTGCACCATATTTTATTAAGGTAAAAGAATGAAGAAAACTCTACTATTCATAGCGTTGGCGATATGTGCCAAGGCATCGTTCTCTCAATTCGCTTTCCCGACGCAGAGTGCGGTGGGCGGAGCCATGGGCGGATGCGGTGTGGCCCTCGACGATTTTTGGTCGCGTGTGGGCAGCGTGGCAGGCATTGCCAAGCTGGAACGCCCCTCGGTAGGACTGTCGTTCCGCAACAATTTCCTGCTCTCCGAACTCAGCTACAAAAGCGTGGCCTTTGCCCTGCCAGTAACCAAAAGCGGCAGCTTGGGGACAAGCTACACCCATTTCGGCAACGCCGACTACAACGAGCAACGCGTTAACCTGATGTACGCTCAGAAATTCGGACACATGTTCGCCCTGGGTGTGGAATTCGACTACCTGCACTCCGGCATTTCTGAAGCAGGCTACGAATCGTCGAACCTCTTCACTTTCGGCGTGGGACTGCAGTTCTACCCCACCAGCACCCTCACCATCGGAGCACACATCTTCAACCCCATCTCCACCCACTACAAAACCGAAGTCAAGATGGACGTCCCAGCTTTGTTCCGTGCTGGTGTGGCCTACAATTTCATCAAAAACGCCACAGCCACCATGGATTTTGTGAAGGATATGAACCACAACAGCGACCTCCGGTTCGGTCTGGAATACACTTTCTTCGACTTTGTTAACGCCCGCATCGGCTTTGCCACACAACAGCTGACATACTCCTTCGGCGTGGGCATCGACCGTAGCTCGTGGGGCGTGGACCTCGCTATGCAGGTGCATCCCACACTCGGTGTAACACCCCAAATATCAGCTATATACAAATTCTAAACACTCCAAAAACGTCGAAATGAGGAAAATCTGGGCATATCTGGCATTGATACTTCTCCCGTTGTCCGCGGCTTTGGCGCAAAACGACAATCAGGACTTCTGGCAGGAGTATATGGAGCTTATCGCCGAACAGAACGACGACGAGAGTGTGAGCGACGAAATAATGGAGGTGCTCGAACATTTCCTCGACGACCCGATCAACCTCAACGACACCACCTCCAACGACCTGCAGAAACTGTTCTTTATCAGCGAGTTCCAAACCGCCGCATTGAAATCGTACATCCGTCAGAACGGACAGATGCTCACTGTTCACGAGCTGGAGTTTGTCAACGGCTTTGACGATGAGACACGCCATCTGCTTACGCCTTTTGTAAAGGTGGAACTTGTGCCGCCGCCTGAGAAGTTCAGCTTTAAAAACATGCTGCGCTACGGCAAAAACCAGATAACCCTCGGCTACAAGACCACACTCGAAAAGCAGAAAGGCTACGAAAACGGCAAATATCTCGGCGACCCCTTCCGCACCTATTTCCGCTACACTTTCAAATACAAGAACAAGGTGTCGCTCTCCCTTTCGGGCGACAAGGATGCGGGCGAGGAGTTCTTCAAAGGCAGTCAACCTCAGGGCTACGATTTCTACGGCTTTAGCCTGATGCTCAACGATTTCGGTTTTCTGAAACAGTTTATCGTAGGTAACTACCAGCTGCAGTTCGGACAGGGACTCACGCTGTGGACCGGCGCGGGTTTCAACCTCGCCGGCGACGGAACAGTGAAGAAATACCCGCAGAACATACGTCCCTCCGGCGCTTTCACCGAATACGGATACATGCAAGGAGTAGCCACCACAATCGGCATCAGCAAACATATCTCCGCCACCGCTTTCTACTCGCATGTAAAACGCGACGGTACTGTGATGACGTCGGACAACTACGACACCGAGGAAGACTACCTGCAAAGTTTCTACGAAACAGGCTACCACCGCACCCAGAGCGAGATAGACAAAAAAGGCAACATCACCGAGGACCTTTACGGAGCGCACCTGCAATACAAAAGCACCAACCTCTCCATCGGTGCCACCGGCTACCACATGACCCTCAGCAGTCCGTTGCAGCCCAAGCCGCGTCCCGACAACTATAGCGCCTTCTCCGGCACCGAAAACACCAACTTCGGCCTCGACGCCACCTACCTGCTGCGCCGCATCCTTTTCTTCGGCGAGATGGCGATGGACCGCAACTTCAATATTGCCGGACTTGCCGGACTGCAATTCAACGCCACCGAAAACACCCTTATCAGCGCCTACTACCGCAACTACGGCGTTGAATACCAAAACCTCTACGCCACAGCGCTGGGACAGAACAGCAGTGTGCAGAACGAAGAGGGCTTCGGAGCCGCTCTGCGCACCGTGTTACCGTGGCAGATCTCGATGGTGGCCTCCGCCGACATCTTCCGTTTCCCGTGGCTCCGATATCAGGTGTACTCCCCATACGAGGGCAGCGACTACCGCGTGAAACTGTCCAAGGACCTCACCCGCCGCGCCACGCTATCGCTCACCTACCGTTACAAAAACAAAGCCAAGAATACCAACAACATCGACAGTTTGTACTCCACTGTGGTGGAACCCAACAAACGTCAGAACCTGCAGCTGAACCTCAAATTCGCCCCGTCGTCGGAGTGGACTTTCAACACACGTGTGGAGCACTGCTGGTTCAGCGCCGAGAGCAAATACGACACCACCGGATTCCTTATCTCTCAAGATGTTGTTTATAATCCGAAGAAAGTACCTTTCACATTTGCAATGCGTTACGCCCTTTTCGAGACGGCCTACGACGCACGCATCTACGCATACGAACGCGACCTCACCTACGAGTTCTCGGTGCCAGCCTACAACGGCAGAGGCTCGCGGTTCTACTTCTTTGTCAATTGGAAGATGTCCGACAAAATCAACCTCATAGCCCGCTATTCCATCTGGTACTATCCCGACAAGGATAAAATAAGCTCGGGCAACGACGAAATTGACGGCAACACCAAACAGGAATTCAAAATTCAATTCAAAGTAAAATTCTAACAGACAATATATTATGACACGCCAACAGCTTATAGAACAGATACGCCGGAAACAGTCGTTCCTCTGCGTGGGACTCGACACCGACCTCAAAAAAATACCCCAGCACCTGCTTTCCGAACCCGACCCCGTCTTTGCCTTCAACAAGGCAATTATCGACGCCACAAAGGATTATGCCGTGGCTTACAAACCCAATCTGGCTTTCTACGAAAGTATGGGCATAGGCGGACTAGTGTCGCTGAAAAAGACTATGGAGTACCTACGCACACTTCCCGAAAAGGTGTTCACCATTGCCGACGCCAAACGCGGCGACATAGGCAACACCTCGCAGCAGTACGCCAAAGCTTTCCTCTCGCCTGACGGCGATTTCGATTTCGACTCCATGACCATAGCCCCCTACATGGGCGAGGACTCCGTGGTGCCTTTCACCACCTACGAAGGTAAGTGGGTGATACTCTTGGCGTTGACTTCCAACAAAGGCGCGTTCGATTTCCAGTTTATCCGCAACAGCGAAAACGGTCGCCAGCTGTTCGAGACCGTGCTCGAGACATCAAAAAAATGGGGCAACCCCGACAATATGATGTACGTGGTGGGTGCCACCAAAGCCGACATGCTCACAACCATACGCGGCATTGTGCCCGACAGTTTCCTGCTCGTGCCCGGCGTTGGCGCTCAGGGCGGAAGTCTGGCCGAAGTGTGCAAGTACGGCATTAACAAGGACTGCGGACTGCTCGTAAACTCCTCGCGCGGGATAATTTACGCCTCGCAGGGTGAGGATTTCGCACAGCGTGCCGCCGAAGAAGCCCGCAAACTGCAACAGCAGATGGCCGAAGAACTCCACAAAATAAATATGATATAACGATGAGCGAATCCAATATTTCGGAAAACGACAATAAACCCACCGCCACTCCCGCCGCACGTCCACCGGTATTTTTTTACATCATGCTGATATTAAGCATGGTAAATGCCGGTATAACTTTTTTTTCGTCGATTATTCTGGGTTTTGCCGCTCCTACTATTGTGGAGATGAACAACAACGGCACCCTGCCCATTTCCGAAAAATTTAGCGTTGCCGTGGATTCGTTGTCGCAGATGCCGCAATATTATTTCTTTATCACGGCTTTGTTCTGGGCATTGTCGTTCTACGGCGCTTTGGCAATGTGGAAACTACGTAAAACAGGCTTCCACTGCTACACCCTCGCACAACTTATTATCCTGCTGCTCACCGTCGTGATTCTCGGCAAAGCAAATCTGTCGTTGGGCGATGTGATGTTCACCATCTTGTTTATCGTTTACTACGCTTCGGTGGTGTTTTTATGGAACAAAAGGCAGGACCAATCCCAACAAAATGAATAATAATTAAAAAAACAAAAATATTTATGGCAAAAGACGCACAACAGGATGCTAATGCATCAAAATTGGAAAAACTGAAAATACTTCAGAGCACCCTCGACAAAATTGAGAAAAGTTATGGCAAAGGCTCGATAATGAAACTGGGCGATGCCCCTGTGGAAGAGATAGAAAGCATCCCTTCGGGTTCCATCAACCTCGACATGGCCCTTGGCATAGGCGGCTATCCCAAAGGCAGGATAATAGAGATTTACGGACCGGAATCGTCGGGTAAGACCACCCTCGCCATCCACGCTATTGCCGAAGCGCAGAAAAAAGGCGGTATAGCCGCTTTCATCGACGCAGAGCACGCTTTCGACAGCAGCTACGCCAAACAGCTGGGCGTTGACATCGACAACCTGTTGGTGTCGCAGCCCGACAACGGCGAACAGGCCCTCGAAATTGCCGACAACCTCATCCGCTCCGGCGCCATCGACATCATCGTTATCGACTCCGTGGCAGCCCTCACCCCGAAAAGCGAGATAGAAGGCGAGATGGGCGACTCCAAGATGGGCTTGCAGGCACGACTGATGTCGCAGGCACTGCGCAAACTCACAGCCAACATAAGCAAGACCAAATGCTGCTGCATCTTTATCAACCAGCTGCGCGAAAAGATAGGAGTTATGTTCGGCAACCCCGAAACGACTACCGGCGGCAACGCCCTTAAATTCTACGCCTCGGTGCGTATCGACATCCGTCGCATACAGGCCATCAAGGACGGTGACAGTAACGTGGGCAACCGCGTTAAGGTGAAGATAGTGAAAAACAAAGTGGCTCCTCCGTTCCGCGTGTGCGAGTTCGACCTCATCTTCGGCGAAGGCATCTCCAAAGTGGGCGAAATCATCGACCTCGGCGTGGATTACAACGTCATCAAGAAGAGTGGCTCGTGGTTCAGCTACGGCGACACCAAGCTGGCACAGGGACGCGAGGCAGTGAAACAGCTGCTCAACGACAACCCCGAACTGGCTGAAGAGCTGGAAAACAAAATCCGTGCTGCCATCTCCGGCACCGACGAAGAAATTCCCGAAGAAAAATAAACATAAACCATAGCGGAGGGTTTCGACGACTTTCGCCACGACCCTCCGCTGTTATAATCCATTGAAAATGAAAGACTTTTTAAAGCGTCTGATTTTGTTGATGGCTTGTCTTACAGCCATTGTGGCCGTGCTTGTGCTTTTGAAAGTGAAATACGTGCTGCCCATCGACTTTGCGATGGTGGTCTATTTTTCGGCCATAGCCTACATCTCGCAGCACATCATATGCCGCACCCTTGCCAAAAATCCGAAGAAATTCCCGCAGTCGTTTATGCTGGTGGAGTTCGGCAAACTGTTCCTGCACATCATAGTTCTGGCGGCCAGCATCTATTTCTATACCAGCCGTCACGACGGACTTTCCGCGAAAGCATTTCTGGGTTGTTTCGCCGTGCTGTTCCTCGTATATCTTGTGTTCGGCACGTGGGAGATGTACCGTATAGCCAAACAGAAATAACGTCCAAGCAACAGTAAAAGACGTTGTGCGATGAAAGACGTTTTCAGGATATTCAGATACTTGCGCTTTTTCCCCAAGGAGATAGTGCTGAATATCTTTTTCAATATCTTGTACGTGTTTTTCGCACTCTTCTCATTCGGCATGATAGTGCCGTTTATCGAGCTGCTGTTCGGTGTTACCGACCCACCTACCGCCAAGCCTGAGTTCGAATTTTCGCAATCGGGCATCACCGACTGGCTCACGTGGACGCTTTACCAGCTGAAGACCGACTACGGCGTTATGAAATGCTTGCTGGCGGTGTCGGTGGGCTACGTAACCTGCTCGCTGCTCAGCAACGTAAGCCGTTACATGGGCATGTATTTCCTGTCGCCTATCCGCAACGGGCTTGTGCAGCGTATCCGCAACGATATGTACCACAAAATCACCATTCTTCCGGTGTCGTTTTTCCACAAACGTCGTCGCGGCGACCTGCTCAGTCGCATGTCCAACGACTTGGCCGATGTGGAGTGGTCGGTGGTGTCGTCGTTGCAGATGCTGGTGAAAGACCCCATCAACGTGCTGGTGTTCGGTGTAACGCTGGTTTTTGTCAGTCCCAAGATGGTGCTTTTTGCCGTGCTGGTGCTGCCTGTAACGATGTGGTTGATAGGTAAAATAGGCAAAAGCCTGAAACGAAACTCCACCAAAGGACAGTCGCAGCTGGGCGACGTGTTCTCCATTTTGGAGGAGACGGTATCGGGCATCCGCGTGATAAAATCGTTCGGCAGCGAGAGCCGTATGCGAGAGCGTTTTGCGCAAAGCAACGAGGAATACACCAACCGTATGAGAAAGGTGGTGTACCGTCGCGAGCTGGGGTCGCCGCTGGTGGAGATACTCGGCACCGTGGTGCTTGCCGGAGTGCTTATTTTCGGCAGCAGCCTCGTCATCGACGGCGGTCTACGGGTGTCGGTGCTGGTGTTTTTCATCATCGTCTTTGCAAGGATACTGCCCCCCGTCAAGGCGGTGATAACGGCCTACTACAACTTGCAGAAAGGCTCGGCTGCGGCAAGGCGTATCTTCGAGGTCATCGACGCCGACGAGAGCATCATCGAACAGGAAAACGCCACGGTGATAGAGTCGTTCGACGACAAAGTGGAGTACCGCGATGTGTCGTTTTCGTACAACTCGGAGGAGGATGCCGGCAGTTCCGTTTACGTGCTCCGCGACATAAACCTCGTCATCCCCAAAGGCAAGACCATCGCCATTGTGGGACCGTCGGGAGCGGGCAAGACCACCCTCGTGGACCTGTTGCCACGTTTCTACGACTGCGAAAAAGGCGAGATTCTCATCGACGGTCATCCCATCAAAACCCTCAACATCGACTCGCTGCGACGGCTTACGGGCATAGTGTCGCAAAACTGCATACTGTTTAACGACAGCGTTTTCAACAATATAGCTTTCGGCAGCACACACTACAGCGAGGAGGAGGTGATGGCCGCCGCCCGCATTGCCAACGCTGACGAATTTATACAGCAGCTGCCCGAAGGCTACCTCACACGCATTGGCGACCGTGGCATGACGCTCTCCGGCGGACAGCGCCAGCGTATAAGCATAGCCCGCGCCGTGCTCAAAAATCCTCCAATACTTATCCTCGACGAAGCCACCTCGGCACTCGACACCGAATCGGAACACCTTGTGCAAGAGGCACTTGCCAACGCTCTGCAAAACCGCACAGCCATTATCATCGCACACCGCCTCTCCACCATACAGCACGCCGACGAGATAATTGTGATGGACAAAGGCGAGATTGTGGAACGTGGCACGCACGACACCCTGCTCGCACTTGGCGGCATCTACAAAAAGTTGATTGACATGCAGTCGTTCAGGTAAAACTTTTTTTTCGTTATGACAAAATATTTTTCCTCAAACGACGTTATTAAATATTCCAAAAACGGAAGCCCCTATAGTTCAACGGATAGAACGGAAGTTTCCTAAACTTTAAATCAAGGTTCGATTCCTTGTAGGGGTACTTTTTTTTCTAACATCAAAAACAAACATCTTATGGAAATTTTATCCGACAGAATATTACAAATGGCTGAGTCAGAGACTCTTGCTATGACACAGAAAGCCCGTGAGCTGAAAGCCCAGGGCAAGGACGTTATCAGCCTGAGCATCGGCGAACCCGATTTCAACACCCCCGAGCTGGTGAAAGAGGCCGCCAAAAAGGCTATCGACGACAACTTTACGCACTATCCTCCCGTGCCCGGCTACCCCGATTTGCGCGAGGCTATCTGCCACAAGTTCAAACGCGACAACAACCTCGATTTCAAACCCGAACAGATAGTGGTCTCCACCGGCGCCAAACAGTCAATCTACCAGCTGGTGCAGTGCCTTATCAACCCTGGCGACGAGGTTATCATACCCACTCCTTTCTGGGTTTCGTACAAAGAGATAGTGAAAGTGGCCGGCGGCAAATGCGTTTACGTCAAAACCACCATCGAAAACGATTTCAAGGTAACTCCGCAGCAACTCGAAGCCGCCGTTACCCCCAAGACAAAACTGATAATGTTCAGCAGTCCGTCGAACCCCACCGGAATGCTCTACACCAAGGACGAGCTTAAAGGCATCGCCGACGTGGTGGCCAAATACCCCAACCTTTTCGTGATGGCCGACGAAATCTACGAACACATCAACTTTGTGGGCAAACACGAAAGCATAGCCCAGTTCGAGAACGTCCGCGACCGCGTTATCACCATCAACGGCGTGGCCAAAGGTTTCGCCATGACGGGCTGGCGTATCGGTTTCATCGGCGCACCCACCGTTATCGCAAAAGCCTGCAACAAACTGCAGGGACAGGTAACTTCGGCCACCTGCTCCATAGCACAGAAAGCCACCGTGGCCGCAATGCTTATGGACCCCGCCACCAGCAACGACATCATCGACATGCGCAACAAATTCCTCGAACGCAGGGATTTGGTTTACAAGCTGCTGTGCGAGATTCCCGACATCAAGGTGTGTCTGCCGCAGGGTGCCTTCTATTTCTTCCCCGAAGTGAGCGCCTACTACGGCAAGAGCTTCAACGGCAAGAAGATAGAGAATTCCACCGATATGGCTTTCTACCTGCTCAACGAAGCCAACGTGGCTACCGTGATGGGCTCGGCTTTCGGCGATGACAACTGCATCCGCCTGAGCTACGCCACCAGCGAGGAACTTCTTATCGAAGCTATCCGCCGCATTAAAGAGGCACTGGCAAAACTGAAATAATATTGTTTTTTTTCATTAAAGAAAGCGGCAGTCTCGCAAGAGCTGCCGCTTTGTGTTTTTGGTGGGGGAGGCACAAATCAAACCTCCAACATCTGCGGACTAAAGATAAGATTGTATCTCCAGTCTGTTACCCCCGAATTGCAGAACAAAGTCCCGTTCCACTCCTGTTTTCCGTAAGCCCCATGCACATGGCCGAAGAGGTGCAGCTTGGGCTTCACCGATTTCACCTTTTCCAGAAGCGCTGCACTGCCGTAACGTACTCCGTTGCCGACACTGTCCAAGATGCCGAGAGGCGGACGGTGCGATATCAGCACGTCAACCCTGTCGGGAATCTGTGCGTAGTGCTCGATTTCCGCAAGGTCGCCATCCTGCATGCCCACAAACATCGGGGCGCCGTAGAGACTTATGCCGTCGATGGAAAGGGCGTCGTTGCAGAGATAATGCACGTTGTCCGGCAGACCGTCAAGCGTAGCGTTAAGCAGGCAGCTGTCGTGGTTGCCGGCGATGAAAATCTTGTGCCGGTGAGGCAGTTCGGACAGCCATTGTATAAAGTCGACGGCCTCGCTCTCGCTGCCCGCCATGGTGAAATCGCCGCTGTGCACAAGCAGGTCGGCATACGGCTGTTCGGCCAACTCGCGGTGCCGGCCGTGGGTGTCGGAGAGGTGGAGGAGGGTCATAAATAACGTTCCGTAAGATAGTCAATATAGGCTTTGTGTTTTTTATAATCAAGACGTTTGCACAACCTAAGTATTATTTCTTGATAAGAGCGATGTTTGAATTTGATTTTGGCGTCACTCAATATCTTCTTGAACCCTTCAATCTCACAGCGATGCTCTGCGCCTTCTTCTCCAAGTTTGTCGTACCAAAGATATACCAGTGTAACATCTGTCTGTTTTTCTTTTTGGAGAGTACCCATTAAATGCTTGGTTAATTGAGCGGCATCCAAGTATTTATAATTTTGCTTAATGAACTTTCCTTTGACACTACGTTTATCTATTGTTTGAGTCACTTCTTTAGCATTTTCTATATCAAATGAAGAAAACAATTTTTCCAACTTGCCTCTCCAAATATCGGGGATGTTATCATTCAGATAGTATTTGTTGTTGAAAAAATTAATTAACTGTTTCGAGTAGGGTTCCGAAAACTTGCTTTCGATGATATAAACATGTTTTCTCTTAGAGAGACTCGATTCGGTTTTTATTACGACATCAATATTCGGAGTTGAAATTTTTTTTCCTCTTGCTGATATTTCATAGTCTTTGTATTCGAAATTCAGTTCTGCCAGGCTATCATTTTGAGGACTGATTAAACCAATTGCTACCATTAATTCAAGTAACTCAACAGGCTTGTCTCTAAAGTAATCAAAGACATTCACACAAAGCGCCGAAGAAGAATGAAGAGCCGCCATTTTTGCGGGGTTACCATCCTTAGGTTTTAGCTCACCACCGTCAGCTTTTTCGAATTCAGCCTTTGTCTCCGAAGAGAGTTCTTTAAAGAGGTTGTCCTTTAGATGTTTTACATATGATTTTTTTTCATCAAGGGCAAGTCCATTTCTTTTTGCCCAAATAATTTGTTTATCAATTATTATATCCATAATGTTATTATTTCATTTCTTTTGCGGTGATTTGTGAAGGTCATTTTTCAAATAGTTTGTCTTTCTTTTCCCAGCCAAAGTTACTTTTGACAGTACCGGCATAGATTGTTTTAAAACCTTTACCATTATGGTCATCTATACAATGGCAGATATATGTGATATTGCTATAACTAATTTTTTTGTTCTTTGAAAATTTGTTGAACTTGTGTATGATACCTTTAGAGTTGTTCGTTTCGCCCAATGTGCCACTGTTAGAAGATTTCGAGATAGCGATAAAATAGCATAACTTTCCTTTACCCTCTACGCTGAGTTTCAAAAAATCTTTCTCGTGTTCACCAGCATCCGCACTATTGTTCTTGAACTCAATCAAACACACCCGTTCCTTTTTTTCGTTATATATAACCATATCGAATTGTGCGGATACTCCCCCTGTTTCGCAATGTTCTTTTGAGTCTTCCCCAAATTTATATGGTTCTTCCGATGGAGTTTCGATGGAGTAGAACAGATTCAGTTTGCTCTTGTTTTTTTCGCAGTAATTGTTAAATCTCTCAACGAAGAGAAATCTAAGTTCTTGTTCGCTTAGACGGATTTTACTATTTTTAGAATTGTCCTTATCTCTGTATTTCGGGAATACAAGACGACTTTTCACACTGGAAAATAATCCGTTGGAATCCTCCTTGTTTGTATCGTACAACTTGTCAATAATATCAAAGGTTTCCTTGATAATGTTCTCAATATGCATTCTTAACGTTTCCATATTTTTGTTTTTTTAGTTTATAGATGTGGTTTTTGAAACAGCAAATTTACTACTTTTTTCCTAATTATCCAAATCCTAACTGATGACTTCTCGCAGCATGTTCCACTTGGCTATTTCGGACTTGCGGAACTTCGCGTCGTTAAGGTATCTGTTCAACTCCCCAAACCCTATTTCGAGTAGGAAATCAACCAAATTGTCTGATATATTGAACTTTGTGACAAGTTTGTTTTTGGCCTCGGCGGTGTTTCTGCTAAAGCAAACAGCGTTGGCAACATCTTTTTCATCGATGTTCAGTTTGCCAACGGCTTCGATGTTCATAATTTGTCTGTCGATATATTCGGGTGTAACAACGGGAATATCGATGCTGCCAGACCCGTCTTCACAGATAATTGCGTTTGGTATTACAAATAATTTCATTGCTGTTTTTGTTTTTCGTTTTTCCTTTTTTCTATCTGTTTTTGTAGTTGTTCGCGCTTCTTTTGTATTTTAAGGTCTTGTTCCTCATCGCTGAAATCTTCGATATCCCAGTAAAATTTTATCGCTTTGGGGTAAAAATCAATACCCCAGCAGAGGGCTTTCATTGTTTCGTCGTCATATCTGTCTATCTGATCGACACACAAATTTTTTAGCCTCTTTTCATCAAAACCTCCTGTAATATCCCATTCGCCGTATTTTTCAAGTATGAACTCTTTGCAAAGAATAGGCATCGACTTAATCAGGGGCTCTTTTTCTATTTGCTTCATACTCAGTGGATTGTTGGGTGAAAAAGGCAGGCGCCAATAAAGCCAGATTTCCGCGGCCGAATACACCAACGTGCGCATCCCTATGCTTCTACCGCATTCCGAAATATAGGCTTTGATAAGTAAATCCAATGCCACACGGGCGTCCATTTGTTCGCCTTCTCGAGCGAATTCTTTAAATTGCTGAAAATTTGTCATAACGTTTAATTTTTATTTTTTGAATGTTTTTTTAATTCTGGTTTTGTGTGCGGAAACCCACAATGTTGTGTCGATTTGCCGCTGTAAGTTTCTCGTGCCGGCACATCTCGCTGATGGTGTCGAGACTCGGCCGCCGGCCGTCGATCACCTCCTGCATTGTGACTTTGCGCGCGATGTTGTCAATCTCGCCGCCCGAAAAGTTGTATTTCCCGGCAAGGGTGGCGCAGTCGGAGTCCGAGAGCCACCACATTTTCTCTTTCCAGATGCACTTTTTGGCGTCCACCGTGGGCTGGTCAAAACGTATCTTGAACAGAAACCGTCGTGCGAAAGCGTTGTCGAAATTGCCCTCGAGGTTGGTGGTGGCTATCATTATGCCGTCGAGTTTCTCCATCTCCTCCAGAAGTATGTTCTGGATGGCGTTTTCGGTTTGTGCCATGTTCGACGATAGCGGTTCCTTGCGTTTCGAGAAAAGGGCGTCGGCCTCGTTGAAAAGGAGTATCGGCTTCAACCGCTCGCTCTTGCATTTTTTTCGGTAGTTGGTGAAAATGCGTTTTATCTTTTTCTCGCTCTCGCCGAAGAAATGGCTTTTCGACTCCGCTATGTCCACCTGATACACCGCCCGTCCCGTGGCTTTGGCAATCTGATACACGCTTTCGGTCTTGCCCGTGCCCGGCCCGCCGTAGAACAGGGCGACGATGCCCCGTGGCAGCGAGCTCTCCTCCAGACGCCGTTGCAGCCGCACGAAATTGTTTTCCGAAAGGTTGTTCTGCAACAGCAGCAGCTGACTTTGCAGCTCGTCGGCGAAAAAGAGTTTCCGCTGCGAAATCTTGTCGGGATATATCAGCTCTTTGTCGGCGTTTTGCTGAAGTGCGATTTTTGCGAAATCGGCCTCGAAAAACAACTCTTTCCCTTTCTGCGTGAGCGCCGCGCTGTCGTAATGCAGTATTGAGCCCTCTACGAATTCCACCAGATCCTTTTTTATCAGCGGATGCCCGTCGTTGAAAAGACCGCTCCGGAAGATGTTTTTCTCCACCCCGCTGTCGCGGAAAATGTCGTCGAGCGTGGGGTCGATGGGTGTCCTCTTTCTGATGCCCGACACAAAGTCGTGGCAGACTTTGTAGAAAAAGGTGCGGCAGGCGATGTCGGGTTCCGTTTTTGTCATGGTTTTCACGAATTTCATCGCCTTGTGGCGCCGCTCCAACTCCCGTATCTCGCGCAAAAGTCCCGGGGTGTTTGCCGAAGACGCTTCCTTGAACGATTCGATAAGTTCCGAAACCTCGGCGCAAAAGCTGTAGCGGTCGTACCTCGGCCTTGCGAAAAGCTCGTCGCCGATGGGCGAGTCCCGCCATAACGCCTCCAGCAGCTTGGGATTTAGGGCTATTTCCTTGGTCAAAACCGCACTTCGCCACCAGTGTCTTTTCGTTGTAAGAAAACGTCGCTCCAGCAGACCTTCGAACTCGCTCCGCAAAGGGAGCATCGACATCAGCGGCAGGTCGAAGAACTTGCATATCGCGTCCCACTCGAAACTCCCTTTGTCGATGTGTATTTCAATGGCGGCCGCCACAAAGGCCGTCTGTATGGGGCTGATGCCAAGCTTATCGGACACTCTTACAATGCGTTGCGCAATGCCGTCGACCTCTTTGTCGGAAAGAGCGTCCCTGGGCTTTTCCTTCTTTTTCTTTTCTTTGTCGGGCATCGGGAGCCGTTTTCCCGACAGTCGCTCCAAAAAGGTCGTCTTCGTTTTCTCCAATTGCACCGACAGGTAACTCAATTCGTCTAAAATATTGTCCTTTTTTTGTTTCATAATCTTTCCTCGTAATTACTTTTTGTCACACGTTTTTACTTAATTTTCAGCTACTTACTCGTAAAAAATTTTGACAATCCTTCCAGCTTTTTTTGCTTTTTCGATGGAGTTGTGGGTGCCTTTGCTCTCTCCGCAGGGGAAGGCGAACATCACATCGCTCGCATCTACAATTTTTTGGTTTCTCACCAGCGGCGCCCCGCGCCCGTCCTTTTCATAATCCGGCAGAAATTCCACCAACTTGATTCCTTTTTCCTCCGCATACCGCCGCGCGAAAGTGTCAATTCCCGCAGCTCCTCCCGAAACGATTTTGTCAACCTTGTTTCTCTGTGTGTACTTTGTAACAATTTCACAGAATCTCTCGTAAGAGATTTTAGGTTCTCTCGAACCCACAATAGCTATTCTCATAAGACCTAAAAATAATTTGTTATATATATTAATACGATTGAGAAATTTTCATTAACAATTGAGATTGAGCTAATTTTCTAACATTTAAATATTTAAAATTTTTTACATTAACTTTTGTATGACATTTATTTTGCACATATCGTCAATTTTTCGTATTTTTGCACCGTAAAAACTCAAACAAAAAATGGACTACAAAAATTTGGAGATGCTCACTTGGCTGGTAACCCAGTTTCGAAGGGCGGGAAAGACCGGCATCACTTACAACGAGCTGACACACAGGCTGTTTTTGGAGACTTCCACAGAAGGTCTGTTGCCGAAACGCTCTTTCCACAACTATCTGAGGGAGCTACGCGAAAGATTTGGCGTAAAGATAGAGTGCGAAAAAAATCTTGAATACGAGAACCGGAAGAAAAAACTTATGGACACCAACCGCCGTTACCGCTACCGTTTAGTGGATGAACCGAAGGGCGGCAATGCGCCGTGGACAATGCCTTTCCTCTGGTCGCTGGAGACCGCCGCCGCCATGAAATACCTGCGCGATTCGGACGAAAACAGCCGATATGTGCATATCGACTGCGCCCCCACTGGGTCGGAACACGTGCCCGTTCTGCTCGACGCCATACGTCAGCACCGCTGCGTAGATTTGCGGTACCGAGACCCCGCCGTGCCTTTCCCTGTCCATTACGACGCTTTTGAGCCTCGAGGGCTGGTGATGAAAAATTTCATCTGGTATCTGCTGGGATATACCAAAGTACATGTGGAGAAGATTTGGCCGGTGTACAGACTGAAGGACATCAAAACCACAGACATACAGTTCCAACCCGACAACAGATTCTCCCCCAAGAAATTCTGGAACAAATACAACAAAAGACTTGGGATGGAAACTCTTGAGTGATAGAGTTTTAGCATCTTAAATACCCCCCCCTACTTCTCAAATAGTGGTGCCGTGGAGATGATTCTTATATACCACTCTGCATAATAATAGCGCGGCGGGTGAAAAAGTAAATAGTTTTCTATCCTTTCCGAAATGTGCAAGAAAAAAGTGCGATTTCGGAAAATATCAGGCTATTTTGTGGCGATACGTTCCGAAATGTGGTAAAAAATTATGCAATTTCGGAAAATATCTGCTGTTTATTTCCTCATTGTACAAACAAATCTTCCATTGTCAATTGATGTATAATGCCGTTGGAATAGGCATTACGCACCATACCGTAAGAGGTTATCATTGTTGGCCACACCGCTTTGCGGGTTTTCGTTGAGTCAAGAAAAATTCCCAATTTTCGACGTAGTTTGGCGTCATATTGCTTGGTAAGCACAAACGGACCTTTAGAGAACTTTATCTCGCAGAGATTTATAACGTTGTCGCTGCGGTCGATAAGCAAGTCCACCTGAGCGCCTTCCTCGCTTTTATCTTTCGGACGGTATGTCCACGAAAATATTCCGCTACTGATACCGGAAATGCCAAGAGCGACAAGTATCTGCCTAGTGTGCAGCAAACACACGCGTTCGAATGCCAAACCGCACCACGTGTTGTACTTGGGTTTGCCTATAGAGGAAGTCCAAAACTGCTCGTTATCAACTGCTTGGTTGGCGATGAATTTAAAATGAAACAAAGTAAAATTGTCTATCAGCTGATACCTTGTATCCTTTTTCTTTTTGCCCAAAGCAGTGTAGGAACGGACGAAATCGCATTGCTCCAGCTCTTCCAGTTTTTCGGACAGTTTGCCACCGAGATTTATGGGTATGGCCGCCGTTATCTGATCAAAAGTCATACCGACTTTCTTTGTGCCGAGGGCTGTAACAATAGCGATATAGGGTTGCGGCGAACGAAAAAGCGAGGCGTACAATGCTTTGAATTCGTCGCGCAGCGGCCCGTGTTTGGCAAAAAACAGTTGGTCGATATTTTGTGCTGATGAAAGGTTGGGCTTGAGCAGACTCCAATAGTACGGCACGCCGCCAAGCACCATATATGTCTCCACGATGTTCTGGCGCGACATCTGCAACGATTGTTTCTGGGCATACTGCTCGCACTCTCTGAGAGAAAACGGCCGCAGATATATCTGTCTTGTCAGACGGTTGTGCAAGCCTCCATAATTGCGTACGATTTTGCTGATAATCCATGAGGTGGCACTGCCGCAGACAATCAATACGATGTCGTTGCGCATATTTGCCCAACCGTTCCAGAAATGCTCCAATGCACTAACGAAACGGCTTTTGGGGGTGTCCAGCCATGGCAGCTCGTCTATAAAGACAATCTTTTTCTTTTGCGGAAGAGTGGAAAGATGCTGCTCGAGCAGATGGAAGGCCTCGAACCACGTTTTTGGCAATCGGCAATGTTTCATGCCGGCACTCCGCAACGACTCGCGGAACTCCCAAAGTTGCTCTTCTTTGGTGGCATCGTTGAGACCAGTGTGGACAAAAGCGAACTGTCCTTCGAAAGTCTGTTTCACCAAAAAAGTCTTTCCCACACGGCGACGGCCATAGATAGCACAGAACTGCGACTCTTTGCTCCGAAGCAAATCGAGTAACTCCTGCTGTTGTTTTTCTCTTCCTATCAACATAATTAAAGCAGTTTAAAATCGACTGCAAAGTTACGAATAATTTCCGAAATGTGCAAGAAAAAAGTGTGATTTCGGAAAATATCGGGGTGTTTTGTGGCGATACGTTCCGAAATGTGGTAAAAATATCCTAAAAAGAAAAGCAAGCAGGATGAAGACTGGGAGATAAGTAGCGGGGTATAAAAAAACGCAGCCGAAAAGGCTGCGTTTTCAATGAAAAACTCTATCTTTATTAAACAACTATTTCGTAACCACAATTTGTTTCACTGTGCGGAAAGTGCTGCCGGAAACTTCCATTACGTAGATGCCGGGAGTTGTGATGTTGAACGACACTTTGCCAGAAACATTGTTTTTCTGTGCCACGGTCTGTCCCAGTTGGTTGAAGATGCGGATATTGGCGGGAGCGTCGAGTTCGGCGAACACTTTGCCTTTGCTGGGGTTGGGGTAGATGCTTACAGTGGGTTCGGCGTTAGCAGTGGCGATGCCTTCGGGTTCGTCTTCGGCTTCAACAAGCTGCAGTTTGTCAACAAACAGTTCCGAGCCAAGTTCCATAGCCGTGCTAGCCGAGGACATAATCATTATCTCGAGCATGTCGGGAACGATGCTGGGGTCGTCGGTAAGGGACATGTAATCCACTTCGAAATCGGTGTAGGCGTGGGTGTGAATGAGGTTTTGGTTGAAACCGCCGCCGCATATTTTGCGTTTGCCTGAGGTTTGGTCGTTGTAGGTGGCAATCATTATCACACCGCCGGCATCGCTACCGGTCTCGGTGGCGGGTTCGTATTTGTATTTTCCGGTGAGTTTGCCGAGGTTGAAACCGTTGAGGTTCATGCCGCCGGTGGAGTAGTTGTTGAAATCGAGAGTGTCGAGCATTGTGATGGCCGAGGGGTCGGACATCAGCAGGGGCAGCATGGCCATGAGCTCCATAACTGGTTCGGTCTCCAGCTGGCCGATGGAAAGGATGGTGGGCATAACCACAGTGTCGTTGTCGCCAAGCGACATTCCCAAAGAAGAAACACCTGTAAGGATTTGGTTGAGGCGGAAAGTCTTGAGCTTTGCAGCATAGTTGCCGTCGGGAACTCCAGCGGTATCTTTGTCCATAATCTGAAGGGGCACATCGGTTTGGATACGACCTACAAATGGAACTGTTGTGTCGATGGCATATTTCATTGTGTGCCAACCGGTTGGTGTTATGTACGAGTCATACAAATCAATAACAGTTAAAATTGTATATGCCGGTGACGTGGTCCATTGCTCGAAAGAGCCGTTGTTGATGCTCATTGTCTGTTGTCCAAAAGCCATTGTGGCGCTGAGCAGGCATGCTGCCAAAAATGTACTAAATTTTTTCATATTGTTATTTTTTATTAAATGTTTGATTTATTTAAACTACAAAGATACGATTTTTTTTGGAAATAAAGGCTTTTTTTACCGATATAAAATAGCCCGCAGTCCGCCATTGGCTATTTAAATTGCTGAATATCAAAACCTACTCCAAGGGACTATTTTTTCTATGAAAACAACGATAGAGTATTTTTTTAAGCCTAATGTCCGCAGTGTCGGGAAAAAAATGTATTTTTGCACAACAAAAAAACAAGTTTTCAATGTATCAAAAAAACCGACGGGCTTGATGGTATATAACCAAGCGCACACCAGAAAAATGAGAAAAATAATACTTTTTGCAATGGCCCTTATCCCATTTGTGATGAATGCCCAAAACACTGCTCCAACAGCCAAGCCGGCCGCTTTTGTGGGCTCCTACTCTTTTACCGACGCCAACGGTAGCGAATGCACAATTACTATCAACAATCCCTATAAGACCACAAAAAATTACGAAGGGGAGGTGGAGTATTATCTGGGCAACGGCACCTGCGTTTTCGGTGGTGTTACAAACTATTTCTATTGGGAAAAAAACGTTTGTGAAACGTGTGATTACATCGAAATCACTTTTTCCAAAGCCGACTACCCGGCTATTGCCGTAAAGGGGAAATCGTATAAATCGGAGGATTCGCAAATTGCATTTTTATCGGGCATTGCGTTTTGCATCAAAAACGGCTGGCTCTATTACGACAAAAATGCTATGCTGGCCGAAAATCCCAACCTTAAATTAAAACTTACCAAAAAGTAAGGGTTTAGCAAAAACTACAATCCGCTCTCGGAGCGCGCGCCCCACATCGTATTTACAAATCTTTGATGAATTGTTTCACAAACTTGGAGTTGCTCCAAAATTCCTTTACAAAGATACGTATCAGCGTGTAGGCGGGTATGGCGGCTATCATGCCGAGCACGCCGCCTATCTTGCCGGCAACGAGTATCACAAGGAAAATCTCCACGGGGTGCGCCTTGACGCTCTTGGAGTAGATTAGCGGCTGCATCACAAAGTCGTCGATTAGTTTCACCACTATGAAAATGCCGTAGAAAGTGAGCAGCAACTGCAGTATGTTCACACTTTCGGTGGAGACGTTGAGCGTGGATACCAGCAGTATCACAAAACTGAAAACCGACCCGATGACGGCGCCAAGATAAGGTATTATCACCATCACACCGCAGATGGCTGCGATGAGGAAAGCGTTGTGGAACCCGAAAATGGTGAACCCGAGGAAAAGCAGCAGTGTCACCAGTATCATCTCGCACAGCAGTCCGATGAAATAGCGGGAGATGAGGCGGCGCGAGTTATGGAAAATATTGTGCGTTTCGTCGGTGTATTTGTCGGGGATGGCGGAGTAGAGTAGTTCGCGCCAGTAGCTGCGGTCGCGGAGGAAGAAATAGGTGAGGAACAGCACTGTGAGAATGCCCAACAGCAGGTTGGCGGTGGTGGACACTGTGTCGCTCATCACCTGTTTGAAATCTATCATCCGTATCATGTCGAGCAGGGTGTTGTTCACCAGCAGCTCGAAAGAGTTCTCGGTGTCATCGATAAAGCCGTAGTCGATAAGAAGCTGGCGCAGCTCCACGCCGTACTTGCTGGCGTACTCCACTATGCGCGAGGTGTCCATATTAACCAGCTGCATTACCTGCGAGAAAAGCAGCGGGAAAATCCAGTACGACAACAGCACCACCACACCCACGATGGCAGCCAGCACCAGTCCCGCCGAGAGCGACGGCGGCAGACTATGCCTGCCCACACGCACTTTCTTGAGCAGCGACATCAGGTGGCCGCCGATAAGGGCAAGCACAAACGCCACCAATATGCAGATTACCAGAAATTTGAAATATCCGATAAGGAAAGCGGCGATGGCTATGAAGACCATCAGCGCCAGTATTCCAACAAGTTTTTTTACGTTGAGTGTCATAATTGGCGGAGTTTGTGCGGTTATTGTCAAATGTTATTTCTCGGGGTAGCCGACGGGCTGTGCCAGAAGCAGTTTGCCGTTTTTGATGTTTAGCACTTTGCCGGCGTGCTCGCGGTTGAAACTGCCGCAAATAACGGTGCTGAGGTTCTGCGTGGCGCAGTAGAGGTACACGTTCTGACTTACAAATCCCACGTCGGTGGCGCTGTAGAAATTGCGTGCCTCCTCGTTGAAACCTTCCATTTTGTCGAAATTGCCCACATAGACGAGAATCAGTGGAGCTTTCTCGAAATTGCCACCGTTGTAGAGACCGCTACGGCAGTCGCCTTCGGTGATGCGTTTCAGCTGGTGGTTGGGAGCGTCGTAGAGGAACACCCCTGCCGAGGTGAAAGCGTAGATTTCGATCT
The DNA here is from genome assembly GCA_002309295.1 of Bacteroidales bacterium UBA1219. Taxonomy (GTDB): domain Bacteria; phylum Bacteroidota; class Bacteroidia; order Bacteroidales; family P3; genus UBA1219. Next base: position 13,456 of record DBXF01000086.1, on the reverse strand, counting down.
CCTGCGCGTTGCGGGCGGTGGGGGCGGTACGTTTGCCGTTGTCGGGACGGTTCACTCCGGCTGCAGCCCACAGCACGTCGCTCAGCTGCTGCCAACCAAGCTCCTGTGTGGCGAAACTGCGGTTGGTCTGACGGTTTTTCAAAGCTTCCATCAGAGTTACGCTGTTTTCCATATTGGGAGCGTTCAGCTTGATGACGGTTTCTTTCTTGGCTTTGCCGTTTTTGGCTTTCTGTGCCGATGCAGGCACGCTTAAACTTATTGCACTTGCCATAATTACTGTAAGGATTAAAATACGTTTCATTGTTTTATTGGGTTTTGTGATTAATTTTCTATTAAATGGGCGAAAAATGTTTCGCCCCTACTATCAATTATAAATTATCATCTATCAACTCTTTCCGAATTCCGAACTCCGAATTCCGAATTAATTTCCTCCCGCTTTTTTGGCTTTGTATCCGGCTTTGGTTAGAAGGTCGAGCACTTTGTCGCGGAAATCGCCCTGAATCATTATCTCGCCGTCCTTGGCATTGCCGCCCACGCCGCACTTGGTTTTCAGCTCTTTGGCAAGGGCCGCAAGGTCGTCGTCGGTGCCCACGAAACCGGTGACGAGGGTTACCGTCTTGCCCCCGCGCTGTTTGCTGTCGAGCCACACGCGGAGCTCCTGTTGCTGTGGCGGCAGGGTTACGGCCTCTTCGGGTTCGTCGTACTGGTAGGCGAAATCGGGATTGGTGCTGTAAACCACCCCGATGACGTTTTTATTCTTTTTCCCCATGGCAGATTACGTTTAACGATTTTGGAACTATCTTGAAATGCAGCTCGGTGTCGAGTTTCAGCGCCTCGCCGTCGTAGTTTATCCAACGGTAGTCGTTGTTTAGTATTGTAACTTCCTTTGCCTGAATTATTTCCACATACTCCGATTTTTCGAAATTGTGGCTCATCAGCAGCATTTCGGCGGTGATGGGCAGTTCCAGATACGGCACTTTCTCCACAATGCACACATCCAGAAGTCCGTCGGTGAGGCTGGCGGTGGGGGCGATGGCGGCGTTGAAGCCGAACTGGCTGGAGTTGGCCACGCTCACCATCAGTGCTTTGTGGCTGCATTCCTTGCCGTCTATAATCATGCGGTACTCTTTGGCTTTGTAGCGTGGGTATTCGGTGAACATTATTCGTGCGTAGCCCGCAAAGCCGCGTTTTTTTGTAAGGCGGAACCGCCGTGCCACGTAGGCGTCGAAACCCACGCCGGCTATGCTCACGTAGCTGTGGCCGTTCACGTCGATGGTGTCGATACGTTCGGTGTGATAAGTGTTTATCACCTCTATAGCTTTTTCGGGGGTCAGTGGCAGGCGCATGTGTCGTGCCATGCCGTTGCCCGAGCCGCATGGTATGATACCCATGGTGGTGTCCGTGCCTATCAGCCCTTTGGCCACCTCGTTGATGGAGCCGTCGCCGCCCACGGCGATAACAGCGTCGTAGCCTTGTGCCGAGCCTTCGTGGGCTATGTCGGTGGCGTGGCCCGCACGTTCGGTGTAGCGTATGTCGTAGTCGAAACGGGAGCGGTCGAGGTGCTGGGCGAACACCTTTTCGATGGTCTTTTGCCGTCCCACACCGGAGATGGGGTTTATTATTACCAGAAGTCGTTTGCGGTCGGTCATGGTTAGTTACTTATTTGATTGTCAAACGGTTCTCAATCATCCGGTTGTTGTACTGCTGTATGATGGCTTTCAGGAAGTTGAGCTGCGGCTGGTAGGCTTTGGCGTCGCTTTGCGAGATGTCGGTTTTCAGTTCGGGGTCGGCAAAGCGGTCGAACACTTCCAGTTTCTGGCCGTCATAGCGTATGTAGTATTTGTCCTTGATAAGCTGGTAGGCGCTGCTGCCGTAGGAGATGTGGTATTCGGGGTTGGCGGGGTTTATCACGCTTTTGCCGAACGACATTGTCCGTTCGTTTATCCCCAGCATATCCACCACGGTGGGCATTATGTCGGCCTGCTGCATTATGCGGTTTTTCACAATATGTGTGTCGTTCGACGGGTCAAAGACTATCATCGGCACCTTATATACATTGTAGCCGGTGGAGTATTTCGGCGAAATCGGCGGTGCGGTGTGGTCGGCGGTGATGATGAAGATGGTGTTCTGGTACCAGTCGGCTTTCGAGGCGGCGGCGAAGAACTGTTTCAGGGCGTAGTCGGAGTAGGCCACCACTTCCAGAATTGGGTGCTTGCCTTTGGGGAACTGTCCCACATGCTCTTCGGGCATGGTGTAGGGGTGGTGCGACGAGATGGTGAACACCGAAGAGAAGAACGGTTGTCGGAAGGTGCCTATCTTTTTAGCCATAAACTGCAGGAAAGGCTCGTCGAAAATGCCCCAGTTGCCGTCGTAGCCGTTGTCGCCGCAATCGGCAACGTATTCGTTTTTGCCATAGTAGCTGTCCACGCCCACCGACTGCACAAAGGCGTCGAAATTCATGGAGCCGTTGTATGCACCGTGGAAGAACGACGTGCTATAGCCGTGACGTTTAAGCACCTGCGGCAGTCCTTCGATTTTGTTGGTGGCGTAGGGCGAGGTGATGAACGGCTCGAACATGATGGAGGGCATTCCGGCCAGTATTGCAGGTATCGCCTCGATGGAACGTTTGCCGTTGGACATGCCCTGATAAATGGTGCTATGTCCGGCAAGGGAGTCGAGGAACGGCGTGAACCCCGGATTGTCGGGGTTGAGGAAACCCACGTACTCTTCCGAGAAACTCTCGAGGATTATTATCACCACGTTTTTCTGCGTTGCCGCAAGGCTGTCGGGCAGTGCCACGGCGGTAGTGTCGGAGGCGGCAAGGGGTATGTTCACCGGAGTGAAGACTTTTTCCAGCGTGCGCTCGTCGGCGTAATATTGTTTAGGCTCGAGGCCGCTGCTTTTGCCGAAGGTGCGGATGATGCAGAACGGGGTGTTCAGCACCAGCGAGGTGTTGTCGCAGCTGGCGTATTTACTCGCGTCGATGGGACGTAACGGCTTGTATATGAAGCCTCCGCGAATCATCAGCACGGCAATGGCAACCACAATCACCGAAAGTATGCTGTCTTTGAAAAGGGTGGTGCCGTAGGGGTGCGGCATACGTTTTTCGAGCACTATGCGACGGCTGCACCATATCAGCACAAAAATAATGGCGATAAAAAGTACAAGGTACACCCAGAAATCTTTCAGAAACTGAGGTATGAGGTTGCCCATGTCGCCGCCCACGCCAAGGTAGCCGAAAATCTCCGACGTCATACGGCGGAAGGTGAAAGTGTAGTATGCCGAGTCTATCATGTTGGCAATCAGCATCACAAACACGGGGATGATGTAAAACACCTCGGCGATGTTTTTGTAGATTTTGTTCCAGCGCAGACTGGTGGGTATCACGTTGAGCACTATGTACGGGCTTAGCACCATGGCGGTGGTGGAGAGTCCGAACACGATGTTGCCCCACAATATTTTCATGAAACCGCCGAAATCCACAGGCGAAAACAGGTGGTGGTTGGATATGAAGAAGATGAGCTGCGTGACGAGCAACAGCACAAAAGCCAGAATGAATTTGGCCGTGAGGTACGAAAAAATCTTGTTGGTTTTGAATATGGTAAATCTCATAAATTATTGTCTTTGAGGTTTATATCTTGATTGGGTGAGTATTTTCTGTGCGTCGGTGTTGGCGAAAAGCTCCGGCATCGACACTTTGTTGTTTTCCATGTAGGATGTGATTATCTGCAGTCCGACGAAATCGGCCAGACGTGGGGCGGAGTTGGTGAACTGCGGTGTTTGCGGACCTTCGTTCACGAAACCGCGGATACGGTTCCAGTCGCTGTCGTAAAGCAGCTGGTTTTGAAGCAGGTAGCCCCATACGTTGCCTTCGTTCTCCACGGCCCAGTTCCACTGCTGGTTGGTGTAGCGGATACGGTGTTCGGGGGCCACGTCGGGCAGCACCTGTGCAAGGAAATACTGCACCTTGCCGTTGTCCACCATATATTCCAGCAGCGACTGCGGTGCGTAGTTGCGCGGCAGCAGCGTCATAGCTACGGCCGCCATGCAGTCGGGCAAAAGGTGGGTGCTGTCGAGCATCTCCACCATGTACATAGGCATGTTGTAGTAGTTGAACGACTTGTATTCGTCTATCACATACTGACTTATGTCGATGGCGAGGAAAGTGTCGGTGCAGATTACCCGCATATTGTAGTCAAAATTGCCGAGGATAAGGGTGTAGAAGTCTTTCACGGCGAGGTCGGGGAACAGCTTTCGGGCTTTCTCCATGGCGGGGGCGAGGCTCTTCTCGAGCCAACCGAGGTCGGGGTAGCGGTGCATTACGGTGTTGTACACGTCGACCATCTGCGGGTCGGTGGCAAAACCTACGATGCTCTGCATGAAATAGGGGTCGTTGAGGTCGCCGCTGATAAGGGGGGCGTATTCCAGTTCCTGCTCTTTCAGCACCTTGGGCAAGTCGTTTGCCGCAGTGCCGAACAGCACCTTTTCGAAACGTTTTATCTGCACTTCGTCGGTGCCGGAATTGCTGCCACAGCTGGCAAAAAACATCACGCAAAGCACTGTTGCGACGATGGTTATGCGATTTTTTAGATACATCGGTATTTATGTTGGTTCGTTCAAAAACAAACTACAAAATTACAAAAAAATGTTGAAAAAAACAACTTTATTTTTGGCGACAGACAAAGCAAAATCCAGAAACAAAAAATATAATATAAAACACTCAAAACCAGTGAAATATAAAAAGCAGTAAAAAAAGTTCAAAACGCTGCAATAAAACGCAAAAAATTACGTATATTTGCAAACCTTAGTTGTGAGGTTGATTTTTTACAATCGTTTTATTTTTAAAGTCATACGAACCTAAACCATGGCCGATACGTATTCGAACAGGAGTTTTTTTGTCAAGTTGCTGATACTTGCCGTCGGGATTCTTTTTCTCGTCCGCCTGATACATCTGCAACTTTTCGACAGCAGTCTAAAGGCTGCCGCCAACGACAATGCCCTGCGCCATATCGTCCAGTATCCCGCCCGCGGCCTTATTTACGACCGCAACGGCGAGCTTTTGGTTTACAACGATGCCGTGTACGACATAATGGTGGTTCCGGCGGAGTTAAAAAAAGCCGAGAATTTCGACACCCTTCTGTTCTGCGACATCCTCGGCATCACCCGTCAGTATTTCGACGAACGCATGGCCAAGGCCTGCAAATACTCCATGCACGCACCGTCGGAGTTTTTGGAGCAGGTTTCCAAAGAAACCTACGGAGCCTTTCAGGAAAAACTCTATAAATTCAAGGGCTTTTACTCGCAGCAGCGTACCCTCAGACATTACCCCAAGCCCATCGCCGCCCACCTGCTCGGCTACATAGGCAAGATTGACGAACGGGAACTCAACGACACTGTTTTGAACAGCGACAAATACTACACCCAACGCGACTATATAGGCAAAAGCGGACTGGAAAAATCGTACGAGTCGGTGTTGCGCGGCATTAAAGGCGAGAAAGTAACCCTCGTGGATGTACACAACGTAGAGCAGGGCAAATACAAGGACGGCCTCTACGACGTCGCCGCCGTGGCGGGACAGAACCTCTACACCAGCATCGACGCCAACCTTCAGGAATACGCCGAAAAACTGATGGCCAACAAACGCGGCTGCGTGGTGGCCATAGAACCCTCCACAGGCGAGATTCTCACCCTCGTCTCCGCCCCCTCCTACGATCCCAACCTGCTTGTAGGACAGGTGCGCGGCGACAACTATAAGATGCTCTCCAACGACATAGCCAAACCGCTTTTCAACAGGGCTTTGCAGGCTACTTACCCTCCCGGCTCCATATTCAAAGTCGCCCAGTCGATGATAGCTTTGGACGAAGGTGTGATAACTCCCAACACCGGCTTCCCATGCGACAAAATCATCGGCTGCCACGGACACCCCAGCGCCGGATGCGTGCGCGACGCCATCAAAATGTCGTGCAACCCCTATTTCTACTACACCTATCGTCGCATGATACAGCAAAACGTCTATAAAGACCCCATCCGCGACAGCCACTACGGTCTTGCGCTATGGCGCGAACACATGCTCAAATTCGGCTTTGGACAACGGCTGGAAGTGGACCTGCCTAATGTGGGCAGCGGTTACATCCCCGACACAAACTTTTACGACAAGTGGTACAACGGAAAATGGACTTTCTCCACTATATACTCCAACTGCATAGGCCAGGGCGAGGTTGCCGTAACGCCCCTGCAAATGGCCAATCTCGCATCCATTGTGGCCAACCGCGGCTACTACTACACCCCCCATGTGGTGCGGTTTTACGGCGAGGACTCCGTGCGCAATCCCGAATTCTATAAAAAACACGAGACAGGCATAAATCCCGAATATTTTGACATAGCCGCCGAAGGCATGTTCCTCGTTATTCACGGTGCGGGCGGTACGGCTCACAAGGCCGATATCCCTGGCATAGACATCTGCGGCAAGACAGGTACGGCCGAAAACAAAGGCGTCGACCACTCGGTGTTTATCTGCTTCGCCCCAAAGGACAACCCCAAGATTGCCGTGGCTACATACGTCGAAAACGCCGGAGCGGGCGGCTCGTGGGCGGCTCCTATCGCCAGCCTCGTGGTGGAGAAATATCTGAAAAAGAAAGTGGAACGTGTGGAATTCGAAAAGAATTACATGAACACCAATCCGTGCCAGAGTCTGCCACTGAAACCCGTTTATAAAAAAATGAAAAAACGCCGTTAAGACATGAGAGCAAGAAAAAACAACATATTCAGCAGTGTGGACTGGGTAACGGTGCTTATTTACGTCCTGATAGTGCTTTTCGGGTGGGTTAACATCTATGCCGCCACCTACGACCCCAGCTCTACCAGCGTGATTACCATGGATTCGCAGCATGGCCGACAGCTGATTTGGATAGGAATTTCTTTCGCACTTGCACTAATAATATTGCTTATCGATGCACATATTTTCAGCACGGCGGCGTATGTGATATACGCTATCGCCATTGTGCTACTGTTGGTGGTGCTTTCGATGACGGCGGTGAAAGGCGCCACGTCGTGGATTCCCATAGGGCCGTTAAAACTGCAGCCTTCGGAGATAGCCAAATTCGCCACAGCTCTAGCCATTGCTAAATATCTGGGCTCCATAGATATACATATCCGCGACCTAAAGACGAAAGTCATCACCTTTGCTCTGATTATTGTTCCGGCCGTGCTTATACTGCTCCAGCACGACGCTGGCTCAGCCATTGTGTTCTCCAGTTTCATAGTGCCGATGTATCGCTTGGGACTTTCGGGCAAAGTGTTGATAATCGGCATTTTGGCGGTGATGCTGTTTGTGCTGTCGTTGCTGATAAACCCCTACCTGCTTATCGGAATAATTGCCGCTTTGGCATTGGCATATCTGTTTTTGTGGCTCAACAAACGCACGTCGAAAATAATAGTCAACACCATACTCGTCGTTATTGCTTGTTCGGCATTCGTTCTTTCCACCGACTTTGTTTTCGAACACGCCCTCGAAGAGCACCAAAAGACACGTATCAACGCATTGCTAGGAAAAATCGACGACCCGCAGGGCATAGAGTACAACGTACGTCAGTCCAAAATAGCCATAGGCTCCGGCGGTTTTTTGGGGAAAGGATTCCTCAACGGCACACAGACCAAGTTCAACTTCGTTCCCGAGCAGGAAACCGACTTCATTTTCTGCACCGTTGGCGAGGAATGGGGCTTGGTGGGCTCGGCGTTGCTTGTGGCCTTGTATGTCATTCTTTTTATACGACTTATCAACAAAGCCGAGCGGCAGTACTCCAAATTCGCCCTTGTTTACGGATATTCCGTGGTGGGGATACTGCTGTTCCATTTTATCATAAACCTCGGCATGGTGCTTGGACTGCTTCCGGTTATAGGCGTGCCGTTGCCGTTCTTCAGCTACGGAGGCTCGTCGCTGATGTCGTTCACAGCCCTGCTGTTTGTGTTCCTACGACAGGACGCATCACACAACATTATGATTTAAAACACTTTACAAACACATTATATATATGGCTAAAAAACAGGAAGTATGTTCTTTTTGCGGAAGAAGTGAGAAAGAGGTGGGACCGCTTTTGAACGGAGTAAACGGCTTTATCTGCTACTCCTGCAGCAAGCGCGCCACCGAGATTTTCGACATGGTACGCCAAAACGAAAACAACTCCAAATACCAGCAGCCCAACCAGCTTGAGATAAAAACCCCGCAGGAGATAAAAGCATACCTCGACGACTATGTGATTGGTCAGGACGCCGCCAAGCGCGTGCTCTCCGTGGCCGTGTACAACCACTACAAACGACTGCTATACCAAAGCGACAAAAAACGCTCCGCCAACGATGTGGAGATAGAAAAATCGAACATAATAATCGTCGGCGAGACGGGCACCGGAAAGACACTCCTTGCACGCACCATCGCCAAGATTCTCAACGTGCCTTTCTGCATAGTTGACGCCACCACCCTCACCGAAGCCGGTTATGTGGGCGAGGATGTGGAGAACATACTCACCCGCCTTCTGCAGGAGGCCGACTACAACGTGGAAGCCGCCGAACGCGGCATAGTGTTCATCGACGAGATTGACAAGATTGCCCGCAAAAGCGACAACCCATCCATAACCCGCGACGTGTCGGGCGAAGGTGTACAGCAGGCCATGCTCAAACTCCTCGAAGGCGCCGTGGTGAACGTACCTCCGCAAGGCGGACGCAAACACCCCGAACAGAAAATGATTGCCGTAAACACACAGAACATACTGTTTATCTCCGGCGGTGCTTTCGACGGCATCGAACGCCATATCGCCGCAAGGCTGAAAGCCCACGTCATCGGCTTTAAGGAGGCAACGGGACGCACCAACAAAAAGGACGACAACTTGCTGAAATACGTGCAGCCGCAGGATTTGAAACGTTTCGGACTGATACCCGAGCTGGTGGGACGTTTCCCCGTGCTCGCCTCGCTCAACCCGCTCGACAGGGATGCCCTGCAACGCATCCTCTCCGAGCCGAAAAACGCCATCACCAAACAGTACAAAGCCCTGTTCGCCATGGACGGCGTGGAGCTGACCTACGACAAAGCCGCCCTCGAAATGGTGGTGGACAAGGCCATCGAGTTCAAACTCGGCGCCCGCGGACTGCGTTCGCTTATGGAAACGGTGATGACCGACATTATGTTCGACCTGCCGTCGAAAAAAGACACCACCAAAGTGCGTATCACCGCCAAGATGGTGGAGGAAAAAATCGACAAAAACAGAGACACATTGTCAATGAGTTAGCATTTTTTTCGAAAAAAAATTGCTCTGTCACACAATAAAAAAAACGCCGCTCCGTTTTTATGACGCATTTGTTGCAGAAAGCTCTTACAAAAACAAACGACTTTAAGAGAAAGGTACGTTAGAGGTTTTCCCAAAACCGAAGCGTATCTTGATGTTTTCTTTTTCATAGTACAATTTTTAGGTTGGGTCCCCGAAGTTTCTTCGGGGGCCTTTTTTTGTGGCAAAAAAAAAGGGTAACTATATACGTGTTGACAGAAAATCAACAAAATTATAACGCTGTTCTTCTCGGACTGCGTTTTTACCATATATTAATGTAATTATATACATGTTGGCCTAACTATTATCTATGACAATCCATCAAACGTCCATCGGGATACAACCATTTCGGTGTATTCCCCAACAACACAAATGCTGCGGTAAAATTATCATAGTTTTGGAAATCATTTGCCCCATCAAACCACTTTTCGGAAAGACATGTGTCATCCCCATCTTTTATGAAATTATATTTCCCATCACGGTTCCTTACACGTAAAAAGCCGTTTATAGGTTTTTTAGTGCAAGGCATGTATTCAGGTTCCGTATTTATCGGATTGCCTTTTTTGTCAACTTTTGTTAGGTTATCCCTTACCGTATCGAACAGACTAAAATCTTTGCCAAGTTCAATAAGTTGTGTTATGTTTGCATCAACAAACGACTTTACAAGTTTTTCTCGCCATGGCTCAACATCTAAAGTTGAATGGGTTTTTCCATCAACAATTGCAATTTCTGCGAAATCATCAGTGTTTTTAACTCCCTGTTGTTGAGGAAACTTTACCCCTAAAAAATGTTGTTTCTTGTTAATTCCTATCCATACATCAAACGGCAAGCCTGTTTCGTCTGTACAAAGTCTTGACATTTCCATTAATAGGAGCTTACTCTCGTTCATCGTGCCAAGACCACTAACAAAATCGTTTATATTAAGCCTGTTATATGCAACATCAATTAATCTTTTATGGTTTCTAACAATGAACCATAAAATCTTTTGCAGGTCGTTTTTATATATATGTAGGTGAGTGTTGCCGTAAATCACCTTAGGATTCTTGTTTATTATTATTGGAATAAATGTGTTATCAGTTTCATCATAACTGTTTCTAAAATAAAGACAAATGGGTGTGTTTTGATTGCGAACAGAAGCACCTTCGTCAACCAATATTGTAACAGGCAAGTGTGTTTTGTTGGGGTTAAGAGGAGTTAACCAATATGATGCATCTTCCCACGAAGCAATGGTTTCACTTAAAATCTCTTTCTTCTTCTCTTCTGATTCAGAGGTTGTTGGATGTGTTTCCATTGACCATATAAGGTGCTTAGCCTTTGAAAGGTCTTCTATTTCTTTTGTTTTTTTCATTGTAGTTCTTTTTTTAATAATTATTTTGAAACAAATTGTCCCATAACAAGCCAAGTATAATAATGTTTTTATAAAAAAACAAATACCAGACTGTTAAATAATCTTAATTTATATTCACTGAAACAGATATACTACTTTTTTCTGAGAAAAAACAATTATTCTCATGTTTTTTTGTCAACTTGTATATAGTCACCAAAAAAAGAGCCGCTTGTTTGAGCGGCTCTTGGGTTGCTGAAAAGCAGCATCTTTATTTCTCCAAACCGAGGGCTTTCATGCCTTGGTTGTAGCGGATGTCGACAGGGATATTGGCTTCGGAGATTTTGTCGAGGCTCTCCTGCAGCGAAGGACGTACAACGCCGTTCTTTTCGCGGTAGCTCTTGGCTTCGGCGTAGTCGCCTTCGCCTTCCACTTGCAATATCTTGGCGGCCCAGCCTTTGAGGGCTTCCTGGGCTTTGTCCATATTCACTTTGTATTTGCCTTCTTTGGTGCGTTCGAAAGCGCCGTTGTCCTCGAAATAGTTGAAACACATCATGTTGGCTTGGCCGTGAGCCTCACCGGCACCGAAACGTACAGAGCGGAGCAGTCCGGCGATGAAAGTTACGTAAGCGTCCTCCACAGTGATGTTGGTAATCTCGCCTTTCTCGATAAGGCTTTGGACCATATACAGACCGAGGATGTCGGCTTTGCCCTCTTCCCAAGCGCTGTACTGTTCTTTCAGAGCCACGCGGAGACCTTCGTTTTTGGTGACGGTGTTCTTAACGCCGAGACCGTGGGCCACTTCGTGGAAAGTGACGTTGCTGAAGAAAGCGTCGAAGGTGACGTTGTCGATCTGCGATTCGTCGATAAGCAGGTTGGAGATGGGAAGCAGTATCTTGTCGAATTTGGCTTTCATGGCGTTTTTCAGCTGAAGACGACGGGTTCCTTTTTTCACGTGCACTTTCTCGTCGTTGGGCAGGTTGATGGCGATGGTCTTGGAGGCCGAGTTGCAGTCGCCGGCGTAGTAGATTACGTCGTAAACGTTGAGGTCGGAGTCGGTGCCAGGGAGTTCCTTTTTATATTTGGGGTCGCAGGGCAGGTTTTTCTGCAGTTCGGGCAGCATTTTGGTGAATTTGGCAAGGTCGTCGCTCCATTTCTTGTCTTTGACAAGGATGAAAGCTTCGTAGGCGGCTTTGTAGCCGAAGAGTTCGTCCTCGTAGTTCTCGATAGGACCTACCACAAAGTCGAGCAGACCGTCTTTCATGTCCATCCAAGCGATGTCGCTGTCGTAGTATTTGTCGGTCTGGAAAGCCTTGCGACGTTCGGTGAGATATTTCTTCAGTCCGGCGTTCTCGGCCAGAGCTATGGCTTCGCCCATCAGGGAGTCCACTTTGGCAAGCTGTTCTTTGTAAGCCTCGCGGTAGGGGATTACGGTGAGTTCGCCTTTGTCGTTGCGGCGCAGCACGGTGTAGAGGCTGGTTTTCTCTTTGTCGGCCAGAGCCTCGAACTCCTCTTTTGTCATGTCAGTGGGGTAGAAGCAGGCACCTTTTGGTTTTTCGCCGTAGCCGGGCACGAAAGGCTTGTTGCTGTTTAGACGTTCCCACGGACCGTAGTTAATCATGGCGAAGTCTTTCATCCACGGGTCTTTGATGGTGTCGAGCAGGGTTTTGTCGCCGAAAGTCTGCTGCCAATACAGGTCGTCCATAATTTCGGCAATCTGGATGAAGATAGGAATAATCTGGCGCTCTTTCTCGCTGAGCACGCTGAGGTCGGTGGTGAGGGTGACCTCGGCAAATTCCTCTACTTTTTTCTGCATATCCGATTTTTCTTGGGTGGCAGCGGGTTCAGCGTTTTTGTTGCCGCATCCGCTCATAAGAACCAGTGCCACAGTGGTTAAAAATAAAGCTGTTTTTTTCATTTTTTGATGTTTTTTTTGTTGTTTGAGTTTGCAAAGATACGATTTTTTTTTCAATTCGGAATGCGGAACTCGGAGAGCGGAACGAGATTAGTCAAAGGTCAAAAGTCTAAAGTCAAAGGACAATGGTCTAAACTCAAAGGACTAATGACGAGCGATAATTTCAGATCACTGATCACTGATCACAGTTCACTGATTTTTAATAAGTTTGTAGTTTTGAGTTTGTAGTTTTCTGTTCAACAACTCAAAAACACAGGTAAATAAAAAAGGACTCCGAAACGAAGTCCTTTTTTTCGTGGGAACAATAGGAGTCGAACCTATGACCCTCTGCTTGTAAGGCAGATGCTCTGAACC
>DBXF01000086.1:0-520 GCA_002309295.1 Bacteroidales bacterium UBA1219 | reverse complement strand
CGAGTGCAAAGGTACGACTTTTTTTCCGATTAGCCAAAAATTTTGTCCTATTTTTGTTTTGTGTCGGCACAATTGTTTGATAAACAAAACGTTAACTTTTGCTGTTTTTCGTCGCAACAAGCTTTGTTTTTGCCTTTTTTTCGTCTGTTCGAGGTGAGATTTTGTGGTTTTTTATATCTTATTTTGTATAATTTTGAACCAAATTTTTCTAAATAAAACATCTAAAAACACGAGAAAAAACGAACCAAAAATTGCAAGAAAACAGGTGTTTTTAAATAATTCATATTTTATATAACCTCCATATATAAATCTGTTAAATCCGTGTAATCTGTGGTCAAAAGAAATAATTAGTTTTGAGCGCAGCGACCACAATGTCAGTCTCCATCGGCCTCAAAATCACAAAAAAAAGGGAAAACCTTTCGGATTTCCCTTGAATTGGTTTTAGTCGAAGTGGCGACGACTACAGTTTTCTCTTTATCTCGATTTGTTCGTAGCCTTCGATAATGTCGCCAACCTTGAT
>DBXF01000051.1:12490-62071 GCA_002309295.1 Bacteroidales bacterium UBA1219 | reverse complement strand
ACCTTTTTACCCATCCACTCCTCAGGTCTTGAGTATTGCGGGTATTCCAGCAGATTATTGTGAAAACTCTCTGTCATGGCGGATTCATTGTTACTTAATACACCAGGCACCAGTCGGGAAATGGCGTCTATCATCACCATTGCAGGAAGCTCTCCGCCGGTAAGCACGTAGTCGCCTATGGATATTTCTAGAGTTATGAAGTGCTCGCGTATGCGTTCGTCGATACCTTTGTAGTGTCCGCAGAGAATCATCACGTTGTTGAGCAACGAGAGCTGGTTGCTGCGGGGTTGCGAGAGCAGTTCGCCGTCGGGGGCGGTGTATATTATCTCGTCGTATTGACGTTCTTTTTGCAGGTCTTCGATACAGAGCGCCACAGGTTCGATGCCTATCACCATTCCTGCACCGCCGCCGTAGGCGTAGTCGTCCACGCTGCCGTAGTTGTTCTGCGAGTAGTCGTGCAGGTCGTGCAGATGTATTTCGGCAAGCTGTTTGTTCTGGGCTCTTTTCAGGATAGATTCCTGAAAAAAGGACGACAACATATTTGGGAATAATGTAATGATGTCGAAGCGCATAGGGTGATGCGTGTTTTTATTGTGCCTGTATTTTGGTGAAGGGTTATCGCACGCGCAGTTTCTGTCCCGGACGCAAGGTGCTGCTTTTGCGTATGCCGTTGAGCTGGCAGAGGCGTTTCACGGAGGTGTGGTTGCGCGAAGCTATGGCACCGAGGGTGTCGCCTTTGCGGACGGTGTGGTATTTGCCACCGCCACCACGTTTTGCTGCCGAATTTCTTGCATATTGAGCGTTGCTGTTTTTGTGGCGGAACAGGCTGCTGTTGACGTTCAGCGTGTCGCAAACGAGTTTCTTGGTTTCGAAATTCACCAAAGCTTCGGGGTTCATGGCGGAGCCGAGGTAACGGGTTTCGAAATGCAGGTGGCTGCCGAAGGAGCGTCCTGTGTTGCCCACGAGACCTATCTCGTCGCCGGCTTTCACTTTCTGACCGCTGGTTACTTTTATTTTCGAGAGGTGGGCGTAGTAAGTCTCAACGCCGTTATTGTGGCGCACTACAATGAGGTTACCATACGATTTGTTGTATTTGGCCACGCGCACGGTGCCGTCGAAAGCGGAGTAAACGGGAGTGCCGGTAGGACAAGCGAGGTCCATGCCGTAGTGGAAACGGCGGCGGCGCGGTCCGAAACGCGAGCTGATGTGATAGTCGGTAACGGGGCATACGAATTTGGCTTTGTTGCCCACGAGCAGAGGAAGCACGGCGGTGGAGTCGCTGTTCAGGCTAAAGCCGCTGTAATGGATTGCGTTGGTGTCGAAACTGGCGTAAAGGATGTCGTATTCGCTTTCGGCGCCGGGGTCTTCTTCACCGTTGTTTTCGTTTTCCAGCTGCTCGAAATATTTCTTTATGATGTAATGCTCGGTGCGTTTGGAGCGTGTGGTGTCGGTTTTTCTGGAGTTGTTGGCCGTGGTGCGGTAGGAACTTCTGTCGGAAGTTGCGGAGCGGCGTGTTTCGGTGGCTGTTGTGTTGTCGGAGGCGAGATTATCGTAACCATCTTCGTTGTAAACAACATCGAGTCGGTTGACTTGATAAACAGATGTTGTGCTGCGGTTTTTGTTGTTGTTTTGTGCTTTTGCCACGTTGCAGGTGGCTGTTACCATCAGGGAGAGGGTTGCGATTAAGACTATTTTTATATTCATAACTTTTTGTTTTACAATTCCATCGCGGCTTTGCCGCTTGGGTGTTACCACTGGTGACCACCCTTCTAAAAAACGCTTGCAAAGTTACTCTTTTTTTTTGAGATAACCAAATTTTTTTCCGATTTTTTTGAAAATTTGTCTATTTGCGGAAAAAATCGTATATTTGCAATTTTGTATTGTCATTAAAAATAAGGTAAAAAATGAAGATTTTACGTTTGTTGCCGATGGCTATGGTGGCGGTGCTCGGACTTGCCGCCTGCAATAACGAATTCTCTTCCAATGCCGATTGGCAGGAGACTATGCTGGTTTATGGCTTGCTCGACCAGGACGACGACACCACGTGGATAAGGGTGCAGAAATGCTTTTTGGGCGAGGGCGATATGCTTGCGATGACGTCGATAACAGACTCCTCAAATTACCCCGAAGGGGAGCTCGATGTGAGCATTGTGGAGTGGAACGCTGAGGAAAACGAGGCTACCGGCGTGATGAAAAAAACGACGGAAACGGGCAGGGTGTTCCCATTCCAATACAAAGTACTGACCGACAAGCCCGAAGGCGGTTTCTATGCTCCCAATCAGCCCATCTATTACTGTCCCACCAAAGGCAGACTCAGCAACGAAAAGATTTACGAATTGCGTGTGGCTAACAAGCGCACGGGTGTTACGGCCACCTCTGAGACATCGCTTGTGGGTACTATCGACCCCAATGCTATCAAGGTGAACAACAGTCAGTTGGGGACTTTTAATTTCCGTACTGGAACGGCAACAATCTCGTGGAACAAGGTGGCAAGGGTGCGTGTCTTCCAGCCGATGATACGTTTCTTCTACCGCAATGCCGGCACCGACTCGCTTCTGCATGTCGATATACTGTGTCCCACAAGGGAAGCCACCAACGAACTTGTGCTCAACTCGCAGGTGTCGCAGGTGTTTTTCGGCAGCGAGCTTACCAAGCAGATTACCGACCACGAGACCGTCAAAAATCCGTACGACAGCATCTGTCTGTATCTTTTTGCCGGCGACGAGAATTTCAAGATGTACCGCAGTGTGTCGGCACCTCCTACGACTATTGTACAGGAACGTGGCATCTACACTAATATCGAAGGCGGTTTGGGTATCTTTGCCTCGCGCAGTGTCCACGTCTACCGCATTATGCCCGTCCCCCTCGACGCCAATTCCGATTACCGCAAATTCCTGAGAGGTTTGGAGATAGGTTTCTAGAGGATGTAAATAATTGTCAGTTAATAGATTATAAAACAACTTAGAGAGGTGCGAACAAAGAAGGTGCTTAAAATAGTAGGCCGTGTGTTGTTGGGGGTGTTCCTGACAATTTACGTGCTTGTGGCGCTGGCCAACTATTCGGTGGTGCAGTCGCTGGCAGCTTCGTGGGTTTCGTCGTATCTTTCCAAGGAGACGGGAGGCGAGATACGCATCGGTTCGTTGGGTGTGAATTTGTTCAACCATGTGCGTATGCGCAACGTTTTGATGTGCGAGCCCAACGGCGACACGGTGTTCTGCTGCGAGCGGCTTTCGGTGCGTTTCGACGAATTCCCGATAAGTTCCGACGGTCTTTCGCTACGACGTGTGTCGATAAGCAACGGATATTACTACCTCGGCATCACCGAAGAGGGCATAAACCTCAAATTCTTGATAGATTACTTCAAGTCGGAGAAGAAAAAGGAGAAAAAGAAAGCCGCACCTTTCGTGGTGAGGGTTAACAATGTGTCGTTGCGTAATATGCGTTTCAAGATGCGGCTGAAGAATTACGACAATTTCTCGCACGAACACGGCATCAATCCCAAGGCCATGGACTATTCCGATATCAATTTGCGTGTGCGTAACCTGCGTGTTCTCAACGACCATATCACATTGAAAATGGAGTCGATGTCGGCGGTGGAGAAGAGCGGTTTCGCCATGCGCGACTTTTCGGGCTTTGTTTACGTTACCCCCAACGGCATTAGTGTTACGGATATGGATTTGTCCACCAATGAGAGCCACCTTCTCTGCGATGTGCTGCTGAAATACAATGGCTGGAACAGCATGGGCGGATATATCGACAATGTGCACATGCTCGCCAATTTCAAGGAGGGCTGTGTGGGAGGCATGAAAGACGCCGCTTATTGGGCTCCGGTGCTTTGGCCGATGGAGGAAAAAATCCAGTTTTCGGGACTGGTGTACGGTCCTGTTGCCGACCTGCATGCCGAAAATCTGAATCTGGCTTTCGGAAGTCAGACACACCTCACGCTGAACGGATATATCACCGGCCTTGTCGATATGAAAAACACCATCATCAACGGCCAGATTACAGATATGACCACCTGTGTGGAGGACTGGCGGCAGATACTCTATCCCGGGCGCGCCGGTACGATAAACATACCGCGCCAAGTGGCATTGCTCTCGCCCATACAGGTGAACGACATGTCGTTTGTAGGCACTCTGGACGAGTTTATGGCCACCGCCGACCTCAACACTGCCGCGGGCCATATAGCAGCCGACGCCATTTTGCAGAAAGACTCGAAAACCGACAACTACCAATATATCGGTAACCTCAAGTCCGACTATTTCTCCCTGCAAGGCGTGCTGCCCAACGACTATGTGTCGGCCACGGGTTTCGACATCACAGTTCAGGGTTCCGGTTTCAATCCGGACAGCATGCAGATGTCGGCAAACGCCATTCTGCACAATGTGGCTATGCATAACCAACGAATCGACTACGCTGAAGTCAACGCTGAAATGAACGGCCGTATGATTGAAGCGGATATGCGTATTCAGGACCCGCTCGCCGAAGCCACCATCTCTGCCGAAGTGGATTTGGGGCAAGCCCAGTATTCCTATTCGGCCACAGCCAATATCGAGTCGCTGGATTTGGCAAGGCTGAGACTGACAAACACGGCAGATTCGAGTCAGAAACTGTCGTCGCAGGTGATATTGAATTTGCAGGGCAACACCTTGGACGAGCTTACGGGATCCGCAACGCTCACCAACACCAACCTGCAACTGCCCGACCGCAAGATACACATGGACAACATATCGCTGCTTTCGCGACAGATGGACGATTACCGAAACATAACCCTCGACTGTGACATGTTTCACGGCGTGGCCAAAGGGTATTTCAATTACTCCGACTTCGGCCCGTTGGTAAAACGTTTCTGTAACAAGTATGTGCCAGTGTACTACAACCCCTTCGGCGGTGAAAATATGGATGAAGAAAAAACGGAAGAGCCAGGTGACGATTCGGATTTGACACTGGAGATTGTGTACAACGATTCGAACAATGTGCTTAACACCATTGTGCCAGGACTTTATATTTCGGACAGCACGCGGCTGACTTGCGAATGGGAACGTAGTGTGATTACAGAGGATGAAGATCACGAGACTATCAAACTAAGGCTCAAAGCCGACTCCGTAAGATATGGCTCAATACTTGCCAATGTTTTACAATTGGGCATCTCCACCGAACATGACAAATTGGATTTGAGTGGCGCTATCGGCATATTGTCGTACGGCTCGTCGTTTTCGATGAACAATTTCGCTTACAGGCTGAAAAGTATAAGCAGCGACGCCAATCTGGCTTTGTGGTGGGACGACTACGCCGCCAATAATCCGACATCGGGTTACATAGCGATGGATATGCATAGCACCCTGGAAAAGAACGTGGTACGAATCGACAAATCGTCGTTCACCATAGAGGGTGAGAAATGGCAGGTGGCCGACAAGAATGAGATTGTGTTCGGTGGTAAGCTTTTGGATATAAGGGGGTTGCAGATAAAATCCGACGAACAGTCGTTGCTCGTAAACGGATATGTGAGTCCCGACAGCACCGATGCCATCGATGTGGATTTCAATAAGTTCGACGTCGGATTTTTCAATGTCTTCCTCAACGACATAGGCCTTTCGATGTCGGGATCGCTCGACGGCAAAGTGTCGGTAAGGGATTTCTACAAAACCGTTTACTACGACGCTAACATGGACATCGAGGACTGGCAGATAAACGACCGCAGCATGGGCAACGCCAAAATCCTCTCGCGCTGGGACGCCTCGAAAAACCGAATCGGAGTGGTGCTCAACTCCGTGATAAGCGACGAAAATTCGGTTCGTTATCCCATCAATATGAACGGATTTTATTATCCCGAGGAGGACGGCAGGCTGGATTTCAGGGCTGCTTTCAACGGTTTCGACCTGAAGTCGGTGGCGCCATACCTCAAATCGTTCTCGTCGCGTTTCGAAGGCGGACTGCACGGCGATATCGCCATCGGCGGAACGCTAAACAAGCCACGCATCACCGGCGACGCCATTTTCGAGGACGGCCTTATAAAAATAGACATGTTCAACACCTTGTACCGTTTTTCGGACACCGTGTTTTTCGATGACAACCAGATTATTATCAAAGACTTCGTGATAAACGACTTGCGCGACAATTCGGCAGTGGTGAACGGTATAGTCAGCCACAACTCCTTTAATGATTTCGCCGTGGATTTGAAACTTGTTTCGGACAACTTTATGGTGATGAACACCACTTCCAGGGACAACGACCTGTTCTACGGCAGAGTGTTTGCCAATGTCGACGGCACAGTGAAAGGTCCGGTGAACAATCTGGTCGTCGCTGCCAACGCCACCACAAACCAGGGAAGCACCTTTGCCATTTCGCTAAGCGACAAACAGCAGATTTCCGAACAGAATTTCATACGTTTCACCCAAAAGCAACGTACCCGCAGCACAACGCGCAGACAGACGCAAAGCAATATGAAATACAAGGTGCTGGTGAATATCGCCGCAAACTCCAACGTGAAATTCTCCATGCCTATGGATTTCAGCCAGCTCACGGCACTTGTGTCGGCAACGGGCAACGGCAACTTGCAACTCAGTATCGCGTCGGGCAACGATTTCTCGCTCTCTGGCGACTATATCATAGAGTCGGGAGCGTTCAAACTTAATTTGATGGACTTGGTTTCTAGGGAGTTGACGCTGGAGAACGGGAGCTCGCTAAGGTGGTCGGGAAGTCCTACCGATGCCAATATCGACATCAAGGGCATCTATGCTCAAAGGGTGAACCTTGCCTCGCTGTACGCCGGCTCGTCGTCGATGGAACATACTTCGAAGACAGTCAATGTTGAAAGCATCATAGCACTGAGCGGCCAGCTGATGAATCCCACCATCAAATTCGATTTCCGACTACCCAACGCCGACCAGAGTACCGAAGAAGAGGTGTTCGCTGTCATTGACCGCTCCAACGAGCGAGAGATGATAAACCAGACGGTGTCGCTGCTGGCGATGAACTCTTTCTATTCGTCGTCTTCCAATGCCACGGACAATTTCAACACTATGTCAACAGGCTTGGGAATTGTGGCCAACCAAGTGAGCAACGTGGTGTCGAGCATGGTGGAATTTGTGGATGTGAATATCAACTATAAATCGGGCGACGCTCTGGTAACCAACCAGTTGGATATAGATATAAGCAAGGAGTGGAACCGTTTCTATTTCGAGACTACCTTCGGTATCGGCGGCGACGCCCGCACCCTCAACCAACTCGATAACGGCAGTTCAAGCGCAAGCACCATCATAGGCGACGTGCTGCTGGGATACAAGATATCGCCCAACTTCCACCTTGTGGCTTTCAACCGCTCCAACGCCAACGACTATACTAAACAAGATATGCCTTATACTCAAGGAGTTGGCATTAAATATAGCAAGGATTTCGACACATGGAAATCGCTGTTCTCTCCCAAGAAAAAGAAAAAGGCCGCAACACCAAAGCAAAAAGAGAAAAAGAAATGAGTGAGGTGCGTAAGATATTGGTAATCAGGTTCAGCTCTATAGGCGACATAGTGCTTACCACGCCCGTGGTGCGGTGCCTAAAACGGAAATATCCCGATGCCGAAATCCATTACCTTACAAAGAAGAAATTTACCCAGGTGCTTGCTAACAATCCGTATATCAGTAAAATGCATCTGCTTTCGGACAATCTTTCGGAACTGCTTAAAGAGCTGCGCGCCGAGCGTTTCGACTTTGTGGTGGACCTGCACCGCAACCTGCGTTCGTTGCGGGTGAAGCTGGCGTTGCGGCGGCCTTCCGGCACCTTCCCGAAACTCAATCTTCGCAAGTGGTGGTACGTGCGCACCAAATGCAAGGGCGTGATGCCCGACGTGCATATCGTGGACCGCTATTTCGAGGCTGTGGCCAAACTCGGCGTGAGCAACGACAAGGCGGGACTGGATTTCTTCGTGGCTCCTGAACTGGACTTCGCTATGCCTTTCGAAAGATATATTGCCGTGGTGTGCGGAGCCACCTACACCACCAAGCAGATTCCTGCCGAGACAGTCTGCCGTCTCACCGCCGATAGACGTTACAACTTCGTCCTTCTGGGCGATGCCAACGACGGGAAACGTATCGAAGCAGTGGGTGCTGAGTTCGGCGACAACGTACGCAATTTCTGCGGAACAACGACTTTGAACCAATCGGCACTGCTGGTGCAGAACGCCGAGGCGGTGATAACTTCCGACACCGGCCTGATGCACATCGCCGCAGCGCTGGACAAGCGGATTGTGGCCGTGTGGGGCAACACCACGCCACAACTGGGCATGTACCCGTATCTGCCACAGGCAGGAGAGGGGGCGTACAGGAACGTGGAGAAAGAGTTGCCCTGCCGTCCGTGCAGCAAGTTGGGCTACGACAAATGCCCGAAAGGACATCTGGACTGCATGAAAACCATCGCAGCGGAGGAGATTATGGAGGGAGTGGAGAGCTTAATTAGTAATGAGTAATTTGTAATTAGTAATGGGGGAGGCTGAACGACATAGCAAAGAATTGTTGGCATTTATAGATGTCGAAGTCGGGCTGGGTGATAATAAAGTCCACGATTTCGGTGCTTACAAAGAGCCTGATTTGTCGTTGCATACGGGTGTAAAACAAGATTTTCTTGATTTTGTCGGTGATACTGATTATATCTGCGGTCATAATATTGTACATCACGATTTGAAATATTTGCCTGAACTAACTGGCGTACCCCGTCATTATATTGACACTCTGTATCTTTCGCCTTTGCTTTTCCCGAAAAGGCCGTATCATAAACTGTTGAAGGACGATAAGTTGCAGACCGAAGAACTGAACAATCCGTTGAACGATTGCCTGAAAGCCAGAGCCCTTTTCTACGACGAACTAAATGCATTCAAGGAATTGCCCGATTCTTTGAAAGAAATATACGTTTCGCTTCTGTCTGACAAAGAGGAATTTAAGGGCTTTTTTGAATTCGTTGGCAATGGAATTGGAGAGTCCCTCGACGTTGCGTCAGCCATAAAAAGGCTATTTGAGGGAAAGATATGTTCGCACAGCCGTGTGGATTTGCTTGTGAAGAAGTATCCTGTGGAGCTGGCTTATACTTTGGCCCTTGTCTATGCCGATGACAGTTACTCGGTAACACCGTCGTGGCTCAGGATTAACTATCCGCAGATAGAGAATGTTATAAAACTGATGTGCAACACACCATGCCACAAAACCGACTGTCCGTATTGCCAGAACAGGCTCGACATCCACAATGGGTTGCGTGATGTGTTCGGTTTCGACGAATTCCGCAAGTTCGACGGCGAGCCCATGCAGGAGAATGCAGTGCAGGCCGCAATGGATGGCGAGTCGCTGCTTGCGATATTTCCGACTGGCGGCGGCAAGTCGCTCACCTTTCAGCTGCCGGCAATTATGTCGGGGCGTGCGGCGCACGGGCTCACGGTGGTCATTTCGCCGTTGCAGTCGTTGATGAAGGACCAAGTGGATAACCTTTCGGAAAACGGAATAACCGAAGCCGTTACCATCAACGGACTTCTCGATCCGGTCAACCGTGCCGACGCTTTCGAGCGAGTGGCAAACGGCAGTGCCACACTGCTTTACATCTCGCCCGAGATGCTCCGCTCGAAGACCATCGAAAAGTTGCTGGTTTCAAGGAATATAGTGCGTTTTGTGATAGACGAAGCACACTGTTTTTCGTCGTGGGGGCAGGATTTTAGGGTGGATTACCTGTATATCGGCGATTTTATCAAGAAACTTCAGGAAAAGAAGAATCAGCCGTTGCCCATTCCAGTGTCGTGTTTCACAGCCACGGCAAAACAAAAGGTTATTACCGACATCTGCGACTATTTCAACCGCAAGTTGGGACTGAATCTGAAAATATTCGCCTCGTCGTCGGAGCGTAAAAACCTGCACTATTCCGTTATCTATTCGGAAACAGAAGAGGACAAATACAACAAACTCCGCGAACTGATGTTGTCGAATCCTTGTCCTACAATAATATATGTGTCGAGGACGAGAAGAACTTTGGATCTTGCCGAAAAACTGACAAAAGATGGCCTGAAAGCCCTTCCTTTCAACGGCAAGATGGAATCCAACGACAAAATCGCCAACCAGAACGCCTTTATTGCCAACGAGGTGCAGGCCATGGTGGCAACGTCGGCTTTCGGTATGGGAGTGGACAAAAAGGATGTCGGGCTGGTGATTCACTACGACATCTCCGACTCACTCGAAAACTATGTCCAAGAGGCAGGACGCGCCGGCCGCGACCCCAAAACTTCTGCCAAGTGCTATGTGCTTTACAGCGACAGCGATTTGGACAAACATTTTATCTTGCTCAACCAGACAAAAGTGAGTATCAGCGAGATACAGCAGGTGTGGAAGGCTATAAAAGATTATACTCGTAAACGTGGGTATGTGTGTTGTTCTCCTTTGGAGATAGCGCGTCAGGCGGGATGGAACGAGGATGTCGCCGACATCGAGACACGTGTAAGGACCTGCGTGGCGGCACTGGAGGAGGCCGGCTATGTGAGCAGGGGCAACAATGTGCCGCACGTCTTTGCCACAGGCATTATGGTGAAGAATATGGACGAGGCGAGACAGCGAATAACACAATCGAAACTGTTTGCCGACGACAAAGCAAGGCAGGACGCAGCAAGGATTATTAAATCGCTTATCTCGAAGAAATATGTGAACGAGGCTGTCGGCGACGAGGCCGAGTCGCGTGTGGATTATCTGGCCGACATTCTTGGAATGAGCAAGGAGAAAGTGATAGGTGCCGTCTCTACCATGCGTCAGGAGGGCATTCTAGCCGACTCTAGCGATATGTCGGCGTTTATCGACACAACGGAACAGAGGTCGCTGAGGATTTTTGAGGATTTTGCCAAACTGGAGCGTTTTGTCATAACTCAGATTGCCGACAAAGAAACGGAATTGTCGTACAAGGTCATAAACGAACTGGCACAGAACAATGGATTGAAATCCAATGTAAAGAATATCAGGATTTTGCTTTATTTCCTTGCGGTGAAGTCGTACATCCGTAAAAAAGAGAGTCCCCGCAATGGTATTGTAAAAGTGCTTCTAACACAGCCAATTGAACAAACTTTGCGAAAGCACGAGAAACGTGTCGGCATTTGCAAGTATATAATTAGCCGGCTGTACTCCGAAGTTGCAAAAAAACAGCCACTCGACCACAAAAGCGTGCTGGTGCAGTTTTCTGTAACATCGTTGCAGAAGGGGTATCTCAGCGAGCAGCAGAACACCCTCTTCCAGAATGAAGGATGCACTATCAGCGACATTGAGGACGCTTTGCTGTATCTTTCCAAGATTGGGGCTATGAAACTGGAAGGCGGTTTCCTTGTTATTTACAACGCAATGGAAATCCATCGTTTGGCCGATATGAAATATGGTTACAAGCGCGAGGACTATCGGATGTTGGATGAATTTTATAAGCAGAAAATCAGACAGATACATATTGTTGGTGAGTATGCCAATCTTATGGTAAAGGATTACGACGCCGCCTTGCAGTATGTGCAGGATTATTTTCAGATGGATTTCAAGAAATTTATTTCCAAGTATTTCCAAGGCGAGCGTTTGGCGCAGATAGACAAAAACATAACTCCAGAAAAATACCGCAAACTGTTTGGCGAACTCTCCGATCGTCAGCGCGAAATTATCACCGACAAGGAGTCGAAATACATCGTTGTGGCGGCGGGCCCCGGCAGTGGCAAGACACGTGTGCTTGTACATAAACTGGCGTCGTTACTTCTTTTGGAGGATGTGAAACACGAGCAACTGCTGATGCTGACCTTCTCGCGGGCGGCGGCCACGGAGTTCAAACAGCGTTTGATAGAACTGATAGGGAATGCCGCTCATTACGTGGAAATCAAGACTTTCCACGCTTTCTGTTTCGATATTTTGGGCAAGGTTGGCAATTTGGACGACGCTGTGGATGTGGTGAAGCGTGCAACACAAATGATTGAAAACGGCGAGGCGGAACAGGGCAAGATAAACCGTTCGGTGCTTGTGATTGACGAAGCTCAGGATATGGATGCCGACGAATACGCTCTTGTAAGGGCCATGATGCGAAACAACGACGAGATGCGTGTTATTGCCGTAGGCGACGACGACCAGAATATCTACCATTTCCGAGGTTCCGACAGCCGATACATGCAGTCGTTCATCGACGAGGTGGGAGCTGTGAAGTACGAAATGACCGAGAATTTCCGAAGTGCCAAGCCCATTGTCGATTTTGCCAATTGTTTTGCGCAACGCATCTCTAACAGGATGAAAACCACCCCGAACACCGCAGTGCCGAAGGGCAAGGGCATAGTCGCCATCACACAATGTCGGTCGGTGAATCTGGAAGTCCCTGTAGTGAACACAATTGAAGCCACTTATCAGGGCGAACGTGCTTGCGTGCTTGCCCGCACCAATTACGATGCGTCGCAGGCTTTGGGTCTTCTCAACAAGAAAGGCATCCCCGCCAAACTCATACAATCCACCGACGGTTTTCGGTTCGGCAATCTGGCCGAAATAAGGTTTTTCTTGAAAAACATCGACAAGGGGCTGCAAAGTCCGGTGATAAGCGAAGAACGATGGGAGAAGGCAAAATCAAAGACATTGGATCTGTACAAAAACAGTGCCTGTTTGGACTATATAAAAGAGTTTTTCACCGCCTTCGAAAGTACCAACCGCACAAAATACCGCAGCGATTTGGCCGACTTCGTGTTCGAGTCGGCATTGGAGGATTTCTGCACTGGAGGACAAAGCACCATTCTGATTTCCACCATACACAAGTCGAAAGGTCGTGAGTTCGATACGGTTTATCTTTATGTTGAAGGGGATTACGCAAGGACCGACGACGAGTTGCGGACGCTTTATGTGGGTATGACAAGGGCGAAACAAAACCTTTACATCCATTGCAACACCGATTTGTTTACAGAAAAAGAAAAGGCAAAAGCCATATTTAACAATGACACAGAACCTTATCCCGACCCCGATGAGTTAACTCTTCAACCGATGCTCAAGGATGTTTATCTGGATTTCTTCAAACCTCATAAGGATGTGATT
Organism: Bacteroidales bacterium UBA1219; assembly: GCA_002309295.1. GTDB lineage: Bacteria > Bacteroidota > Bacteroidia > Bacteroidales > P3 > UBA1219. The sequence continues at coordinate 49,025 of DBXF01000051.1, read as the reverse complement.
TTGAAACTTGTAAGTGGAGCTTCTCTTGTTTTTGATAACGGTTACCTCTGGACAATCGAAGGCGTTAGAATCGCCTCGTTGTCGATGAATTACCGCAAGCAGCTTGAAGAATGGTATGCAAAGGGATTTGAGGTGGTGTCGGCGAAAGTCGCCTACATCCTCGCTTGGAGAGGCAAGGACGAACCTGAGGATGCCGAGGAGACTGCCGTGATGCTACCCGAACTGGTGCTGAGGCAAAAGAAACAGTAGGGGAGAAATGATTCTTGCCGATTGTCAGAATTTTGGCGAATAATTGAGTGGATACAACTGCCACTTGCAGTTTTTTGCACAAAAAAAGACCGCATCGCTGCGGTCTTGTGGAAAAAAATGAAACAAACTTCTTTTTATTCGAACGAGAGTATCGCTTTCTTGATAATCTCGATGGCTTCGCGGAGCTGTTCTTCGGTGATTACCAGCGGCGGAGCGAAACGGATGATGTGCTGGTGGGTGGGTTTTGCCAACACGCCCATGTCGCGCATCTTCAGACACACGTCCCAAGCCTCTTTTCCGTCTTTCGGACGGATGATGACGGCGTTGAGCAGGCCTTTACCGCGCACTTTCTCTATCATCGGCGATTTCACCTTGCTCATCTCCTCGCGGAAAATTTTTCCGAGACGTTCGGCGTTTTCCATAAGATGCTCGTCTTTAATCACCTGCAGAGCTGCGATGCTGACTTTTGCAGCGATGGGGTTGCCGCCGAAAGTGGAGCCGTGCTCGCCGGGTTTGATGTTGAGCATGATGTCGTCGTCGGCCAGTACTGCCGAAACGGGCACCACGCCGCCGCCGAGGGCCTTACCGAGTATCAGCAGGTCGGGACGCACACCTTCGTGGTCGCAGGCCAGCATTTTGCCGGTACGGGCTATGCCGCACTGTACCTCGTCGGCCATGAACAGCACGTTGTGTTTCTTACAGATGTCGTAGCATTTTTTCAGGTAACCGTCGTCGGGAACGTACACACCGGCCTCGCCTTGGATGGGTTCCAGCAGGAATCCGGCGATTTTCTTGCCGTGCTGCTCGAGCACTTTCTCCAAAGCGTCGGGGTCGTTGTAGGGTATGCGTATGAAACCGGGAGTCATAGGACCGTAGTTGGCATAGCTTTCGGGGTCGTTGCTCATGGTGATGATNNCGGCCGTGGAAGTTGCCTTCGCAGCAAACGATCATCACTTCGTCGTTGGGGATGCCTTTTTTCACCACACCCCAGCGGCGGGCCAGCTTAAGGGCGGTCTCGTCGGCTTCGGCGCCGCTGTTCATAGGCAGCACTTTGTCGTAGCCGAAGTATTCGGTAACGTATTTCTCCCATTCGCCGAGGCAGTTGTTGTAGAAAGCGCGGCTGCTGAGGGTGAGCTCGTGGGCCTGGTCGCACAGGGCTTTAACGATCTTGGGGTGGCAGTGGCCTTGGTTTACAGCCGAATAGGCCGAGAGGAAATCGAAATAACGTTTGCCTTCGCAGTCCCAAACGAAAGGACCTTCACCTTTGGCCAGCACCACTGGCAGCGGATGGTAGTTGTGAGCACCGTAACGGGCTTCCATCTCCATGTATTGTTCTGATTTTGTCATATTTTTTAATGTTTTTTCGGGTTAGAATTGAACTGCAAATTTACACAAAATATTTGACTTATCCGCCACCGGAGGAAAATATTTTTGAACAAGGGAATTTAACTCGGAGTTCGGAGAGCGGAACTCGGAATTGTTCTGCTCGCCTGCGGCTCACGAGATTGTATCTGTTTATCATTTTTTGTTTTTCCTGCTTGCCTACGGCTCGCGAATTGCGAAGCAATCGTGAACTCCGCTGAAATCAATTTAGTATTGTGAACATATCTTGTAAATCTTGTAGATTTTCTTTGTCTCCCTATTCGCCTTCGGCGAAAGAAATTATGTGAATCTTGTAAAATGGGTTCGCTTCGCTCACTGAGTAATGGTTCTCTCTTGTTTGAAATTGTTGTTTAAAATCACACTTAATTGCACAATTCAATTTTTTTGCGATACTTGATTCTTCTGTGGATTGCGACCCAAATCATTGGTGTCGCTATGATTATGCATATTATGTCGAATATCCAACTAATAACGCAATGATTGTATTCTACTTTTGCGTTGAATTTAACTATTTCTTCCGGGGTCATTTTTTCTGCTTTCATAATGATTACTATTTATTTGTTGTTATTGTTTTTTTGATTTGTTTTTGGCAAAATAGAGCAGGGTTATGCCCAATCCCACCCAGAAAAGAGGACCGATAGGGCTGCTTCCGCCGAGCATAGCTCCCAGCAAAGAGAGACTTCCAATTATTACGAATATCCATCCGGCTATTTTCATTTTCTAATCCTCCATTGTTTTTGATTCGACATTTTTCAGCTTTTTTGAACACAGCACTGCTATTAGTCCAACAAAGACGTTGAACAGTGAGATGACGAATGCCAGTCCGAAACCGATTTTTCTTTTGCTGCCCATGCAGCCAACTCCAAACGCGAGGCTTATCGCGATTACAAATAAAATTGCACTTTCCATTGTTGTATTGTTTTTAAATTTATCTTAATTTGTTTACAATACTTAATGATTAATATCGGGCAAAGGTTAACATCCCCCTCAAAAAAAATCAAAAAAATGGAGAATAATATTTTATTCAATGCAACAGTCAACGAGGTAGCTTTATTAGACTGTCGCACACGTTTGATAGCAATTGTTATCACAGAGTAAATTGGCCGGATTACGAATTAACACTCGAATGTTTTGCCGCAAAGTTAAGGACGCTTTACGGCAAAACATTCAATGACTGTGGAAAAAATATTTACAATGTGATGCCCAATGCTAATTTTTGGCCAAGTTTATTAAAACAAAGTGATATCATCTGGATTCTTAGTAACCAACTTGGTTACGCTTCCTATCATATTCGCAGAATCAATGCGAATAACGGAATGGTCATCCCTTAAAATTTGACGATTCAAATCGTACACCTGAACATTGTTATGTTTCAGTTCGTTATAAATCACAGCTCTTTTTATGCCGTATTCTTTTGCTTTGCTCATTGCATGACGTGAACCACAATCATTCCCCTGATTATTTTGGGCATAGCTCGCAGCCAAAAGTACCGCATCCGAGAACAAAGCCTGTAGTCTGTCTCTGACAATGAAGCGATTGATCATCTCGTTTTTACTCTGGGGTGATTGGTAGTATTCGCTTACAAGAAGCCCACCTTTTTCCACTATCTCGGTGGCCAATTCTGAATTTTCTTTGGGTATGATATTGTTGAGTGCGCTTGGAAGTATTGCAATTGTTTTTCCGTTGTTGTCCAGAGCGGTTTTGTGAGCTATGCTGTCACATCCCAGAGCCAACCCGCTAACTATTGTGGCATTATGTTTTAATATCTCCGTAGTGACGATTTTTTCCGTGAGCGCGACACTGTCATCGGGATTTAGCACCCCTATTACAGCTATGTTTAAATTACTTTTTTGCAACAAATCCAGATTGCCCTTATAAAATAACGCAAATGGTCTGTCCGCAGGTTTAACCACGCCTCTAACCTCAGGGAATGACGGATCCCCCAAAGCAACAACCCCGTCAGCGAAATCAGCAGTCTCTAAAATAGCGGATTCAATGACGTTACGCTTTTTAGCGAATTCATATTCATGGGTTTCCAACAGGGTGCATAGTGTTTCCACTGATTCATTACCCTTCAGATTATTATTTATCCATGCAGGACCTTTTTTCGGGTATAAACGAACTGTCAGAATGTTTAATGCGTTTTCGGTATATTTCATCTTGTGTTTTTCTATTTAAATAACGGATAATGTTGTTTTTTTATTGTAATCGTGCTACTCACTGCTCATTTTTTTTGAACGAGATAATACACCCCGTTTTCACCGGCCTTTTCGCACATTTCTACGTTCTGCAAACTAACCACCTCGCCGAGTTCCAGACCTTGTGCAAAAGGGAAAAACCTGACAAATTGTCCATCTTCTTTTTTTATGCATACAGGATTGCCGTCTCTGGATTCGATGCGCAAATGCAAACGGTCATTGAAGCGGCTTTTTACAACTCTGGCTTCAGGGAAACATTTCTCCAATATGTAATCGGGAAGTCTGTGCCAATCGTTATCTGTTCTCCCGATAGAGTAGAAAACCACTTTGCGTGCACCGTTGTCATATAATGCTTGTATGGCATCTTCGTCTATACCGACTGTTTTTGTGTACAGATCGTCTATAAGGAGTATGTTTTTGCCTTTGATTTTATCGCTAATGGCACAAGTGTCCTTTGTAATACCAATGTATGGTAAATCTCCATTACCGCCGTTGGATGTGTCTTTGCGAGAGAGATGAGTTGTTGCGGTATCCGTATGTCTTATTATATCGTGTGTTCCATCTTCAAAAATTAGCAATTCTTTGATAGCACATTGTATAGTTTGCCGGAACAGTTTTTGGTCGCCGTCATAATATTGTTCATGCTTTGCTCTTGGGATTACACAAATTCTGAAATTGTCGTTGTTGTATGCTTTCTCTATTTCAGGCAAATCGGTCAACAATATTTGTTCGAGACGTTCTTGAGCTTTGTTTAGATTTGATTTAGAATAGCGCACAATATCATTCTTAAACGTGCAGATAAGATTTTCAATTGTTCCTTCAATGGCATTTCTTCCTTTCCCCCCAATATAATCGGCGTGGTAATATGCGTCCGTGTCGTGTTGCAGACAGGTGTTTTTTTGACCATCCTTTGTCCTGAGCAAACTTTCGTTTGCGCGTATTGTGTATTTCTTCATTTTTTTTTAGAATTTTATTGTTATTAACTGGTTTTCATTTATTCCGTGTCGAATTGCTTTGTTGATTTCTTTCTTTTCGTTTTCAAAAAGTATCACCCCGCTATAGGACGGTGTGATTGTTTTTAGAAATTGGTATTTGTTGCCTTCGCCATAGTTTTCTCTACAATATATTTTACTAAAGTATTGGGTTAATGAATGTTGTTTGCATATTTGAATAGCTCTTGACCTATGACTTTCTGTCAACAAAATCGTTTCAAAGCCGCTGTAGCTAGACAGCTTTAGTATTTTGAAAAGTTGAGCATTTAGTATGGTTTCTTTGAGATGGCTGGAATACAATCTCTCTTTCAGTTTGACAATTTCAGATAATTGTGTGGTGTCCAAATCCGGCAAGGTCTTGGCCAATTTTTCCCTTGTGAAACGGCTGTGACCAAGCGGCATTTCACGACCTGAAACAGAGCGTATCGCCTCTTGATATGCGTTGTTGTTAGCCCTGTCGGTTTTTACCAAAGTGTTGTCTAAATCGAAAGCAAGAACGAACTTTTTGTGATACGTTCTTTTGCTTTGTGCTGTTTCCGCACCATAAGTGCAGCTCTCGAAATGGGATGCGGTGCTGTTTGCAACTTGCTTGAAAGCATTTTGCAGAACCGTGGTTTCGTTGTTTTTTCTTGTGATTGCATTGTCCATGTCCCTTTTGCTTTTTATTGTTTCCATTCATTTATGACGGAAACCAGCAAAAGGTTAACATGCCATAAGAAAAATTTACTCTTTTAGAACTTGAAGGCTTTCCAAAGTTGTTGGTTTGTAATGAGATAATGGAATAGAGGTCGTTTTTATCAAAGACAACGCTTTTTCTTTTGCTTCATCATCAAAACAGCTTATTTCAACCCTTACTTTTTTCTTGTCACATGATTCGAAAATCTTATAGAAATAAGGCAAATCAACGTCTCCTAATGAGTGCCCAAGAATTTGAATATGAGTAATATGTTTAAGATTATCAAACCATTGATTGTGGTCTTCTAATATTTGTTCTACTTTTTTTCTACGGGAAGCTACACTAAATACTGCTGCCTCTTTTGCACGTTGAAGGACATATTCTCCTTCATCAACTCTTTCGCCCATTATTATCTCTATGTCACTATATGTCAACCCATGCCCTAATATCAATTCCTCATCAGCACCTGCTTTTCCATGGATATGAAGAATCTTATGAGGTCGAATACCATATAAGTTTTCCAACGTATGTGAATAGTTAAATGTCAAAAAAATAGAGTTCTTTTCTATTTTTATTTTTTTTGTTAAATTGCCATCGGGTAGTTGCAATACCCATTTATTAAACGAATGCACTATGTCATTATATGCATCCCTCATTTTTCTATCAACAGACAATTCTGCATCATACCAATCCCTATCTCTAAAACTGTCACTACCAAAATCCGGATAGTTTTGGATGGCTTCTTCTGATGCAATCTTTAATGTCTCCACTGATGCCAGATTATCTTCAAAATGACTCCACCAATCGTCGTCTGTATATCCAAATAAACCGTCAATTGTTTCAAAAACGCCCCAAAACTCATTATCCTCAAGCCACCGCCTATAATCTTGATACCCACTTGGAATATCGTGATGTTTGTCAAATCCGTTTCCAATTATGTATAGATGATTTACCATATCCTAATCCAACATTATAAATGCAGCCCAGTAGTACGGATCATTGAATTTTCTCCTTATCTCGTTTTGAGCGTGAGTATATGCAGTATACTTATTGTTGGTCAACATTAGAGATTTATAAAATGATACCATGAATTCTTTTGTAACATTATCATCAACATTCCACAAAGACAATAGCATGGATTTAACACCAGCCCGTTTAAATGCCCGTTGCAAACCATAAATGCCATCTTTATCTACTTTGCCTTTGCCTGACTGGCACCCAGACAAAACAAGTAAATCACAGCCGTTTAGATTAAGTCTTGAAATATCCTCAGACAAAAGTATTCCATCCTCGAGTGGCTTATAATAAGCACTTTTATTCCATGAAAGATTTGCATTTGCCAGGATGAAACCAGTTCCTATCATCGCACTTTCTCTTGTATCTATAGCCATTAGTTGCGATAAGAACTTGCTGTTCTCCATGTCCGTTATGGAAAAACAATGTGTTGCAATATGTATTATTTGGTTTGCAGATCCAGTTATTAATCTAAAGTTTCTCTCTGTAGCATCAGCGCCTACAAAACGTTGAGTTTGAACATTTCTCTCGCTTAACTCGTCATATATATCATTCACCTCGTCAATCGCACCATTTAGTTCTTTAAAATCGCTACGATCCGTAATCGCACGAACCACTTCTGCATATAAATTGTCATCTAATGTGTCCTTATTGCCAAAATCACCTCCTCCGAATAGGACGGCATTTGTGTATTGTTCACTATCAAAACCGTCAACAATCTCCGCTGTGGACGACAACATCCTTATATTATATTTATCAGAAACCCGTTCTCCACCAGGTGCTATCAATGCGCCAATATTAACAAGAGAGAGAAGTGTATTTGTGGAAATATAAACCGTTTTCATTCCCATCAATTGTTTTTCCAATTTCTTCCAAAGAAGATGATAAATTGTGTTATTCGGAGTGGAATAAACATCATTTATATTCAAAGCATCACCAGAGAACAATAATCTTAATTCATCGGCAACCTCATAATAGTTCCCTAGCTTAACACAAATTGGAGATGCGCAGTTCTTTGTAACAATCAATGCCATTAATTGACTGTAAACGCTGTCTTGTGGAAACAATATATTACAATCGGTTATTTCTATAGCAATCTCATCTTCTTTCAGTGCCATTGAAATGTCTTTCCATGTTTTAATTTGGTTGTCAATAATCTTTGACATAGGAAGCCTTTTCATCAAATCTGTTTCAAAGAAGGACAGGTCATATGAATAGGAATCCCCGTATTTTTCTTTGGCTGCTTGATAAACAATATACCCTCTAAGTGAATCTATTTCGGATAATAGATTTTTACAATCAACGTCACCATATTGATATACGTATTGTCTTATGGCATAATCGGATGATAACAGTTGGTTTTTGAGAAATAGAAGATTATCATAACAGAAACCGCATACCTCATTATTATCTGGAAATCTATTTAAGATATAGGAGTCTTTATCAATTTTTTCCATCAGTTGAGGCCAGAAGGTGATATTTTTTGTTGCAGGAAAGATTTTTAGATTGCCTATTGCGGTGTTTTTGACCAAATTACCATGCATTAAAGTATGCCTTATTATTTCTTTATCTGATGCATATATCCATTCTGCACCCACAAGACTTTCTAAAACATCGATTCTTTCTTCATCCGAAAGAATATCGTTTTTTAATATTATTCTTTTGGTTTGAATGTATTTATCTGGTTGGTCGTTATCAAGATATAGATTGCTCAAATCATCTAACACAGAACATCGATATCGCTGCATCATATCGTTCTTCCTCAACTCCTGCTCTAAATCCTCTAATGTCTTTATTCCTTTCGGAATATTATTGTCCGATAAAATGTAGAGGTACGCCTTTAGTTTCTTTGATGTTACTTTGAGGAAGTAGGTATTATCTTTAGTTTGTAAAATGTCGGAAATATACAAGGATTGCTTTGCTGTTTTAGAGAATTTATCATATTGTTCTGTTAGCAAATAACAAATGGCCAAATCCTGTAAGGCTGAAAGGTATTCAATACTATCCGTTTCTTCATTAATTACATTTTCTAACAGTTTTTGGGCAGATTCATACCGACCCTCTCTTATTTCTATCCAGGATGCAGCACGATTAAACTTATAGAGATCCTTAAAATCAAGTGGATTCTCGCTATTCTCGAATAAGAATTTTTTTGATGCGTACAAAACGGAATCAATATGCCTATAATCTCCAGTTAATAAATACTTTGTGCATAATAGCCGTATTGCCTCAAAATAGTTTACATCATCGAACAGACCAATCCCCTTTTCAATTTGTAAAACAACGTCTTTTAAAAGAGCAATAGATGTCTCTATATTAAACTCTTCAGAGTATTTGCAAGTCTGAATAGTTCTATATCTTTTCTCAAATCCGGGACATAAACTATCATAAAGTGCAATATCAATATTATTCTGTTTTGGAATCTCTTGCGCTTGACAATAGAGGCTGAACTGAAATATAATTACAATTGCTAAGACTATTTTCTTCATTTTCAAATTTTCATTATTAATTCTGTGACCTTATCTCCGATTGCTGTTCCTTCCGGATACATTGTTTGCAGCTGGTTAAGGATAGCCTTTGCTTCTTTCTTGTCGTTGTTGCACAAATGGGCTATTGCCAGATTCCAACCAATATAAGGTTCGTATGTGGTATATCCGTTATATGTGTCGCTTTTCGAAAGTTTCCACAGTTTTTCAAGTTGTTCGATGGTGTTGTCCAAGTCCTTGCCGTTTGCAGCATTGTCGAACAACAATGTGAGCTCTTTAGAAACGGCCTCGTCTTCCTCGCCCCGCACAATGGTTTCGGTCGGAAAAACAGAGGCATATTCGCGTCCCAAAGCAATGGTTTGTGAACGGTCGTAAAAATGATACCCGACTGTAAGCAAAATGGCGAAACTGGCGGCTATAGACAGCCACCAAACAGGTGCAAGCTTTTTCTCGGAAGATGCTTTCATTTGTGCTATTAGAAGAGCGTCTTGTTCGGCCCCTATGGCATCCATGCCTTTGACAATCCTTGCCGTTGTTTCGGCTTGTCGCCGCAAAGTCTCGTCTTTGTCCAATTCGGCTTCAAACATCTTTTCTTCTTCACTGGACATCTCGCCATGAAGATACCTGTCAATACGTTCCTCGTTTTTGTTGATTGTCTCGTCCATAATTGTTTACATTATGCTTAACGTCATTTCGTAGCTTTTGCGGAATTTCTCCATACAGCGGTGCTTTGTAACCTTTGCGACACTCTCACTTGCATAATTGAACATCTTTGCTATCGCACTCATCGAAAGGGCGTCGCGATAGTACGACCAAAGCAGTTCGTTGCAGGGTGAGGTCATGTCTTTTATCAAATTGTGTATGATGCCGTTCCGTTCTTGTTCCGATTTTTCGTCTGTGTCAATATCGTTGAGTATTTTGTCGGCCTTGTTTAATGTGGTGTTGTACCGTTGTTCGTCATTGTCGTCGAATTCGTCTAACGATGACAAAGGAATCTTGCCGTTTGCCCGCATCAGCTCCCGCGCTTTGTTTTTGCAGATGCCGATAAAATAAGTGTACAACGAGGATTTCAAGTCGTCCAATTTGCCGTCCACGGCGGCGTTATACAAAACGATTGAAGCCTCTTGAAAAACATCTTCACAATCTTCCAACCTCAACGAGAAAGTGTTGTGCAGATACGAAAGGGTCCTGTCCCGATACTTTCTCGCGAAATCATTCAGTATGTTGTCACGCTTTCGATTAAAAGAAATGATAGCCATAGTTATTTCGAACTTTCAATTACCATATTTTGTCTGACCAATCGCGTGTCTTTGTCCATGTTTTTCCGTACCTCATCAATCCATTTAGTGTCAAAAGACAGTGCCGAGGTTAACAATTGCCTGCTGATATAATAGGACATCGGACCATAAAATTTGCCGTTCTGCATTATTTCGGTGTTTATCTGGTACGAACGGCAAGCTTCCAACATAAATATAGGAGCCATTCCATTTTTTGATGAAAAACGGATATTGCCACGATTGTCGATTTTTGGTGTGTATGTTTTCCCGCTTTTGCTGAATCCGACGTCGGTGCCGCGGACAAATGCGCTGTCTTGTTCTTCGCCTCTGTAAGAAGAACCTGCGTGACAAGCGTCAATAACGACATAAACTATCCCTTTTTCACCGGCCTTTTCCCTGAGTGAATTCAAGTATGTGTTCAGGATGTCGTCAAGTAGATGGTTCTCACCATGATAGCCTTCTTCTTGATAGACGCGCTCTGCATCATATGGGATAAAAGCTTCGTCCCATCCGTCCTCTTCGTCTCCGTCCAAGTCCTCGAAAGCCTGCCCGTGTCCGGAAAAATGAATATAAACTATGTCTCCCGAATGCACGTTTTTTGTAAGTTTCTCAAGTTCTTTTTCGATTGCTTTTAGTGTCGCTGCTTTGTCGGCAAGTTTGCTTACTTTGAATCCCTGTTTACGCAACAGTGGGGATATTAGTGCGATGTCATTTGTGCCATGTATTTGCGTGAACGAGGCATTTTGTTGTTTGTGTTGAGGGTAGTTTGAGATGCCCACCAACAGAGCATGTTTCTGTTGTGCATATATAAAAACGGGTAGCATAAACAGAATTGAAAGTGATACTTTAATAGTTTGTCGTTTCGAAATAATCCTGTCGTGCCAATTGCTCATTTGAAAATACTGTTTTTGAGGGAGTTATGTGCTGTTTTTTTTGTGTGTAAAGTATGGCAAATATACGCATTTTTTCCGACACTTACGACATGTCGGATGAGATTCTGTATAAACATGTAAAAATCAGTGGAATAACAATGACGGAATTCGTGTTTTTTTGCCTTTTGTCGAAAAAAAACAATCCTTTGAGGAAATTTTTTGTGCAATAGTGTTTGACTCACCACTGCAAACTGTAGCCTATTTTGCTATTCTGCTAACTCTTTCTTTCAAAAGAGATAGGAATTCCTGCTGAAGTTCCTGGGGCATAAAGGAGTTCTTTACCATTAGCTCAAATTTTGGTAATAGGGATGCCATTTTTTTCATTATTCTGCTGGCAACCACGCTCACAATCCCCGATTTCGACATTGCCACCTCGAAGTCTCCGGCAGTGATTTTTCTTCTTTTTCCGTTGAGGGTGAGTGCCAACTCGTCATTGTCGGCAGGAAGTGCAATACGTACCGACAGCAAGTCATAAGCAGGGGCAAGCTGCCATTGCCCGGTGGTTGGTTCCCACAACGAAAAGTTTTTCAGATGCATATCCGAATTGCCTGTCATCCAAGAAAACACAACAAGCTCCCAGAAATTGACCAAATCAAGTTTGCCAACGGATGAATGTTTGGCTATCACTTTGGCAATCTGTTCGTAAGAAGAATGATATTTGTCCTCGGTCAGACGTTCTGTGAGTTGGCAGGTGTCTTCCATAGGAATTTTTGAGCCATCGGCTGTGCGGTCTATTCGGCGCGTCAAATAGCAAATCTCGCCGTCGGCCATCCTCGCAAGGGTGTGCGGCACCGTTTTGATGCCTGCAATTTCAGCAAGATGCATTATGAGATCTTCGTTTTCTGGCAAAAAGGGATAGGATTTTGCCTGAGGTTTGAGAATGTGAGTGCCCCATAAATCCACCAACGTGAGTTTGTCGGGTTCGTCTTTTCCGCCTCTCGACAAATGAAGCGACAATTTGGGCTGAACACCGGTGACGGTTGTGTGACTCAACACCAACTCCTTGGCCAATTGACTGATGCTGTTTCTTGAATATGGGATTTCTGGCACTTCGTAAGATCCGTAGAATTTACGCACGCAGGACTTATGATAGTCGTGCTCCCCGTTTTGCAGTTCTTTGTAGCAATATAAGCAACGGTTCATATCCAATTGTTTTTGTTATTCATGGTTGTCCGAATCGATACACCCCTCAATGCTGACAGCGCCAATGCAGTCGCGACAGCAGGCCATAAGCAGACCCATGCGGTCCGAAGGGTTTAGTTTCCAATTTTTTACAGATATGTCGAGCAGCCAACCTTCGGGTATAAGTCCGTCGAAAAATGGGAAAAATGTCTTTGACATATATGTTTTATTTGTCAAAGGCAAGGTCAAACTTATAGGCTGAGCGTCGGGTCGCTCGATATATTCCTCGTCGTAAACGAAACGGTATCCGATATCTTCTTCGCTCAGAATACCGGCAAGCTGTTTCCCGAAAAAAACTTTGGCACGTCTCATTTTTCATCGATTTTTGTCAGTTTCACAACACCTAGTTCGGCTCCGAACATGGCCAAAACCGAATTTACTTTATCCATTCGCATCGTGCTTTTCCCACCTTCTAACTCCCTCAAAAAGCGGAGTCCCACACCTGACTTGTCGGCAAGCTGACGCTGTGTAAGCCCGTATTGGCGACGCATGCTGCGCACAAATTCACTGCAATTGTTCATATTGTTTTTTTTTGCAAAAATACGAATTATTTTTCAATTATATCCCCTTTCGGGTATATTTTTATTAAAAATGCCATGTTTTATACCCGATAGGGTATATATTTGGCAAAATTGAACTATTTTATACCCGATAGGGAGCATGACAATTTAAAGTTGACAATTTAAAGTTGAAAATGGAAAGTTGTAATTTCCGTAAGCCAAGTTAGCGGCGAACAAATATGTGTGTTTAACTGATAACTCAAAACTATAAACAAAACTCATCGTTCAACATTTTTTTTTGCTATTTCAAGAAAAAGTTGTATCTTTGCAGTCGGAAAAATTTGATATTATTCCGACTAAAAACAAAACAATATTTCGATGGAAAACTCTGTTTTAGAAAGTATTAGAAGAGTAATTAGTCGCGCAAAATTTGGCACGGTGTTCTTTGTATCGTCGTTCCCAAAATACGATGTGGAATACGTTACGAAATTGCTGGCCCAGTTTTGCAAGGAAGGACTTATAACCCGCATATCAAAAGGCGTGTATGTCAAAGTGAAGGAAACTCGCTTCGGCATCCTATATCCGTCGGCGGACGAACTGGTTATACAAATTGCGAAACGCGACAAGGCAAAAGTGATACCTACAGGAGCCACGGCAGAAAACCAATTGGGTTTCTCTACGCAGGTGCCGTTGAACACAAATTACCTGACAACGGGCTCTACTCGTAAATTATTAATTGGCAACAGGACAATAACGCTTAAACACGGTGCTCCGAAAAATTTTGCTTATCGTGGAAAACTGATGCCAGCACTTGTTCAGGCTTTGCGTAGCATAGGCGAAAAAAACATAACCGACGAGGTTGAACGCAGGGTTGGACATCTATTGTCGGAAACGCCCGAAACAGAGACCGTTGAGCACGATTTGCTTCTTGCTCCAGTTTGGATAAGGGAGCTGATAAAACGAAACAGGAGGTCTGATTTATGAGCAAATGGATCGATTTCTCTCCTGATGAGCAACGGGCGATGGTCCAGCAAGTAGCCATTGCGCGACAAATCGACGAGGCCGCGGCTGAAAAGGACTGGTGGGTGACAGCGGTGCTATATGCGGTATTCCATACAAGCGTGGGCAGGCATCTGCTGTTCAAGGGCGGCACAAGTCTCAGCAAAGGATGGGGTTTCATAAACCGTTTCAGTGAAGACATCGACCTAGCATTGAGCAGGGATTTCTTCTTGAAAACAATGGGGTTGAGCTGTGCAAAATGCGAAAGCAATACCCAGATTCACAACCTCAGAGAAAAGGGGCAAGACTTTTTGTTTGGAGATTTTGCGGAGGAACTAAGGATGAAACTTCTGGAAATGGGATTGGAGACCAAAGTCTTGACAGAAAAAGAGGCAAATGCCGACAATGGTGAGTTGCCGCAGGTTGCACACGACAAAGATCCTTCCGTGCTATATGTCCGATATAAATCGCTTTACACTTCAAACATTTCGTACATTTCTCCTGTCGTAAAAATTGAGGTTAGCGTATTGTCTATGCAGGAACCTTACGAGACGAGACGGATATCGTCTCTCATCGAGCAGACGTTTGCGGGGGAAGACGTGGATTCGGACCTCGTGCAAATGGTCAAAACTGTAAGCCCTGCGCGAACGTTTTTGGAAAAGGCGTTTCTTCTTTGCGAAGAATATCAGAAAGATACCCCGCGGACTCACCGCATGTCGCGGCATTTTTATGATTTGGAAAAGCTGATGGACACCGAATATGCTGCTAAAGCATTGAAAGACGTTGATCTTTATCATACGATAATAGAGCATCGTCGCAAATTCTACCATGTGGGATATGTGGACTACGACAAGGAATTGCCAGAGTCGATTGCCATTGTGCCCCCTAATGAATTGATGACGGCATTCAAGACTGATTATGAGGCGATGCTGAAAAGTTTCATTTATGGCGATGCTCTGGATTTTGAGAGTCTGATGGAAAGGATGAAAATCTTGGAAATAAGATTCAGAAGTGTCAGTAGCCATAGGCCGAATTAACGTGGAAATCCCCGTGCCCCCCCCCAAACAATTACTCATTACTATTCACTAATCACTATTCACTAAAATTTCGTACCTTTGCAATAACAAAACAACAATGCAATCAAAATAAAAAGCACTGTAACACACCATGTTATCCGTAATACTGACTATATTATACCTTTTCGCAGTGCCCTTGGGGGTGATGCTTCTTGCCAAACGATGGACATTCATCAACAAAATAAGTCCCATGATGGTGCTGTATATCATCGGCCTGGCGGTGGGCAACAGCGGCATTATAGACAAAACGGCTTTCGCCACCAGCGAGACAGTCTCCAACGTCACCGTGCTGCTGGCCATACCTCTGATGCTCGTCTGCTGCAATTTCAAAGGGTGGTCCACCAAAAACGTGGCCAAAGCCTTTTTCACCGGACTCGCCAGCGTGCTTATCGTCATCCTTGCGGGATATTTCATCTTCCGTCCCGAGTGCGAGACGCTCTCGCACGACAACTACGCCAAGGTAAGTGCCGTGATGACAGGCATCTACACCGGTGGCATACCCAACATCGGAGCCATAAGCAAGGCCGTGGCGCTGCCCAACGACCTCTACCTGCTTGTTACCAGCTACGACCTGATTATCACTGGATTATACCTAATTTTCGTGATCTTTTTCGGCAAGGTGGTGTTCCGCAAACTCCTGCCGCCCCAAACACCTGTCAATGAAGGCGAGATAACAGAACCGGAGGTTGCCAAAGAAGCCCGTGGACGCCGTTTCTGGAGCAAGGTTTCGGCGGTTGGCATAGCACTGGCGGTGGCTGCAGTGGCCTACGGCGTTTCCATGGTGATACCCACCGACAACAGTGTGGCGGTCATCATCCTAGTCCTCACCACATTGTCGCTGGCGTTGTCGTTCTGCAAGCCGCTGAAACGTTTTCTGGGCAACACTTTCGACCTCGGACTCTATTTTGTTTATGTGTTCTGTCTGAGCATCGCCACCATGGTTAACATCCACGACCTCGACCTGATAGGCAACCTACACATACTCTGGTACATAGCCTTCACCATTTTCGGTTCGCTGGTACTGCAGATTCTGTTTGCCAAAATCTTTAAGATTGACGGTGATACGGTGTTGGTTTCTTCGATAGCCTTGATAAACTCCCCGCCTTTTGTGCCCATGGTGGCCGCCATACTCAAAAACCGCGACGTGGTTATCGTGGGACTTGCCATCGGACTATTGGGCTACGCCATTGGCAACTACCTCGGCATCGGCATCTACTACCTGCTTGCCGCAATGTAAAAAAAAGTGTCGGAGAGGAGTTGCCTCTCCGACACTATTGTAAAATTGCAAATTTAGTTACCTCTTTATTTTCGCCGCAGGCGAAAAGGATTGATAAACAAGCCAATTACTAAAAAAATATTCTCCGCACTTCGTGCTATCGAAAGGTTCACTGAACCTTTCTTCATTACTAATTACTAATTACAAATTACTAACTACTTCCTCGCCATTCCCTCCAGCCAGCGGTAGAGCAGTCGTACGCCGAAACCAGTGGCGCCTTTTCCGTAGATTCCGTAGCTCTTGTCGGCGAAAGCCACGCCTGCAATGTCGAGGTGCACGAAAGGCGCTTTGGCGAAATGTGCCACGAACTTGCCTGCCGTTATCATGCCTGCGTGAGGACCCGCGCCGCTGTTCTTGATGTCGGCCACGTCGGACTTGATAAGCTCGCCGTACTCGTCCCAGAAGGGGAATTCGGCAATGCGTTCATAAACCTCGTCGCCGGCGCGTTTTATCTGTTCCATCGTCGCCGCAGCGTCCTGATGCATAGCCACGATGCCGTATTTGCCAATGGCGCGTTCGGCGGCACCGGTAAGGGTGGCGGCATCGACAATCACCTGCGGTTTGAAACGGTTGGCGTAGGCAATGGCGTCGGCGAGGATCAGACGGCCTTCGGCGTCGGTGTTCACCACCTCCACCATCGTGCCGTCGTACATGCGCAGGATGTCGCCGTTGGCATAGGCGTTGCCGCACGGACGGTTGTCGGTGGCGGGGATAAGCACCACCACATGCACGGGCAGCTGGTTTTTGGCCACGGCAAACAGCGTGGCGGCCATGGTTGCGGCTCCGGCCATGTCGCTTTTCATGTCGTACATGTAGTCGCTGGTCTTGATGTTAAGTCCGCCGGTGTCGTACATAATGCCTTTACCCACAAGGGCTATGGGCTTTTTGTTCACGGCGTTCTTGGGTTTCCATTCCATTGTTATGAAACGTGCCTCGTCAACGCTGCCGCGGTTCACGCCCAGCAGTCCGCCCATCTTGAGCGACTCTATCTGTTTCTGTTTCAACACTTTTACATCGATGCCGAGTTCCACGGCCTCCTTCTGTAGAATGTTGGCGAAAGCATCGGCGTTGAGCACCATTATCGGCTCGTTGACCCAGTTGCGGGCTTCGCACACGCTGTCGCAGAGGTTGCGCAAAGGAGTTATATCGCTTTGTTTCAGCCCTTTCACCCAAAGATTGATGATTGTGAGGGTTGAAGGTTTCTCGGTTTTGTATTTGTCGAATTTGTAGGCACTCAGCAACAGTCCTTCGAGGAAGTTGAGGGCGTTCTTTTTGTCTTCGCAGAAAACGGTGAGTTCCTCTTTCTTGGCGGCGGCCAGCTTGGTGCAGACGCTGTTGGCGGCACTGCGCAGTTTTTCGGGCTTTTCGCTGTCGGAAACCACGACATATTTTTTGCAGTCCAGCACGCTGAGGTCCAGCGTTTTGCCATCGGTTTTCAGCCTTTTGGCAACGTAAGATATTTCATCTTTGGTGAGCGGGTAATCGGCAAGGCTCTTGGCGGTGGCGTTTTTCGGCACAATCACGGCCAAGGGGGTGCCTTCGGTGTGTTTCTTTACAATATTAACGTCCATAATGGTCTTGTTTTATGATGTTTAAAAAAAGCGACACAGTTTGTCGTTGTGTCGCTCTGTTTCTGTTATTTGTTTCTAATTATTTGAAAGACATTGTCGTCCAGGTGTCTTTGGTTTTTCCTCCGGTAATCATGGTAGGAATCTGTTGCAGACCTTGCAATGAAGATTCGAACGAAACGGCTTCTTTCACGTTGGTGAACATATCGTCGTACGAGAGGTTGCCTTTGCTCTTTTTCAGTTCTTTGAGCAGGAAATAGGTGAAGAAACCGTGTTCCTGTTCTTTGAAGGCGTAGCTTGTGGCTGTGAAGTCCGACGAGCAGAACACCACCACGTCGCCGCGTATGCGCAAGGCTTTGTTTTTCTTGGCTTTTTTGGAACCGCATTTTTTCTCATCAACAGGGAAGAGGTATTCGCCATCGCGCTGGACGCCGTTGAAATTGGCATCCAAAATCAGCGTAACGGCTTGTGCCTGAACTGCGGTGAGCATGGTGCAAAACTCGGTAACGGCAAGTCCCTGTTCTACCAGCAATTGACGGTTTTTCTTGCTCAGCGGCTCTTTTCCAAGGGCGCCTTTCACAGGGATGGTGGCGTCGGCGGGGAGTATGTAAGGCTCGTTGTTGACATCGAGCACACCGTAGCCAGTGTAGTAAACCAAAATCTTGCCTTTGCCGCGGGTGACTTTCATCAGGTCTTGAAGCCATTTCACTCCAACGGTTTCAATTTTGGCCTTGTTCACGTCCTGCAACATCTTCACCTGACGTTCGGGAATGCCGAGGGTTTTGATGCAGTATTCGCGGAAAATGTTGGCGTCGTTGGCAGCGTAAGGGATGTAGGGGAAAAGGGTGTCGTAGAGGTCGTTGGCAATGATAAGAACGAAGGTGTTGGTGTTGTCGGTGGGATTAATGGGGATGTTGATGTCCACGTTGGGGTCTTCTTCCTCGAGGGTGGTGAGCATGGATTTCACTTTGTCGCTGAAAGCGTCGAACACCGTGATTTCGATGGAACAGCGGCGGTACTGCGAGCCCGACATCTCGTAACTCTTGGTGTAGAACTCGTAGGAGTTCACCGTGCTGCGCAGGTTGTCCACAGCCGATTCCAGATAGCTTTTTACGCTCTGTCCGCGCAGGAAAGCCAGCTGGGCGTTGTTCACGATGCCTTCGGTGGTGTTCACTGAAACACGTGTGGGTTGGTCGTTGTAATAGACTTGGCAATAGCGGAAATCGCCGTATTCGCCTTTGTAGGGCAACTCGACGATGGACGTTGCGTCGGTGGAGCTGGTTATCTTGATAAGTGTTTTCTTGCCGCTCACGAATACGTCGCGCAGGTCGTTCTCAATAAATTGCTTGGTAAGGGAGCATATGGCACGGCAGGCGTTGGATTCGTTGTAGTTGTATGCACCGGCGGGGTAGTCGTCGGTCTGACCGTCGATATGTTTGCAGTTGTACGAAATATCGAAAGTGCAGTTGAGTTTGCCTTCTTTGTCGCCGGATTCCACAAGGGTGGCTTTGATGGCAACATCGCCCTCGTCGTACAGCTTTTCGTTGTTGGGCAGCGAGAGGAGCATGTCCTTGGCTTTCTGCTGCATAACGGTCTGACGGCGGGCCATTTCCTGCTGTAGGTTCTTGACTACGGTGCGTTTGTATTTGAGATTGGTCTGCACCTCGTTGGAAGAACTTACAATATCCTGTGCTGCAACGTTATAGCAACACATCACTACGGCTAACAACAGCATAGTGGTCAGCCTGACGTTTCTGGTAATAAATTTTGCCATATACATTGATTTTTTACTTCTCGTGTGTTTTACAATAGTACGTTTTTACGCAAAAAAAGCAATTAAGTTTCCTTTTGTTGTAACGTTTTTCGTGATTTTACAGCGTGTCCCGTACAATCTGTTTCAAAACTGCAAAGTTAAGAAAAAAAGTCGGTTTTTCCAAATTTTTGTTACGGTAGCGAATAAACAAAAAAAACGGCGGATTGTGTTCCGCCGTTTTTAATGCGCTGTTTCAGCTATAAAAGGATTAGTCTTCGTTGTTGATGAGGACGGTGGAGCCTTTCTGTGCTGTGATTTTTTCGACAAGCCATTGGCCTTTTTCGTTGTCGTATTTCAGATAAACTTCTTTGTCGGTGGTGTCGGCATATTTCTGACCTTTGTAGTTTTCGGGATAGTTCTGTTTGTAAGTCTGATTGAAGGGGATGATGACTTCGTCGTCGGTTTCTCCAAAGCGTGCGGGGCCATATTTCATGGTCATTTCGCAGGCGGGCAGGTGCTGCAGGTAGCTGCTCAGAGTAGTGGGTTTGTCGACGTATTTCTGGTCTTCCGAGCCGTCTTTCTTTATGAGGGTGAATTGTACGGATTTGTCTTTGTTGGCTTTTCCGGCATACATGTCTTCGATGTCTTTCTTCAGCTGTTTGGCCTCTTTGTCTTTGGGGTTCTGGGCGTATTGGCTCATTTTGCCAAAGAAATCGCGGGCTGTGGATTGTGCGGCTCTCAGTTTGGCCTGTTTCTGAGGATCGGCGGAGGGTTTGTTCTGTTTTGTGTTATAGTTCACTTCCACTATCTCTGCTGTTTGTGCGTCGATGTCGATTTTAACTTTGAAAGTGGGGGTTACGTCCCAGCTGCATTCGGGGTTAGTGTAGAGGTTCTGGTCCTGAGCGGGAATGTAGTCGTAAGGATTGTTGGCCTTGACGTTGATTTTGGGCATGGAGCCGACGGTTACTGTCTGCTGTGCTCCGGTGATGACCGATTCGTCGACATTGATTTTGGAAGCATCGACGTTCTTCAGCGGGGTGACGCATTTGCTCTTGTTGAGGTTGGCTTTCTGATATTCGAAATTGCTGTTCAGATTGGCGTACCATTTCTGGATTTCGGCTTTGATAAGTCCGGTCATGACTTCTTTTTCGGGAGTGAGGGCGGGAATTTCGGTGGTGTTGATGGAAACTATGTCAACGGCAGATCTTTTAACTTTGTTGTCGGTTCTGATGGCGCCTTTTTTCCATTGGTTTTTCTTGGTGTCCCAATATTGATTCCAGTTAACCTGCCATTTTATCTCGATTCTGTTTCTTATAACGCTTTTCACATCGCCTTTGGTGGCAATGGATTTGACTTCGTAGGTGGTGGTGTAATAACTTACAGTCGCTGTTAATGGGTCGTAAGGAATTGCAGTTGTTCCAATGTAATAACGATCAAGTTTGAGGTGGAATTTCTTGTCGTTTTCCAGGATGTCGAATTGGTCTTTAATTGTGGTCTTGCTGGCTTTTACGCCAAAGTTTGTTACATCGTCCACAATAAACTGTTTGCCTTCGTTTCTTACGTTGAACCAGTTGGGTCCTTTTTTGGCACTGTGTTTGGCGAATGCCACGTCAATGGCGTTGAAAAACTGGTCGGCGCGTGTTTGGATGGCCTCCCTTTCGATTTTTGCGCGGTCCTGTGCTATGGCTCCAAAAGCGACAACCATAGCCATTGCTAAAACTAATACTTTTTTTGTCATTGTTTTGGTTTTTTAATGATTAATATTCAGATTGTTAACTTATTTTCAAGAATGTGTTAGTCATCGTCGCTTGAGAATTTGAAATTTCTCATTTGTTCTATCATCTCGTTTTTCTTCTCGTTGTCGAGCGATTTGAAATGTTGTTCCATCATGGCGTAGGGGTCGTTGTTCCTTAATTTGAGTCCAAGGGTTCCGGTGCAGAACTGGTTGGCTTTCTGTTTGCTGTTTTTGCCGTTCTTCCACTTGGTGGAAATGGTCTCGAAGTCTTTTTGCAAACGTTCTTTTGATAGTTTGGGAGTTTCGGTGTTGTTCGTTGTCTTTTTCTCATTGTCGGCAACGGCTTTTTTCTCGGTTTTTGGAGTGGCTGTTGTTGGCGTTTCGGTTTCTTCCACCTCGTCCTCCATTTCCATCTTAAGTTGTGATATTTCCGATTCCAGTTCTTTCACTTTTTCGCCTTTCGCATCAGCGTCGGCTTTCAGCTCGTCGGCCTTTTTCTGGGCTTCTTTGGCCTCGGCTTTGGCTTCCTTGGTGCCTTTTTTCTTGGCTATTTTGGCTTTATGGTCGGCTTCGGCTTGTGCGTCGTCGGCTAATTTAAGAGCGTCGTAGTACTCTTTTTGGGCAATTTCCAAGTCGGCCTCCAGTTTGGCAAGTTTTTGTTCGTTGGTAATTGCAGAGTCCTGCTCGGTGTTTTCCTGCTTTGGCTGGTTATGGCACGAAGTAAGCGACACGGTTGCAGTGGCAAGCAGCAGCATGGCGGCCAATGTTATCATTAGTTGGCTTTTGCGGTTAGTTTTCAGGGCGTTTTTCTCCGACGTTACCATAATATTATATGTGTTTTCGTTGTTTTAATGGTTTATACAAATACTTTCGTTGTGGCTAACATACGCTGACAAGGGATGTTTTGGCAAATCATGTTTTCCACAATCGATTGTGCAAAGATAATGTTTTTTTTCCGAAATATTTTAATTTTTTTATAATGATTTTTCCTGTCTGGATGATTTTCGATTTTTTTTGTGTAAATTTGCAAATTCAAAAAACAGTAAAAACTAACAACGTTAATAATATGAAGATACTGAAAATTACCGCGATTATAGCCCTTTCGGTTGCTTTTCTGCCGCTACGGGCTCAGTACGAAGAGCATCTCGTAGGTGCCAACTGCACATCCATTATGGTGGGCTGCAAGGCTTCCGCCGACGGCTCTGTCATCACCTCTCATACCTGCGACGGCAAGTACCGCACCTGGGTTACCATGGAACCCGCCGCCGACCACAAGCCCGGCACCATGCACAAGGTTTACCGCAACACCATGCACACCGAAACGCCCGGCAGCATGGGCGGCGTTACCCTTGCCGGCGAAATCCCCGAAGTGGCCCACACTTACGCCTATATGAACACCGCCTATCCCTGCCTCAACGAAAAACAGCTGGCCATAGGCGAGAGCACCTTCTCCGGTCCCGACACTCTGTTTAACAAAAACGGCATGTTCACCATCGAGGAACTGGAACGTGTGGCCCTGCAACGTTGCGACAACGCCCGCGACGCCATCCGTCTCATCGGCGACCTCGTCAAGCAATATGGCTACGGCGACGGTGGCGAATGCCTCACCATTGCCGACAAGAAAGAGGTGTGGCAGATGGAAATACTCGGCGAAGGCCCCGAAAAAATAGGTGGTATCTGGGTGGCTCAGCGTGTGCCCGACGACGAGGTGGCAGTGAGCTGCAACGTGGCCCGTATTGGCAAGCTCGACCGCAAGAACAAGGATTTCTTCATGTGTTCCGACAATATCGAAAAAGTGGCCAAGAAATACGGCCTGTGGGACGGCAAAGGCGATTTCGTGTGGTGGAAGGCCTTCCCGTCGAGCTATTCGGGCAAAAAGAACTTCAAGGAACGCGAGTGGTATATCTTCAACGAGCTGGCTCCGTCGCTGAACCTCTCGTTCGACGCCGACGAGCTACCGTTCTCCGTCAAGCCCGACAAAAAAGTGGATGCCAAACGTGTAATGGAACTTTTCCGCTCCAATTACGAGGGTTGCGAAAAACTCGACCAGACAAAGAATTTGCTCGCCCCGCGCCGCTACCGCAACAAGGAGGGCAAAATCGTTACCGACACCGCTGTCAGCGCCACCGCCAACCCGTGGATGAGCGGCACCGAGAGAGATATGTACAACATGCTCAAGCCCGGCACCATTACTTTCTATCGTGGCGTGGCGATGTCGTGGTGCTCCTATTCGTTTGTTATTCAATGTCGTAGCTGGTTACCAGATGAGATTGGCGGACTGTGCTGGTTCTCGGTGGAAAACCCCGGACAGAGTCCTCGCATTCCCATCTATGCAGGCACCACCAAGCTGCCTCAGGGATTCGACATCTGCGGACATCACCGCTACAACGAAAACGCCGTGCTTTGGCATTACCGCAAGGCCAACAAGCTGTCGCAGGTGCAGTGGGGCAACGCCAAGAAACTGATTTATGACAATGTGCTGCGCTACGAAAATAAAGCTTTTGAAGAACTGCCCGCCCTCGAAAAGAAAGTCGAACAGCTGCTCAAGGACGGCAAAAAGAAAGAGGCTCAGAAACTCCTCAACCAATACACTTCCGACTTTGCCGGTGCCACACGTCAGACATGGTCCGAAATTGAACACACCCTTTGGGAACGTTACTGGACAGGATTCTGATATCCTCAACTCAAACAAAAAAACGCGGCTCATACGAGTCGCGTTTTTTTGTGTATCAGTCACAGACTACTGAACCGAAACCACCTCGATGTCGAAAACAAGGGTGGAGTAGGGGGGGATGTTGCCGTTGCCGGGGCCGTAGGCCAGTTCCGAAGGTATGATAACCTTGGCTCTGTCGCCTTGGCTCATGGTCTTAATGGCTAAGTCCCAGCCTTTTATCATGGCTTGCTCGCCAACAACGTAGGTCATCGGTTCGTGAGCTTCGGCATCGATGCTTTTGTCGCTGGTGTCGAAAACTTTTCCGTCGAGGAAACGACCGGTGTAGTTTACGGTTATTTTTTTCCATTCCTCAACTTTCGGACCGTTGCCTTTCTTAATAGGTATAATGTAAATACCGTCGGCTGTCGGGGTCTGTGATATGCCGTTTTCGGTGATATACTGCTGGAGTGCGTCTTTTTCAGAGTTCTTGCGGCTCTCCATCTCGGCTTCGAAATCTTTGCGCATCTGGGCTTCGGATTTCACCTCGTGCAGTTTTATCTTGTAGCGGATGGTCTGGTTCTGGCCGCTTTTGTAGGCTTGAGGCATGCGCATTCCGAATCGGCTCAGACTGTCGGCGTTGACGGCGAAAATGGCTTCGTCGCCCACATGCATCATAAGGAGACCTTCGTTGAGGCATCCGTTGAACGGATTTTTCTCCGACGCCTTGAACAGAGGTTCGGGATGACCGCTTACAGCGCCCAGCTCTTTTTCGTCGAGATAAGTGGTGCATTCGCAGAAAAGCACGTCGCCGGCCTTCACTTGCTCACCGCCGTTGTTCTGGCTTAAGAACTGGTAGTGCAGGCCCGACTTTGTCCTGTCATAGCCCTCTATCTCGGATTTCGGTCCGCAGGCGGCAAACAAAACAGCCGAAAGCAGAGCCAGCATCCCTATTTTTGTTATCGTTTTCATTGGGTTAAGTGTTTGTCAATTAAAACTTTGTTTCGGATAATGATTCTTTATTTTTCGGTCTTGGGTGTGGTTACCGAAAGCACTTCAAAGTCGAAGAGCAGTGTGGAATAGGGTGCCATCATTCCCGATTTGCCGTAGGCGAGTTTCGAGGGGATAAGCACTTTGGCCTTGCCGCCTTGTTCCATTGTGGCCATAATCATCTCCCAACCAGGAATCATCGACTGTTCTCCAACAACATATTCGATGGGGTCGTGAGCCTCGGGGTTCACGTTTTTGTCGCTGGTGTCGAAAACATTGCCGTCGAGGAAACGGCCGGTGTAGTTTACTTTGATGCTCTTGCCGTTTTCCACTTTGGGGCCATTGCCGTGCTCAACGGACAATATATAGTAGCCTTCGGGAGTGGGTTCAACGGCTAACGAGTTGTCGGCTAGATATTTGTTTATCTTTTCCATCTCTTTGGCCTCGTTCATAATCTCGCAAACCTCTATCTGGTATTTCATTGTCTGGTTTTCGCCGGCTTTGTACGATGCGGGCAGCTGTCCGAAAATGGGAAGCAGGCTGTCGGCTTCGAAAACAAATTCCACTTTGTCGCCCATGTGCAGCAACAGCAGACCTTCGTTGAGGTTGCGGCTGAAATAGTTGGCGTTATTGGCTTTGTCGGCCAGGAACAAAGGAACGGCTTCGCCTTTTACCGAGTCGAGGATGGAGTCGTTGAAAAATATAACGGCTTTTCCAATTATCAGGTCGCCGTCCTGAACTTGTTGACCATCGGTATTTTGGGATAAAAATTTGTATTTAAGTCCCGATTCGGTTTTGTCGTAACCGTCTCCACAAGCCGCAAATACCAGAGCGGCCACAGCTGCCAATGCAGCAATTTTTAAAGTCTTTTTCATTTTGTTTAATGTTACTTATTATGTTTTTAATTTATTTCTATGTCAAAAATCAGTGTGGCGTTTTGCGGCACTTTGTCGCCGTCGCCTGCCACACCATATCCGGCGTAGGCCGGCACTATTATCTTTGCCTTGCTACCGCGATGCAGTTCCATAAGACCGGTGTCGAGTCCCGGCACCACCTCGTTCTTGCCCACGGTGATTTCTTTCTCCACCTTATCGTATATGGTTGCCAACGAGATGGCACTCAGCGAGTAACGTATCTTTATGCGCATTTCGTAGCTCAGCTTTTCGCCAGTGCCTTTTTGGTACTCCCAAACCCGAACGCCGTTGTTAAGTTTTGTGTCGTTCCAGTCGTTGCGGCGCACAAGCTCGTCGATTTGCGTCTCTTCGGCTTGCGACATGTAGCGGTTGGCGTTTATCATATTTTCCTTGATGTTGGGTTTTGTTTCCGTCTCTATCACGGGAACATCCCTGCCGCCGCAGGCCGCAAGCGTCGAAGCTATGAGTGTTATGGCCAATAATCTTTTCATAGGGCGGTGGGTTTTAGTTCGTTGTAAAGATGTTCCACTAGTTTGGCCTTGGTGGTGGCAAAGTCGTATGGCGAGGTGGCTCCCGAAGCCTTACGGTGTCCGCCCCCGCAGAAATACTTGGCGGCGAAAGTGTTGACATCGAAATCGCGTTTGGAACGGAACGACATGCGCACCTCTTTCGGCGATTCCTTTATCATAACGCCCACGTCAATGTCTTTCATGCTAAGTGTGTAATTTACAATGCTCTCCATGTCGCCTTCCACCAGCCCGAAACGTTGTTGGTCGGCCCACGAAACGGCGATGTATGCCATGCGTATGTCGCTGTGGACGTGTAGCAGGTCGGAGAGGCAGTAGCCGAGAAAACGCACGCGGTTCTCGCTGAAAACATTGTAAATGGCGTCGTGTATGTCGTGTATGTCGATGCCTTTCTCGGCAAGGTTGCCGGCGGCGTCGTACACACTTTTGTGGTTGCACGAGTAACTGAACGAGCCAGTGTCGGTGCAAATGCCTGTGTAAAGGCAGGTTGCCATGTCTTTGTCCACATAGTCGCCGCCATACATTTGGCATACCACCCAGTAGGCGAGTTCCGATGCCGACGAAATCTCCACATCGGAGAAAACTACCGCCAATCCTTCTGTGTCAGGATTCGGGTGATGGTCGATAAGGGCTTTGGGAGCTTGGCTCTTGACAATTCTATCGGCCAGCACTCCAGTCCGTTTTGGTTGGTTCAAATCCACCATCAAAACAAGGTCGGCAGCGGCAATGGCCTGCGCACAGCGGTCGGGTTCTTTCTCGCCGACTAATATTCTGTCGGAATTGGGCAGGAAGTTGTAATAATCGGGATGCGCGGTGGGCAGAAGCACGCATGCGTTTTTGCCTTGCTTAAGCATGGCGGCGCACATTCCCAGCGACGAACCAAGGGCATCGCCGTCGGGATTGACGTGCGACACAATGGCAACGTTCTCAGATTGTTCAATCAGAGCGCGAAGGTTTTCTATCTTGGCTTCGTCCAAGAGCATTTCTCTGTAGTGTTATTGCTTGGTTCCCACAAAGTTGATGATTTCTATCTCGCCTTGGTACACTTTCATTTTCAGCGTGGAGCCTGTAACGGTGCCGTCGACCGACTCTATGTTGCTGCTTCCCGAAAGGGTGTAGTTGTCACCGCTTTTCTTCACTCTAACCTTGAATCCGACAGGAGCCAGTTCTTTGGTGTTCTCCTCCTCGGTGGCGGCGTCGTATTGCACTGTTACGTATTCGTCGTCGCTGCGGGTGATGACGACTTTGGCGGATGTCTCTATTTTGAACTCGTTGGTGCCCAGATATGTGCCTGAAATCTTTGCGGCATAGTCTTTGTCTTCTTTTTTGCATGACGCGAAAATGGCCGCCATGGCCAAAACTGCGACCGCAATTATACTTAATTTCTTCATAACTTTATATGTTTTAGTCGTTTATTAATTATTGTCGATTATTTATCCGTTGCAAATGTACGTTTTTTTGAGCAATTTTTTTTGTTTTCTCATCATTTTTTTTCGTGTGAACTAAAAGATATCGGAAAAATCAGTATCTTTGCACTTGTGTAACAACAAAAAAAAGAATTTTTATGACGTCTTACGAAACTATTTTGCAGACCATGCTTGCAATGGAAAACGACGAGCAACGGGCCGTGCTTCAGCGCTTTTTCAAAACGGGCAAAGGACAATATGGCGAGGGCGATCTCTTTCTTGGCATCAAAGTGCCGCAGACTCGAGCCGTGTGCAAACAATATTGGAATGCCTGCACGCTGGACGACCTCGACAAGCTGGTGCGCTCGCCCTACCACGAGGTGCGACTGCTGGCCTTGCTGATGCTTGTGCAGCAATACAAGCACGACAAAAAAAACGCCGCCTACGCCGATTTCTATCTTTTGCACACCGATTTTATCAACAACTGGGATTTGGTGGACCTCTCGTGCTACGACCTTTTGGGCAGCTGGCTTTTGGACAAGGACCGCAGCATCCTTTACACTCTTGCCGACAAAGGCCGTCATATCTGGGAACAGCGCATCGGCGTTGTAAGCACCATGCAGTTTCTGCGGCACAACCAGTTGGACGACACCTACGCCATTGCCGACATATTCCTTGCCAAACCAGCACCGCTGCACGACCTGTTGCAGAAAGCCGTGGGGTGGCTGCTGCGCGAGGCCGGCAAACGCGACGAGGCTCGTCTTACCGCATATCTTGCCACTCGTTACCGAGCCATGCCACGCACTATGCTTCGCTACGCCATAGAGAAATATCCCGACGATGTGCGGAAACGCTTTCTCGACGGCACTTTCGAAAAATATAAAAAGTAAATTGTAACAAAAGTTTCCTGTCAGTTGTCAATATAGTAAACAGGGAACCTAATCACAATATCTATAAAGCAAGTTGAATTTAAGGGGCGGGGGCTGTAAAAACAGCACCCGTTTTTTTTTATAACTTGCGGAATTTGGGTTTGTTGGGCAGAAATATTGCGAACTCCGACCCCTTGCCTGGTGTGCTCGATACGTTGATGTTTCCGCTGTGCATCTGCACTATGCGCAGGGCGTAGTTGAGGCCTATGCCGTAGCCTTTCACATCGTGACGGTCGCCGGTGGGCACTCGGTAGAATTTTTCGAAGATATGGTCGAGTCCGCTTTTGGGGATTCCTATGCCGTTGTCGCTGATTTTTAGCAATATGCCATGAGGTGCGTCTTCGGATGTGATATGTATGTGCGGTTTTTCGTCGGTGTATTTCACCGCATTGTCAATAATGTTGGTGATTACATTGGCTATCTGCAGGCGGTCGCCGTTCATCAAAGTCAGTGTCGCCTTTAGGTCGGTGGTTATCTTGCCTTGTTTGCTTTGTACAAGAACCTGTGCGCGTTCGGCAAGGTCGTTTATGAGATTGTGCATGTCGAACTGCTCTATGTTCAGTGCAAAATGCGTGCTGTCGATGCGCGAGTGTTGCAGAAAAACGTCAACCATTTTTTTCAACCGCTCTGTCTCCGACGAAATAATAGGCAGATAGGTGTCCATCTGCTCCTCCCTGCTAGGCGGTCCCTCAAGGGATTTGTCCTGAAGCATCTCGCAGGCAAGCGAAATCACCGTGATGGGTGTTTTGATTTCGTGCACAATGTTGTTTGTAAAATCGTTTTTCGACGCTTCGGCGTAATACTGCCAGTGCGAGATTATCAGACCGAGAATGTAGGTGAAAATAATCAGCAGAACCAGCACCAGTCCGCTGATTTTTATGAGGATGGAGTTCGATTTGAAAATGGAACCGAACAGGAATACAATTGTTATGGCCAGTAATATTATTATCACGGTGAACACAATCCACAGTAAATTTCTTCTGCGTTTTGGCGAATAGTTGGCAAATAGTTTCATAAATAAAGGTTTTTAGTTTGACTCATCTTTTGGTCCGTGCTCGGTTTTGGGCTTGCGTGCTGGAGGTACATATCCCTGACGGAACACCTTGCGCTGAGTGTATAGCAATATGGCGGCAAGCACTGCGCCAAGCACGTCGCTGATGGTGCACGAGGCGAACACTCCCGTAAGTCCGTCCTTGTCCAAGGCAGTGAAAATCGTCGGTACAAGGTACATCATCGGTATCAAGAAAAGTACCTGTCGCGAAAGGCTCGTAACTATGGCAATCCAAGGCTTGTCGATGCTCTGGAAGAACTGCGAGTTGGTGATGGTGAATCCGATAAGCGGTGCCATTACAAGCAAAAGCGGCATGGCCATTGCGGAAATCTCTATCAGGGCTTGGTCGTCGGTGAAGAATCCCGAGATGAAAGCGGGGAAACATATCGCCGTGATGGTGCCGAAAATGCCCACCGCCACACAGATTTTCATAGTGAGTATGTAAACCTCTTTCAAACGGTGGCTGTGTCCCGCACCATAGTTGTATCCGGCAATGGGCTGCATGCCTTGGCACAGGCCGAGCATCAGCATGATGATAAGCGTGGCGTAGGAGTTCACCACCACGTTGGCTCCCACGGCAAGATTGCCGCCGTAACTAATAAGCTGATGGTTGAGTAGCGCCACCACCGCCGAAGCGGCGATGTTCATCGAAAAAGGACTTATGCCTATCATCAGTATGTTGCGGAAAATATAGCCTTTCGGCTCCCAACCGTGACGGCGGAAACGTATAAACGAGCTTTTCTGTATGAAATGCGCCACTGCGAACACCGACGACACCGCCATGGAGATTGTAGTGGCCCATGCTGCTCCAGCAATGCCCCAGTTGAGCATATATATGAAAATGGCGTCGAGGATGATGTTCAGTATGGCTCCTCCCGCCAGTATCCACATGGCCTTGAAGGGATAGCCCGAAGCACGTATCAATCCCGTGAGGTTGAAATTGAGTGTGGTGAGGAACATGCCGGGCAGCACGATAATCATATACTCGCGGGCATAGCCGATTGTCTCGGTGTCGGCGCCGAAAAGGTAAAGTATGGAGTCCATGAATCCGTAGCCCACCGACACGAACAAAGCTCCGAAGAAGAAGGTGAGCAACATCGTGTTGCCGAGGATTTTCTCCGCCCAACGCTCGTCCTTGCGACCCAGCACTATGCTCATACGCGCTGCCGCACCGGCGCCCACCAGCGAACCGAAGGCGTGTATCACGTTCATCACAGGCATGGTTATACCCAGACCCGTTATTGCCAACGCACTCACGCACTGTCCGAGGAACATGCGGTCCACCAGATTGTACACCGATGCTATTATCTGACTGATTACGGCAGGCAGGGCGTAAATCAGCAGAAGTTTTCCAATTTTCTCTGTTTCAAGTTCTTTAGTCTTGTCGGTCATCTGTGTCGAGTGTGTTTTTTGAGTGTGCAAAGATACGAAAAAAAACGAAAAAAGGCAGTGCTTTTTTTGCACCGCCTTGTATTTGAATGGCTTTTTTATGAATTCGACATCTGCTATTCGGTTCTTGGCAGGTCTTTCACCAACCT
Source organism: Bacteroidales bacterium UBA1219 (assembly GCA_002309295.1). Lineage (GTDB taxonomy): Bacteria > Bacteroidota > Bacteroidia > Bacteroidales > P3 > UBA1219. The sequence continues at coordinate 17,724 of DBXF01000051.1, read as the reverse complement.
TACGGAGTGGCTGTACTCACGACCGCATGGGGTGCTTGGAGAAAAAACGGCATTGATAAATCCTCCCACGGTGCCCAACAGCCCGAAGTTCATGTAATAGCAGTCGGCAGAACTGGTTGGATGCGAGGTCTCTGACCAATAGAAACCCTGCATGCCTTGGTCGTGGCAGTGCATTGGGTTGGCGGAACGGTGCAGATATCCGGCGGCCGGGATAAACACGGCACCTTGCGATTCCATGGCTGTCCAGAAAATGCCGCTGTAGTTGTTTGCTCCCCATCGGTTGGTTAGTGGATTCATGGAACATCCCATGGGCATTCCAGGCCAGTCGTCGGGCAGAAGCACCATGCCGTTTATGCCGTTTACTGTGGCAAGGCAACGCATGTTTACTGCATTGGGACGACCTGTCATTATGTAAGTCCACTCGGCATCGGTGGGGGTGCGCCAGGTGTTGGGTATGTAAGGCTGTCTGCGGAAATATATTGTGTTGATGTAAGCCCAGTCGTATGGAGTGCCGTTGAGGTTGTTAAGTCCGTTGCCGAAATATGTGCTAGTCTGTGTCGTGTCGGTGGGATAAATGTCGTTGTAACCGCTGGTGGCCCAAGTGAGCATGTCTACCCATCCGGTGTAGCCGACGCTGAGTTGTGAGTTGCTGTACTGTCCTGCCGTATCCCATTGGTTGTCGGGCATTTTCCACGAGGTGTCGCTTGGACGATACCATAAATTTGCAGGCGAAAATGTAATAAAAGTGGTGTCGGAGGTGGCAAAACGTCCTATTCCGCCACGGAAAACGCTGTCGGAATATAATCTTATAAGTATAAGACTGTCGATATGGCGCAGGTTTCCGACGCTGATGTTGGCAAGACTGTCGGTGCGGCGTAACCTGTTGTTATATATTGCCATAAGACTGTCGATTTTGGTGAAATTGTTCGACTGCCCCGAAAACAAGGCGTAAGGCACGCTGCGCAGTTCGGTGGTCTCGGTGATGGTGTAGTTGGTGCCGCCGTCGGGGTCTATCTCGGTTTTCAGGAAATGCTTGGCGGTGAGCCAGCTGATATCAGCGAAAACGCCCGAAACCACAGTGCCTTTGCCTACCTCGAAAGTGGCTACGCCGTTGGAACTCGTGTAAACGTCCTGTGTCTCGCAATACACGCTGGTCCCTGTGGCGGAGTTCTTCAGTATGGTGAGTCGCGCTCCCACGTGGCTGTTTATAAGTATATTGTTGTTGTTGCGAACAACAGTCTGGAATCCAAAACTTTGTGGCATTTGCGCAAAAGTTGCGACTGTAACGCAAAATGCTAATACTAAGGAAATTATGTTCTTCATCGTTTTATGCGTTTTTAATGGTTTATTTGTCGCAGAAATGTCCGGCGGAACGTGTTATTATTGCCTGCTGGCGCGGAAGCACGGCAGAGCTTTCGTTGCGTGTTGCGGCAAGAAGGTTGCGAAGTGTGTTCAGTGCCGATTCCAATTTTGCTTTTTGCTGTATCAGTGGCTGTAGCTGCGACGGGCTTATAGGGCTGTTTGCCAACGTTTGTATGGAGTCGTTCAAACGGCGTATCTGTACGTTGTAAACACTTATCAGACTGTCGATTCTGTTCAGGCGGGCGTCAAGCGCGGCAAGGGAGCTGTCGATGCCGACGAGTTTGGTGGTCTTTTTCGACATAAAGGCGTAAGGTACGCTGAGCAGTTGCTGGGTGGTTTCGAGAGAGTAGTTGCTTCCTCCGATGGGGTCTATCTGGGTTTTCAGGAAATAGTCGTCGGCGAGCCAGTCGATATTGGCGAAAGTGCCTGTAACCACAGTGCCGGTGCCAATTGCCAAAGTCAACACTCCGGTGGCGTCGCTAGTGGCAGTGTGTGTTTCTTCGTAAACGACTGTTCCCGAAGCACTTGTACTGAGGATGCTCACCTTGGCATTGATACGCTGGTTGGTAAGAACGGTACCGCTGCTGTTACGTATAACAGATTGGTACATAAAGCTTTGTGGCGGTTGTGCCATGGCTATTGCTCCCAAAAGGGCTATTGTAAATAAAAATGCTTTTCTCATGGCTCAATCTTTTTTAGGGGTTATGTTTCTCTCTTTTTTCATTTCCGACTTAACGGCTTGAGGTTTGCCAACCACTTGGCTGTTGGCTGGTTGGGGTGCGCTTGGCGATTGCTGGCTGCGCAACACGCGTATCATGCTGTCGGTGGCGCGGATGTCGGCCTGAAGCACATTCAAAACACTGTCTATGGTGTCGAGCCTGCGGTTGTATATGACGTAGTACAGCTCCCAGTCGCTGGAGGTCTTGGCACTGCCCGAAACCAGAGCGTAAGGCACGCTGATTAGCTGGGTGGTGCTTATCAACGTCTCCTCAGGAATAGCCGAATAGACGAAACGGCAGTTGAGCAGGTATTCGCCGCGTTCCCAATGTATCTGGTCGAAACGTCCACCGCACGAGGTGCCTTTGCCTATCTCGGCGCGCAGTATGCCGTTGGCGTCGGTGGTAAGGCTATGCTCCTCGCAGTAGGTTATCACATCTGAGTTGTCGTTGGGCGTGATGGTGAACTTGGCATTGACAATCTGGTTGGTCATCAGAGTGTTATCGTTGTTGCGTATCACGGCCTGAAAGCTGAAACTCTGTGGCACTTGAGCAAAAAGCGTTGCCGTTGCCACAAGGGAAAATATCGTTGTCAGTATCTTTTTCATGGCTGTAAGTTATTTCTTTATAATACGATATGCTCGTTGCTGTTTGCCGTCGGTAACACGGAGCAGATACACGGCAGCGGGCAGGTTTTGCAGCGAAACCGTCGTGGTTTGTCCGTTCAAGACACCAGAAAGGATCTTAGCTCCGGTGGCGGAAAGCAGCTGGTACTCGAGGGTCGTAGCGCCGTCGCCGGTACGGGCGATGTTCACAGCGCCGCTCGACGGGTTGGGATACACTTTCAACTCCACGGCAAGGCGCTGAGCCTCAGTTACGTAAAGTTCTGATACCGAGATAGGTTGCTGCACTCCCTCGTAAATCCTGAAATTGGCAGTCCGCGCCGTGCCAATAGCCACTTGTCCCACGGAATAGCTGATTTTGGCGCCCGTCATACTGGTTGCCGAACCGCCGGTGGCCACGACAGATTTCTGGCAAAATGCGGAACACGCGAAAAACAGCGTTGCCACAATAAAAAATGCTCTTTTCATAAGGTTGTTTTTTTGATGAAAACGATTTGCAAATATACGCAAAAAAAATCGAATTATCCGAAAAAGATTTTTCCGACACGGTTATCTCTGTGTTATAATCATTTCGATATAGTTTGATTTAAGACTGATTTTTATTGTCGCACGATATTAATAATATTATGTATGTTTCATATTTGCGTCTTGATTGCTTGACTGCTGTTTTTCTCCGCCCTTGCAGGCTATCGAAAAGTCCACAGGACTTTTTTGAAATTTCTCCGCCTTCGGCTATCGAAACTGCCACTGGCAGTTTCTTCACCCCGTAGGGGTGTTCTTTTAATAGCCCACACGGCAGTGTGGGGTAAAAAGGCCCCCATCCACGCCGCAGTTGTATAAAAATCAAAAATAAATAAAAATAATCTTGTAATTCAAAAAAAATCATTATATTTGTATCATTCTTCAGATAAGAGAAATCTGGAGCAAGTTATTAAAAATCAGTGTCTAATCCAAAAGCTTAACCCCTGATGGAAAAGAGAATCGGAACAATAACAATAGTAATCAGCGACAAATCCGCTGTAAAGTCGGTAAACGACACCCTGTCGCAGTACAGCGACGGAATCCTATCACGCCAAGGTCTGCCATTGCGCGACAAAGGTCTGAATTTCATCAACATAGTTATCGAAGCCACCCTCGACGAAATCAACGCGCTTACGGGCAAGCTCGGCCGTTTGGAGTTCGTGGAGGTGAAAGCCATTGTATCGAAACAGAAATAAACAATCAAAAAAATAACATCTAATACATTAATAACATGAATATCGAAGAACGCAACAAAGTGTTTATCGACCGCGATAAACTCAACGACTTGATAAACGGTAAGATACCTACCGAAAGCGAGCTTAACGAAGTTCTCAACAAAGCCCTGAAACTGAAAGGGCTCAGCCTCGAAGACGTGGCCCTGCTGCTCCGCGTGGAGGATGTGAACCATATCCAGAAGATTATGGACACCGCCAAAATCGTGAAAGAGGAGATCTACGGCAAACGTCTGGTGCTTTTCGCCCCCATCTACACCGGCAACATCTGTGTTAACAACTGCACCTACTGCTCGTTCCGCAAGGACAACAAGCTGATAGCCCGTAAGATACTCACCATGGACGAGATCGCGCAGGAGACCTCGGCTCTGCTGAAACAAGGTCACAAACGTGTGCTGCTCATCTGCGGTGAAAACAACAAAAACGGCACCGACTACATGGTGGAGGCCATACGCACTACCTACGGCGTGAAAGAACGCGGCGGCCGCGACTACATCCGTCGTATCAACATCGAGCTGGCACCCATGGAGGTGGAGGATTTCGCACGTCTGCACGCCGAAAAGATAGGCACCTACGTATGTTTCCAGGAGACCTACGACCCCGTGCTGTACAAACGTTTCCACCCCGAAGGCACCCCCAAGGCCGACTACGCCTACCGTCTCACCGTGATGGACCGTGCCCAGGAAGGCGGCATCAACGACGTGGGTATCGGTGTCCTCTTCGGTTTGGTCGACTACCGCTTCGAAATCCTCGCCATCATGGANNGGCGGCATCAACGACGTGGGAATCGGAGCTCTGTTCGGACTTGGCGACTATCGTTTCGAAGTCCTTGCCATGATTGAACACGCCAACCACCTCGAACGCTGCTACGGCTGCGGACCGCACACCGTCTCTGTGCCCCGTATGGAACCCGCCATCGGAGCCCCCGACGCCGAGAACGTGCCCAACCCCGTGAGCGACGACGATTTCAAGAAACTGGTGGCCATCATACGCATAGCACTGCCTTACACCGGCATGATACTCTCCACCCGCGAGGGTGCCGCCATGCGCAACGAGCTGATAAACTACGGCATAAGCCAGATTTCCGCCGGCTCGCGCACCAACCCCGGCTCCTACGCTCACGAAGAAACCCAGACCGGCAGCCAGTTCGCCCTCGGCGACCACCGCGAGATGGAGGAGGTTATCTCTGCTTTCGTTGACGAAGGCTACATCCCCTCGTTCTGCACAGGTTGCTACCGTCAGGGACGCGTGGGCAACGACTTCATGGACCTTGCCAAGCC